>NZ_LDUL01000037.1:0-85475 GCF_001043615.1 Burkholderia sp. LK4
CAAGCCACAAGCCACAAGCCACAAGCCACAAGCTACCGGCCGCACCAGCGAACGCGCCGCTATCGCTTCACGTCGAGCGTTTCCGACGGCGATTCACCAAACTTTTCCCGATACGCGATCGCGAACCGGCCAAGGTGTGTAAACCCGCAATCGAGCGCGACATCGGCGATCCGCCGGTCGGACGCCGCGCCGCGCAGCAGCTCGCGCGCATGGTCGAGCCGCGTCGCGCGCAGGTACTGCATCGGGCTCATTCCCCGGAACTGCAGGAACGCGTCGCGCAGCGTCCGTTCCGGCACGTTGGCGGCCTGGACGATATCGGCGAGTTGCAGCGGCTGCGCGTAGTGCGCGTTCACGAACTCCTGTGCGCGCCGCACGAAGCCCGGCGCCGGGTCGCGGTGCGAGGCGTGCAGCACGGACGGCGGGTGGCCTTCGATCAGCAGGTCGATCAGCAGGTGCTCGAGCTGCGACGCGACGCGCGGGTTCGCGTTCGCGCGCTCGAGCAGCTCGGGCGAGCGTGCGACGAGCATCAGTTGCTGGCGCCACGCGGCGAGCGCGGCGTCGCTGACGTGCAGCACCGGGTCGAGCGTCGCGCGCGGGTCGCCCGTCAGCGAGCCGACCGTCGCCGCGTCGATGCGCAGCACGAATTGCTCGCAATCGGCCGACAGCACCGCGTCGAAGCGCTCGCCGGGCGCGCACAGCACGCCGGTCTGGCCGTCGACGCCGAGCTGCCGCCCCATCGCGCGCACCTCGGCCTGGCCGGACAGGCAGAACATCAGCAGGTAGTAGCCGTCGACCGCGTCGACCTGCACGCGCATCGCGTCGCCGAATGCGATCGTGCCGATCCCGAGCCCGCCGAGCCTGACGAAATCCATGTGCGACGCGCCGTGCGTGCGGCCGGTCGGCAGCAGCGCATGCGGCTGCATCACGCGCGAGATCCGCTCGCGCGTCTCGTCGAGATCGCGGGATTCGAACAGCCGGTGCGCGCGCAGCGCGAGCGGCTCGAACGACGTTGGGGACATGGGCCTCAGCCTTTGTATGAGCGACGCGCGCTTCGATCCGATGAATGGGTCGCGATCGTGCGCAGGGTCGTGTGTGCCGTCATGCTAGCTCAGAAATCCGCCGAAAGTGGATATTGCGCCGCCGCAATCGCACTTTCCGGATAGACGGCGAATATTAGCCTTTCAAAAATGGACTCCATCTTGTTAATGAAACGGAACCACAAGGAGTCCGACATGGAGCAGACAGAATCGCCCGTCGTGTTCGCCGCGCGCGACAACGCGTCCGACGTGAGCTTTCCGCACGACGACGGCTCGCGCGTGCCGTACAAGGTGTTCAGCTCGCAGGCCGTCTACGAACGCGAGCAGGAACGCATCTTTCGCGGCCCGACGTGGAACTTCGTCGCGCTGGAAGCGGAAATCCCGAACGCCGGCGATTTCAAGAGCACGTTCGTCGGCGATACGCCGGTGGTCGTCACGCGCACGGAGGACGGCGCGCTTTCCGCGTGGGTGAACCGCTGCGCGCACCGTGGCGCGCAGGTGTGCCGCAAGTCGCGCGGCAACGCGAGCTCGCATACGTGCGTGTATCACCAGTGGAGCTTCGACAACGCGGGCAACCTGCTGGGCGTGCCGTTCCGGCGCGGCCAGAAGGGGATGTCCGGGATGCCGGCCGACTTCGATCCGAAGCAGCACGGGCTGCGCAAGCTGCGTGTCGACAGCTATCGCGGGCTCGTGTTCGCCACCTTCAGCGACGACGTGATGCCGCTGCCCGACTACCTCGGCGAGCAGATGCGCCCGTGGATCGACCGGATCTTCCACAAGCCGATCGAGTATCTCGGCTGCACGCGCCAGTATTCGAAGTCGAACTGGAAGCTGTACATGGAGAACGTGAAGGACCCGTATCACGCGAGCATGCTGCACCTGTTCCATACGACCTTCAACATCTTCCGCGTCGGGATGAAGGCGCGCTCGATTCCGGATGCGAACCACGGGCTGCACAGCATCATCACGGTGACGAAGACGGGCGACGATACGTCGGCCGCGTACAAGCAGCAGAACATTCGCTCGTTCGACGAGGGCTTCCATCTGGAAGACGAATCGATTCTCGATCTCGTGTCGGAATACGACGAGGACTGCACGAACCATATCCAGCCGATCTTCCCGCAGCTCGTGATCCAGCAGATCCACAACACGCTGGTCGCACGCCAGATCCTGCCGAAGGGCCCCGACAACTTCGAGCTGATCTTCCACTTCTTCGGCTACGCGGACGATACGCCCGAGCTGCGCGCGCTGCGCATCAAGCAGGCGAACCTCGTCGGGCCGGCCGGCTATATCTCGATGGAGGACACGGAGGCGACCGAGCTCGTGCAGCGCGGCACGGTGCGCGACGGCGACGCGACGTCGGTGATCGAGATGTCGCGCGGCAATCCGGACCAGCAGGACACGGTGATCACCGAAAGCCTGATCCGCAAGTTCTGGGTCGGCTACCAGAAGCTGATGGGCTATTGAAGCGGGAGCGCGGAACGATGGAAAACCTGACGGAAGACATGAAGACGTGGTTCGAGATTTACATGCTCCAGAACCGCTATATCGGGCATCTCGACAACAACCGGCTCGAGGAGTGGCCGACGATGTTCACCGAGGACTGCACGTACGAAATCGTGCCGAAGGAGAACGCCGACCTCGGGCTGCCGGTCGGGATCGTCCACTGCACGAACCAGCGGATGCTGCGCGACCGCGTGGTGTCGCTGCGGCACGCGAACATCTACGAAGAGCATACGTACCGGCACATGACGTCGGGCCTGACGATCGTCGCGCAACGTGACGGCGAGATCGACACCGAGAGCAACTACGTCGTCGTGCAGACGCGCAGCAACGGCGAGTCGAACGTGTACCAGGCCGGCAAGTACTACGACACGGTCGTGCGCACGCCGGACGGGCTGCGCTACAAGACCAAGCGGGTGATCTACGACACGTCGCGCGTGCAGACGCTGCTCGCGACCCCGATCTGATACGGAAGCAAGGAACAGTCATGACTGAAGCAACGCTCGCCGAGTGGCATCCGCTCGGCGCTTTCGACGAATTCTCCGAAGACGAACCGGCGGCGCGCGTCGCCGGCCAGAAGCCGGTCGCCGTGTTCCGGATCGGCGACGAACTGTTCGCGATGCACGATCTCTGCACGCACGGCCATGCGCGGCTGTCCGAGGGTTATGTGGAGGACGGCTGCGTCGAATGCCCGCTGCACCAGGGGCTGATCGACATTCGCACGGGCGCGCCGAAATGCGCGCCCATCACGGAGCCGGTGCGTACCTATCCGATCCGGATCGTCGACGGGCAGGTGGAAGTCAATGTCGGCTGATCCGTTCGTGATCGTCGGCGCCGGCCATGCGGCGCGGCGCACGGCCGAAGCGCTGCGCGAACGCGACGCCGCGGCGCGCATCGTGATGATCGGCGCGGAACGCGAGCTGCCGTACGACCGGCCCGCGCTGTCGAAGGATGCGCTGCTGAGCGAGGGCGGCGAGCAGCGTGCGTTCGTGCGCGATGCCGCGTGGTACGACGCGCAGCGCATCGAGCTGCGGCTCGGCACGCGCGTCGACGCGATCGAGCGCGACGCATTGCGCGTGCGGCTCGACGACGGCACGACGCTGCCTTATGCGCGGCTCGTGCTGGCGACGGGCTCGCGGGTGCGCACGTTTGGCGGGGAGATCGACGAAGGCGTCGCGCCGCATTACGTCCGCACGGTCGACGATGCGCGTGCGTTGCGCGCGCAGCTCGCGCCGGGGCGCCGCGTGGCGGTGCTCGGGGGCGGTTTCATCGGCCTCGAGGTCGCGGCGGCGGCGCGCCAGCTCGGTTGCGACGTGACGGTGATCGATCCGGCGCCGCGCCTGCTGCAGCGCGCGTTGCCGGAAGTCGTCGGCGCGTATGCGCATCGGCTGCACGACGCGCGCGGCGTGGTCTTCCGGATGGCGACGCTGCCGCGCGCGATCCGTCGCGCGCCGGGCGGCGGCGCGATCGTCGAGACCGATCGTGGCGACGTGCCGGCCGATCTCGTCGTGGTCGGCATCGGGGTGGTGCCGAATGTCGAGCTCGCGCAGGCAGCGGGGCTCGATGTCGACAACGGGATTCGCGTCGACGCGGGCTGCCGTACGGTCGATCCCGCGATCTTCGCGGCGGGCGAGGTGACGATGCACTTCAATCCGTTGCTCGGGCGTCACGTGCGGATCGAATCGTGGCAGGTGGCCGAGAACCAGCCGGCCGTCGCGGCGGCGAACCTGCTCGGCGCCGACGAAACCTATGCCGAGCTGCCGTGGTTGTGGTCCGATCAGTACGACTGCAACCTGCAGATGCTCGGGTTGTTCGGCAGCGAACGCACGATCGTCGTGCGCGGCGATCCGGCGGACGGGCCGTTCACGGTGTTCGGGCTGGGGGACGACGGCAGGATCGTCGCGGTGGCCGCGGCGAACCAGGGGCGCGACATCGGCGCATCGCGCCGGCTGATCGCGGCCGGGGCGGTGCCCGATCCGGTGAAGCTCGCCGATCCTGCGGTGAATTTGAAGACGTTCCTGTAACGGCGGCAGGCGCGGCGAGTATGGCGGGCGCGGTGGACGGATGGCGTCGGCGACGACGTCGCCAGCCGCGCGCTTGCCGGACGATTGCACGACGCGGCGGGTGACGTTTTGCCCGGTGGCGGTCGCGCGGGGCCGTCGCGTTTCATGCCGCGCGTTTGTCGGCCGGTGCGAAATCGGGGATATTAGCGGCATCGCCGATTCGCCTGCCGCCATGACGCCAGACAAAGCCCTCGAACTGAAACGCAGCAAGCGCCGCGCGCTGTGGCTGCTGCTGGCCGCCGTCGCGGTGTTCGTCACGACGATCCTGCTGCCGCGTGGCCCGTGGGTCGACGGCTTCAAGGCCGTGGCCGAAGCCGCGATGGTCGGCGCGCTCGCCGACTGGTTCGCGGTCGTCGCCCTGTTCCGCCGTGTGCCGATCCCGTTCGTGTCGCGTCATACCGAGATCATTCCGAAGAACAAGGACAAGATCGCCGACAACCTCGCGGTGTTCGTGCGCGAGAAGTTCCTCGGCCCCGACGCGCTCGCCGCGCAGATCCGCCAGCACGATCCCGCGCAGAAACTCGGCGCTTGGCTCGGCGAACCGGCAAACACTGACGCGCTCGGCGGCTACGTGACGAAGCTGATGAGTTTCGCGCTCGACATGACCGACGACGCGCGGATCCAGTCGTTCGTCCACGATGCGTTTCGCGCGGTGATCGACCGGGTCGACCTGTCGCAATCGGCCGGCGCGATCCTCGACACGCTGACGAAGGACGGCCGCCACCAGGTGCTGCTCGACGACGCGATCGAACAGGTGGTCGACGTGCTCGACAAGGAAGAAAACCGCGAGGTGATCGCGGGCTTCATCGTCGAATGGCTGAAGACGCAGTACCCGAAGGTCGAGAAGATCATGCCGACGCAGTGGTTCGGCGAGAACGGCGCGCGGATGCTCGCGAGCGCGGTGAGCCGCGTGCTGGAGGGCGTGGCGGCGGACCCCGAGCACGAACTGCGGCAGCGCTTCGACCGGACGGTCGTGCGGCTGACCGAGCGGTTGAAGCACGATCCCGCGTTCATCGCGAAGGGCGAGGAGATCAGGCGTTACGTTCGCGACGGCGCCGCGTTCAACGAGTATGTCCGCGACTTGTGGGATCAGTTGCGCGCGTGGCTGAAGGCCGATCTCGCGCGCCCCGATTCGGCGCTGCACCGGCAGGCCGCGACGCTCGGCGGCTGGCTCGGTGCGCGGCTGGCGGAGAGTCCGGCATTGCGCGCGTCGCTGAACGAGCATGTCGAGAAGGCGGTGCACGAGATGGCGCCGGATTTCGCGGATTTCCTGATGCGCCATATCCGCGACACGGTGCGCAACTGGGATGCGCGCGAGATGTCGCGGCAGATCGAGCTGAACATCGGCAAGGACCTGCAATACATCCGCATCAACGGCACGCTGGTCGGCGGGCTGATCGGGCTCGGGTTGTATCTCGTGTCGCTGGTGCCGCGCTGGGCAGCCGGCTGGCCGCATTGACGCGGCCACGGATATCGCGGGAGGGCGCGGAGGGAGCGACGGGCCGCGCCCGCGCGTCATGCGTGCGCTTTTGCGCCGTGCAGTTGCAGGCCGAGCGCCTTGATGACCTTCAGGATGGTGCCGAAGCTCGGGTTGCCGTCGTGCGACAGCGCCTTGTACAGCCCTTCGCGCGACAGGCCCGCGTCGCGCGCGACCTGCGACATGCCGCGTGCGCGTGCGATCACGCCGAGCGCGTGCGCGATGAAGGCCGGATCGTCGCCGGCTTCCTGCAGGCACGCTTCGAAGTAGTCGGCCATGTCGTCTTCGGTCTTCAGATGGTCGGCCGAATCCCACGGCCGGGTGCTGATCTTGTCCATCGATTACTCCATGTCGAGGTGCGCGAGCATCGCGTGCGCGGCGCGTATGTCGGCCTGTTGCGTCGATTTATCGCCGCCGCAGAGCAGGATGACCCAGATCGTTCCGCGCCGGACGTAGTAGACGCGATAACCGGGGCCGTGGTCGATCCGCATTTCGACGACCGGCGAGCCCGCGGATTTCCAGTCGCCCGGATTGCCCATCGACAGGCGGTCGATGCGTGCCTGGATGCGGCGCTTCGCGACGCGATCCCGCAGGCCGGCAAACCATGCGTCGAAGACGTCGGTGGTCCGGATGCTGAACGTAGGCGCACTGTAGGGCATTGATTGCGGTATGTCAACCATGGTTCACAGATGGGTCGGGTTGGATCGGGCTATTCGGTAGCCGCTACATTAGGGCTGCCCGCTTCGTTTGCGTGCCAAATGGCCATTCGGCCGAAGTCGGAGTTCTGCGAATCCGTCTACAATCAATCACGTCTTTGCCGCCCGTGCGCGCTTGCCGCGCGCGGGCGGATCCGTTTGTCCTCCGCTATCCGGAGGCGCCGCCGCGCATCGCTCGTTGCGCGGCGGGCAGTGCCGTGGTTTGTGTCCAGTAGGTAAAGCGTCCGCGTGCCGTAGGCCGGCGCGCGTTCTGAACGCTGCGTGTCCGTAGGCCGGGCAGGCGGCATCAACCGAGAGTCCCCCATGAAAGCATCGGATCTGTTCGTGAAGGCGCTGGAAGCCGAAGGCGTCGAGTACGTGTTCGGCATTCCCGGCGAAGAAAACCTCGATCTGCTCGAATCGCTGCGGCGATCGAAGATCAAGCTCGTGCTGACCCGGCACGAGCAGGCGGCAGGGTTCATGGCCGCCACCTATGGCCGCCTGACGGGCCGTACCGGCGTGTGTATCGCCACGCTCGGGCCCGGCGCGACGAACTTCGTGACGGCCGCCGCGTATGCGCAGCTCGGCGGGATGCCGATGCTGATGATCACCGGGCAGAAGCCGATCAAGTCCAGCAAGCAGGGCCACTTCCAGATCGTCGACGTGGTCGACATGATGCAGCCGCTCACGAAGTTCACGCGGCAGATCGTGTCGATCGGCAACATCCCGTCGGCCGTGCGCGAGGCGTTCCGCCGCGCGGAGGAGGAGCGTCCGGGCGCCGCGCACCTCGAGCTGCCGGAAGACATCGCGCACGAGGAGGGCGACGGCAAGCCGATCCCGCGCAGCTACAGCCGGCGGCCGGTGGCGGAGGAAAAGGCGATCGCGCATGCGGTCGACGCGATCCAGGCCGCGCGCCATCCGCTGCTGATGATCGGTGCGGGCGGCAACCGCAAGACCACCTGCAAGATGCTGCTCGAATTCGTCGACAAGACGGGCATCCCGTTCTTCACGACGCAGATGGGCAAGGGCGTGATCGACGAGACGCACCCGCTGTGGCTCGGCAACGCGACGCTGTCCGACGGCGATTTCGTCCACCGCGCGATCGAGCATGCGGACTGCATCATCAACGTCGGCCACGACGTGATCGAGAAGCCGCCGTTCTTCATGCGTACCGACGACAAGACCGTGATCCACGTGAACTTCCTCGGCGCGCAGGTCGATCCCGTCTACTTCCCGCAGATCGAGGTGGTCGGCGACATCGCGAACGCGGTGTGGCAGATGAAGGAGGCGCTCGCACCGCAGCCGCACTGGGATTTCTCGCGCTTCACGATGATCAAGGCGCATTTCGACGCCCACCTGGAGAAGGGCCAGCACGATCCGCGCTTCCCGATGTACCCGGTGCGGATCGTCAACGATCTTTACAACGCGCTGCCGGTCGACGGCATCGTCTGTCTCGACAACGGGATGTACAAGATCTGGTTCGCGCGCTACTGGCGCGCGCACGAGCCGAATTCCCTGCTGCTCGACAACGCGCTCGCGTCGATGGGCGCCGGCCTGCCGTCGGCAATCGCGACGAAGATCGTGCACCCGCAGCGCAAGGTGATCGCCGTGTGCGGCGACGGCGGCTTCATGATGAATTCTCAGGAGCTCGAAACGGCGGTGCGCCTGAAGCTCGACATCGTCGTGATGATCCTGCGCGACGACGCCTTCGGGATGATCCGCTGGAAGCAGGAGAACATGAATTTCCCCGATTTCGCGATGACGCTGCAGAACCCCGATTTCGTGTCGTATGCGCGAAGCTACGGCGCGCACGGGCACCGCGTCGAATCGGCCGACGATCTCGAGCCGCTGCTGCGCGAGTGTTTCTCGACGTCGGGCGTGCACGTGATCGACGTGCCGATCGACTATTCCGACAACGAGCGCGTGCTGAACCGCGAGATCAAGCGCCTGTCGGCGCAACTTTGAATTCCCGTTCACAGGAAGGAGTCGTTCCATGTTGAAGGAAACCTATCCGTACTACCTCGCCAACGAAGCCGTCTACGCGAACACCGATCTGGAGGTGACCGACAAGTTCAGCGGCAAGGTCGCCACGCGCGTCGCGCTGGCCGACGCGAAGGCGATCGATGCGGCGATCGCCGCGGCCGTCGATGCCGCGAAGCCGATGCGCGAGATGCCGGCCTACAAGCGGCAGGCCGTGCTCGATCATTGCGTCGCGCGGTTTCGCGAGCGCTTCGACGAGCTGGCCGAGGCGCTGTGCATCGAGGCCGGCAAGCCGATCAACGATTCGAAGGGCGAAGTGACGCGGCTGATCGACACGTTCCGCGTGGCGTCCGAGGAGTCGGTGCGCATCGACGGCGAGATCATCAACCTCGAGATCTCCGCGCGCGCGCAGGGCTATACGGGCTACACGAAGCGCGTGCCGGTCGGCCCGTGCTCGTTCATCTCGCCGTTCAACTTCCCGCTGAACCTCGCCGCGCACAAGGTCGCGCCCGCGCTCGCGGCCGGCTGTCCGTTCGTGCTGAAGCCTGCGAGCCGCACGCCGATCGGCGCGCTGATCATCGGCGAGGTACTCGCCGAAACCGACTTGCCGAAGGGCGCATTCTCGGTGCTGCCCGCGCATCGCGACGGCGCCGACCTGTTCACGACCGACGAGCGTTTCAAGCTGTTGTCGTTCACGGGGTCGCCGGCCGTCGGCTGGGCGCTGAAGGAAAAGGCCGGCAAGAAGAAAGTCGTGCTGGAGCTCGGCGGCAACGCGGCCGCGATCGTCGACGCGGATCAACGCGACCGGCTCGACTACGTGGTCGAGCGCCTCGCGTTCGGCGCGTACTACCAGTCGGGCCAGAGCTGCATCGGCGTGCAGCGGATCCTCGTCCATGCCGATCTGTACGACGCGCTGCGCGAGAAGCTGATCGCAAAGACGCGTTCGCTGAAGATGGGCGATCCGAAGGATCCGTCGACGTTCGTCGGGCCGATGATTTCCGAATCCGAATCGCGCCGGCTGTCGGGATGGATGGACGCGGCCGTCGCGGCGGGCGCGAAGATCGTCGCGGGCGGCAAGGTCGACGGCGCGATGTTCGAAGCGACGCTGCTGGAAAACGTCGGGCATGAGCAGGACCTGTACCGGAAGGAGGCGTTCGGCCCCGTCGCGATCCTCGAGAAGTTCGACCGGTTCGACGATGCGCTCGCCCGCGTGAACGACAGCGACTTCGGGCTGCAGGCCGGCGTGTTCACCGATTCGCTCACGCATGCGCAGCGCGCGTGGGACGAGCTGGAAGTCGGCGGCGTCGTGATCAACGACGTGCCGTCGTTCCGCGTCGACAACATGCCGTACGGCGGCGTGAAGGATTCGGGCCTCGGCCGCGAAGGGATCCGCTACGCGATCGAGGACATGACCGAGCCGCGGCTGATGGTCGTGCGGCGCCGGTAACGCGGGGCGGGATGCGCGGTGCCGCGACGGCACGCGGGCGGGCGCAAGGCCGGCCCGCGTGCCGTTTTTCATGGCGTCGCGCGCAGCGGGCCGGCGCCGGGCCCCGCCGGGCTCGCATCGCGCCCGGATCGTGTCCGGATCGTGCCCGCGTCGCGTGGCGGGCTGCCGGAACACGCTCGACTACGGGACTCGCCTCGTGATGTAATCGCGCGAAACTGCCGACCGGGGTACGACGCCGGAAAGCGCGAATTCATTCTTCACGAGGTCGATTCATGTCTCCCGTCTCGGCATTCAAGCTGGTTTTGTTGTCATTTCTCGCGATCGTCGCGCTCGAATGCCTCGCCAAGCGGCTGCGGCTGCCGCCTGCGGCCGCGCTGCTGATCGGCGGCATCGGCATCGCGTTCATCCCCGGCCTGCCGCCGATCGATCTCGATCCCGAACTGGTGCTGCTGGTGTTCCTGCCGCCGCTGCTGATGGACGGCGCGTACTTCTCGGTGTGGGAGGAGTTCAAGCGCAACGTCGGCGGCATCCTGCTGCTGGCGATCGGCGCGGTCGTGTTCACGACGTTCGCGGTCGGCTTCGCTGTGCACTGGGTGGCGCCGTCGCTGCCGTGGGCCGCGTGCTTCGCGCTCGGCGCGATCGTGTCGCCGCCCGACGCCGTTGCCGCGAAGGCCGTGCTCGAACGCGTCGCGCTGCCGCGCCGGCTGATGGTGCTGCTCGAAGGCGAGAGCCTGCTGAACGATGCGGCCGGCCTCGTGCTGTTCCGCTTCGCGGTTGCGGCCGCGCTCACCGGCGCGTTCAGCCTCGAGCACGCGGTCGTGCGCTTCGCGGAGCTCGGGCTCGGCGGCGTGGCGATCGGCTTCGTGGTCGGCAAGCTCGTCGTGTGGTTCCTGAAGCAGCTCGACGACGACTATCTCGTGATCACCGTCGCGGTGATCACCGGCTGGATCGCCTATATCGCGGGCGAAATGGTCGAGGTATCCGGCGTGATCGCCACCGTCACGGCCGGCATGATCGTCGGCTGGCATCAGCACGAGGTGTTCTCGGCGGCCGTGCGCACGCGCGGCACCGCGTTCTGGCAGGTCATCGTGTTCCTGCTCGAAGCGATGGTGTTCGTGTTGATCGGGCTGTCGCTGCGCGGTGCGATCCACCGGCTCGGCGGCTTCGAGCAGGTGCTCGCGACGATGGTGCCGCCGATGTTCGCGGTGCTGGCGGCGGTGATCGTGTCGCGCTTCGTGTGGATCTATGCGGTCGAGGCGCTGAAGTGGCCGGTGCGGGGGATCGCGCGGCGCGGCGAGGCGCCGGACTGGAAGGCCGCGACGATCATGAGCTGGGCCGGGATGCGCGGCGTCGTCACGCTGGCAATCGCGCTGTCGTTGCCCGAGGCGATGCCCGGTCGCGACGTGATCCTGGTCGCGTCGTTCGCGGTGATCCTCGTCACCGTGCTGCTGCAGGGCACGACGATCGGGCCGCTGATCCGGCTGCTGCGCCTGCCGCAGCGCGAAGAACGCGCGGCGCACCACCTGACCGAGCCGCAGACGTGGGCGTACGTCGAGGCCGCGCAACTCGCGGCGATCCAGCCGCTCGTGCGCGACGAGAACGGGGTCGTGATCCATCCGCGCCTGCTCGAGCAGTACACGTATCGCGCGGAGTTGACCGAGCGGGCGAAGGACGAGCCGGCGTACCCGGCGGAAGTGCGCACCGCGCACTACGATGTCGTGCTGGCCGCGATCAGGGCCGGGCGCGCCGAATTGTTGCGCCTGCACCGTTCGGGCCGCATCCACGACGAAATGCTGCACGCGCTCGAACGCGATCTCGACCTGCAGGAAGTGTCCGCGCAACACGCACGCGGATAGGGCTGCACGGCGCCGTCATCCCGTCATCCGGCGGCCGTTGCCGGCGACCGGAAGCGCGCATGGGCAGATCGTTGCCCAGCGCGCTTTTTTTCTTCCTCACGCCCGCCGATTGGGCGCATTCCAACCCGGCCCCAAATGTGACGGACAACCGGCCTTGCAGCGCATGCAAACCTTATGGCGCCGGTCTCGCAAACGTTATCGTCTTTCGAATCCGGAAATGATCTGATTTTACTGATTCCGTCTCTTTCTGCATATTTGGCAAAACTAAACCGGAAGGAGATAGATGCTGTGTTCTAATTTCATTTAGAATCAGCCGGTTATGTTTATTGAGAGAAAGGATGCGGAGGTAATGCGGCCGCCAACGGGGAGAAATCGGCGTCCGGATCCCTGCAAGGCCAATGCCGACAGGCCAAATCGGCGGAATCGGGCGGTTTTTTCAACCGCCTAATTAAGATAGCGTCCAAGTCTGATAAACAACTCCTATGAAAGAATCGATTGGAGAATCGGCGTTTGAAACTGTATTTATGAAAGAATCGAGCGTTGATAATGCCTCGGATTGTCTTGAATCGGGGTTATCGGTCCTTCTCGTCGACGATCAACCGTTCGTCGGCGAGGTGATCCGCCGCGCGCTGCGCAGCGAACACGACATCGACCTGCACGTGTGCACCGACGCGCACCGGGCGATGGCGGTCGCGCGCGACGTGAAGCCGACGGTCATCCTGCAGGATCTCGTGATGCCGGAGATCGACGGCCTCGATCTCGTCCGCGCGTGGCGCGCGGACGCCGGCACGGCTCGCGTGCCGATCATCGTGCTGTCCGCGAAGGAGGAGCCGATCGTCAAGCGCGAGGCGTTCATCGCCGGCGCGAACGACTATCTGGTGAAGCTCCCCGACGCGATGGAACTGGCCGCACGGATCCGCTATCACTCGAATTCGTACCTGATGTCCCGGCAGCGCGACGAGGCGCTCGATTTCCTGTCGCACGACATGCGTTCGCCGCAGACGTCGATCCTCGCGCTGCTCGACGTCTACCGCGCCGAGCACGGCGAGATGCCGGCGATCATGGAACGCATTGCCGGCCATGCGCGGCGCGCGCTCGCGCTTGCCGACGGCTTCATTCACCTGACCCGCGCGCGGTCCGAGCGCCGCGCGCATGAGGTCGTGAGCCTCAACGAGATCGTGCTCGACGCCGTCGACCAGCTGTGGGAGAAGGCGGCCGGGCTCGGCAGCCGGGTCATCGCGCACGTGCCCGATACCGAGTGCGTGACGATGGGCGACCGCATGATGCTGACGCGCGCGGTCGCGAACCTGATCGACAACGGGCTGAAGTACGGCCCGGCCGGCACGGACGTGCACTGCACGCTGAGCGGCGAGGACGACGCATGGCTGATCGGCGTCGAGGATACCGGTGCGGGAATCGCGCCGGAGCAGCGCACGGCCGCGACCGAGTCGTTCGTGCAGCTCGAGTCCGCGCATGGCGCGGCGCGCGGCGGCTTCGGCCTCGGGCTCGCGTTCGTCCGCGCGACGGCGGCGCGGCATCGCGGCCAGATCCTGATGCGCAATACGGCGCGCGGCTTCATGGTCGCGCTTCGGCTGCCGGCGCAAGCGGAGCGGTGATGTCACGGCGCGGCCTGCCGGCGCCGCGCTGCCCGCAAGCCCTGATGCGCTCGTGGCGCGCCGTCCGGCGCGCAGGCGGGCGCGGATTTTTTCAACGCTGATATAGAAAGCCCATAACGAACATGGCCACCGTGACGCCCCGCGCGACCAATGAAAGCCTGCATCCGACGATCGGCGCTGCCCGGCTGACGCTCGGCAATCGCATCCTGCTCAGCTTCGGCGTGCTGTTCGTGCTGATGCTGGTGACAGCCGGCGTGTCCTACGAGCGCTTGCGTGCAATCAACAGCGAAGCCGTCAGCATCGAGCGCGATTCGCTGCCCGGCGTCTACCTCGCGTCGTCGCTGCGCGGCGCAGTGAATGAATCATTCATGCTGCTGCAGCAGGCGACGTTCGTCGAGACCGATCCCGAAAGCGTCCAGCGCGATCTCGCGAAGATCGCCGAAGTGGCGAAGGACATCGATTCGTTGTCGGTCGAGTACCAGAACTCGATATTCCGCGACGACGACCGGCAGCGCTTCGCGACCTTCCGGGGCACCTACGACCACTACCTGCCGCTGCTGAACGAAGCGGTGCAGCGGCACCGTCAATCGCACGACGACGCGGTCGCCGGGTATTCGAAGGTGCAGCCCGCATGGGCCGAGGTCGTGCGCAATGCGAATATTCTCGTGCAGGAAAACCGCAAGTTCGCCGATCAGTCGGCGAAGCTGATCCGTGAATCCGTGCAGGACACCGAGGTCGTGCTCGCGACCGCACTGGCGATCATGCTGCTGTCCGCGCTCGGGTTCGGCTACATGCTGTACCGTTCGGTCACCGTCCCGATGGCGCGGCTTGTCGAGGTGCACGACGTGATGCGTACCGGCAACCTGACGCGCCGCCTCGACCTGCGCCGCCGCGACGAATTCGGCACGCTCGAGACGGGCTTCAACCGGATGGCCGACGAACTGACCGAGCTCGTCGCGCGTGCGCAGCAGTCGTCGCTGCAGGTGACGACGTCGGTCGCCGAGATCGCGGCGACGTCGCGCGAGCAGCAGGCGACCGCGAACGAAACCGCGGCGACGACGACCGAGATCGGCGCGACCTCGCGCGAAATCTTCGCGACGTCGCGCGACCTGGTGCGCACGATGAACGAAGTGGCCGGCGTGGCGGAGCAGTCGGCCACACTCGCGGGCGTGAGCCAGAGCGGGCTCACGCGAATGGGCGAGACGATGCGCAGCGTGATGGACGCGGCCGGCTCGGTGAACGCGAAGCTCGCGATCCTCAACGAGAAGGCGCTGAACATCAACCAGGTGGTCGCGACCATCACCAAGGTGGCCGACCAGACCAACCTGCTGTCGCTGAACGCCGCGATCGAGGCCGAGAAGGCCGGCGAATACGGCCGCGGCTTCGCGGTCGTCGCGACCGAGATCCGCCGCCTCGCCGACCAGACGGCGGTCGCGACCTACGATATCGAGCAGACGGTGAAGGAAATCCAGTCGGCGGTATCGGCGGGCGTGATGGGGATGGACAAGTTCTCCGAGGAAGTGCGCCGGGGGATGCTCGACGTGCAGCAGGTCGGCGGGCAGCTGTCGCAGATCATCGCCGAGGTGCAGACGCTCTCGCCGCGCTTCCAGATGGTCAACGAAGGGATGCAGACGCAGGCGAACGGCGCGGAGCAGATCACGCAGGCGCTGTCGCAGCTGTCGGAGGCCGCGCAGCAGACGGCCGAGTCGCTGCGCCAGTCGTCGCAGGCGATCGACGACCTGACGCTCGTCGCGAACCAGTTGCGCACCAGCGTGTCGCGCTTCAAGGTCGACGCGTGACGCGCGCCGATACGCAGAACGGCGCGCATGCGCTGTTCCTGATGTTCGAGCTCGACGGCGAACGCTATGCGCTCGACGCGGCCGGCATCGACGAGGTGCTGCCGCTCGCGGTCACGAAGGCCGTGCCCGGCGCACCCGAATGGATTGCCGGGTTGCTGATGCGCGGCGGCCAGCCGGTGCCGGTGATCGACGTGCCGATGCTGGCGCTCGGGCGCCGCGCGCATGCGCTGCGCTCGACGCGGCTCGTGATGGTCCGCTACCGGGCGCACGAGGCGGGCGGCGAGCGCACGATCGGGCTGATCGTCGAGCGTGCGACGCAGACGATGCGGATCGACCGCGCGGCGTTTCGCGCGAGCGGCATCTCGACCGCGCGCACGCGCTGGCTCGGGCCCGTCGCGAATACGCCCGACGGCGTCGTGCAGCAGGTATCGGTTGCCGACCTGATCGACGACGTTGCACGCCTGTATCTGTTCGACGACGGCCTGCCGGGCCACGGGGGAGAATCCGCATGAAAGAGTCCGAATCGCGATTTCGCGGCTGGCTGCTGCGCGAGACCGGCATCGACCCCGATTCGCTCGGCAACGATTTCCTGACCCGCGCGCTGACGGAGCGCGTGCACGCGCTGCAGGCGGACGGCGAGCGCCTGTCGTCGGCGGCGCGGCCGCCCGTGACGCAGGACGCGCTCGACGCCTACTGGCAGCAGCTCAACGCATCGGCCGACGAACGGCGTGCGCTGATCGAGCTGTTCGTCGTGCCCGAGACCTGGTTCTTCCGCGACCGCGAGGCCTTCGCGACGCTCGCGCGGCTCGCGGCCGACCGGCTCGCGGCGCTGCCCGGCCGCGTGATCCGCGTGCTGAGCGCGCCGTGCTCGACGGGCGAGGAACCGTTTTCGGCGGCGATGGCGCTGCTCGACGCGGGGCTCGACCCGGCCAGTTTCACGATCGACGCGATCGACCTCAGCCCGCGCGCGATCGAGCAGGCGCGCCTCGGCTGTTACGGGCGCAACGCGTTCCGCGGCACCGCGACGGAGTTTCGCGCGCGGCACTTCACGCCGACCCGCGAGGGCTGGCTGCTCGACGAGCGCGTGCGCGCCTGTGTGCAGTTCAGCCAGGCGAACCTCGTCGACCCGGTGGCGGACACGGGCCTTCGCTACGATTTCGTGTTCTGCCGCAACGTGCTGATCTACTTCGATCGCGACGCGCAGGATCGCGTGATCCGCTCGCTCGGCGAGCGTCTTGCCGACGACGGCGTGCTGTTCGTCGGGCCGGCCGAGACGGGGGTCGCGATGCGGCACGGGATGCGCTCGGCGCGCGTGCCGCTGGCATTCGCGTTTCATCGCGAGCCCGCCGGCGCGGCGCCCGACGCCTACGCGGCCCGGCCGGCGGCACCGCTGTCCGTGGCGGCGGCGCCGTACCGGCGCGCGGAGCGCTTCACGGTCGCGCCGCCCGCGGCGACACGCCCGGTGCTGGCGGTCGCGCCGCCGGCCTGGCTCGGCGACGCGCGCGAGCCGTTCGCGGCGGCGCCGCCGGCCATGCCCGCGGCCGCGTTCGACGCACGGGCCGAGCTGCCGGCAGTGGCGGCCGAACCGGTTGCGCCCGTTGCCACGGGCGCGCCGCTGGCCGAAGGCCCCGCGCCGACGCTGGAAGACGCACAGGCGCTGGCGAATGCCGGCGCGTTCGACGAGGCCGAGCGCGTGCTCGCGCAGTTCTCGGCGCGCGTCGGGCCGCATGCCGATGCGTTCTACCTGAACGGGCTGATCGCGGATGCGCGCGGACGCGCATCGGAAGCCGGCGATTTCTACAGGAAGGCGCTGTACCTGCGGCCCACGCATCACGAAGCGCTGACCCATCTCGCGACGCTGCTCGACGTCGGCGGCGATCGTGCGGGCGCGCAATGGCTGCTCGAGCGTGCACGGCGCTCGGCCGGCTGACAAGACTACGGTTGGGGACCGACACCGCGATGACCAGAGGAATTCATGAACCGCGCCGCCGCTGCCTTTGACGAGACGACGATCGACGTCGACGATTGCTGGAACCGGATCGGCACGCGCGGCGACCGCACGTGCGAGCGGCTGAACGAGTGCCTGCGCTGCCTGAACTGCCCGGTGTATGCGTATCACGCGGCGAAGCTGCTCGAGCGCCCGCTCGGCGGGGCGGAGATGGCCGACGCCACGCGCCGGATGAGCGCGCGCGGCGCGCCGCACGTGCGCGACGCCGACGCCGATACGCGCCATGCGGCGCTGGCGTTCCGCGTGGCCGACGAATGGCTCGCGCTGCCGATCGGCGTGCTGCGCGAGATCGCCGGCACGCGGCCGATCCATTCGCTGCCGCATCGCCGCAATTCGGCCGTGCGCGGCGTGGTCAACATCCGCGGCACGCTGCGCATCGCGATCTCGATCGGCGCGCTGCTCGGACTCGATGTCGGCAAGGGCGGCAAGGGCGGTAAGGGCAGCGACGACGGCCGCTTCACGCGGCTGCTGGTCGCCGCGCACCAGGGCGAGCCGGTCGTGTTTCCGGTCGACGAAGTCGAGGGTGTGTTGCGTTTCGGCGCATCCGACTGGGTGCCCGTGCCGGCCACGGTCGGGCGCGCGAGCGCCGGCCTGTCGCGCGGCGTGCTGTCGTGGCGCGGCAAGTCGGTGGGCCTGCTCGACGACGACCGCCTGTTCGACGCAGTCACACGGAGCATGCGATGAGCGGCGATGACGACCTGAGCCACCTGTCGCTGCTCGAGCTGTATCGCGAGGAGACGCGCACGCAGACCCAGGCGCTGTCCGAGCGGCTGCTCGCGCTCGAGTCGGGTGAGCCCGATTCCGTCGCGCTCGAGGCATGCATGCGCGCCGCGCATTCGCTGAAGGGGGCCGCGCGCATCGTCGGCGTGCCGCTCGGCGTCGACATCGCGGGGCGGATGGAGGAGTGCTTCGTCGCCGCGCAGGCCGGCACGATCGCGCTGACGGCCACGCACGTCGACGTGCTGCTGGCGGGCGTCGATTTGCTGGTGCGCGTCGGCGATCCGCAGGCGCAGCCGGTGACGCAGACGGAGATCGACGTGTTCGCGGCGGCGCTCACGGGCGCCGACGGCGCGCAGACGATGCAGGTGTCGGGCGCCGTCCCGCCGCAGGCGCCGCCGACGGTCGTGCCGTATCGCGAGCACGACGGTGCCGCGAACGAGCCCGTCGGGGCGAGTGCCGCGGTGCCGCCGCTTGCGGTCTCCGGCGCGGTGCCCGATCCGGTCCAGGCCGGCCGCGTGGCCGGCGCCGGCGCGATGCGCCGCGTGCGCGCGGATACGTTGAACCGGCTGCTGAGCCTGTCCGGCGAATCGCTGGTCGAATCGCGCTGGCTCAAGCCGTTCGCCGAATCGATGCTGCGCGTGAAGCGCGCCCAGCGCGACGCCGCCCGGTCGCTCGATTTGATGTACGAACAGTTCGCCGACGATCTCGACGCGGGCATGCTCGCGTCGATGAACGAAGTCCGGCACATGCTGAACGACCTGCAGCGCTCGCTCGCCGAGCGCATGGACGAATTCGACCGCTTCGAGCGGCGCAGCACGCATATCGCCGAGCAGCTGTACGACGAGGCGCTGCAATGCCGGATGCGGCCGTTCGGCGACGCGACGCGTGCGTATCCGCGCATCGTCCGCGATCTCGCGCGTTCGCTCGGCAAGCAGGTGCGTTTCTCGATCGTCGGCGAGGGCACGCAGGTCGACCGCGACATCCTCGACCTGCTCGACGCGCCGCTCGGCCACCTGCTGCGCAACGCGATCGACCACGGCGTCGATTCGCCGGAGGCGCGGCGCGCGCGCGGCAAGCCGGCCGAGGCGAGCGTGACGCTGGAGGCGCGCCACAGTGCCGGCTCGCTGCTGGTCAGCGTGATCGACGACGGCCCGGGCGTCGACATGGACGCGCTGCGCGCGGCCGTCGTGCGCCAGCGCCTGACCGACGACGAGACGGCCGCGCGGCTGTCCGATCCCGAACTGCTCGAATTCCTGCTGCTGCCGGGTTTCTCGATGCGCGATGCGGTGACCGACGTGTCGGGCCGCGGCGTCGGCCTCGACGCGGTGCAGGAGATGGTGCGCGGCGTGCGTGGCGCGGTGCGGATCTTCAACGAGCCGGGCGCGGGCATGCGTTTCGTGCTGCAGCTGCCGCTCACGCTGTCGGTGATCCGCAGCCTGCTCGTCGAGGTCGGCGGCGAGCCGTATGCGTTCCCGCTCGCGCACGTGCGCCGCACGCTCGAACTCTCGCACGACGATATCGACGTGCTCGAAGGGCAGCCGCATTTCCCGTTCGACGGCCGGCGCGCTGGCCTCGTCGCCGCGCATCAGCTGCTCGACGCGGGTGAGCCCGACGTCGCGCGCACGAGCACGGCGGTCGTGGTCGTCGGCGGGGAGCCCGAGCTGTACGGCGTCGCGGTCGACCGCTTCCTCGGCGAGCGCATGCTCGTCGTGCAGCCGCTCGACAGCCGCCTGCACAAGATCCAGAACATCGCGGCCGGCGCGCTGCTCGAGAACGGCGATCCGGTGCTGATCGTCGACGTCGAGGACCTGATCCGCTCGGTCGACAAGCTCGTGCGCGGCGGGCAGCTCGCGCGGCTCACGCGCGACCCGCAACTGGCGCTGGCCGACCGGCGGCGCCGCGTGCTCGTCGTCGACGATTCGCTGACGGTGCGCGAGCTCGAACGCAAGCTGCTGGAGAAGCGCGGCTACGACGTGACGGTCGCGGTCGACGGGATGGAGGGCTGGAACGCGGTGCGCAGCGATGCGTTCGATCTCGTCGTCACCGACGTCGACATGCCGCGCATGGACGGCATCGAGCTCGTCACGCTGATCAAGGGCGATCCGATGCTCAAGCGTGTGCCGGTGATGATCGTGTCGTACAAGGATCGCGACGAGGATCGCCGTCGCGGGCTCGATGCGGGCGCCGACTACTACCTCGCGAAGAGCAGCTTCCACGACGAGGCGCTGCTCGACGCCGTGCACGACCTGATCGGGGACGCGCGAGGATGAACATCGGCATCGTCAACGACTTGCCGCTAGCCGTGGAGGCGCTGCGCCGCGTGATCGCGCTGCGCACCGACCATCGCGTGCTGTGGGTCGCGACCGACGGCGACGAGGCGGTGGATTTCTGCGTCGCGCATCCGCCCGATCTCGTGCTGATGGATCTCGTGATGCCGAAGGTCGACGGTGTCGCGGCGACGCGCCGGATCATGGCGCGCGCGCCCTGCGCGATCCTGATCGTGACGGCGAGCGTCAGTGCGAACACGTCGTCGGTCTACGAGGCGATGGGCGCGGGTGCGCTCGATGCGGTCGACACGCCGACGCTCGCGCTCGGGCTGTCGGCCGATGCGTCGCCGCAGGCGCTGCTCGCGAAGATCGACCAGATCGGCCGGCTGCTCGAAAGCCGTTCCGCGGCGCTCGTGCCGCCGGGGCCCGCGCCCGAGCGCGGCCAGCCGACGCTCGTCGCGATCGGCGCATCGGCGGGCGGGCCGACCGCGCTGACCGCGCTGCTGCGCGCGCTGCCGGCCGACTTTCCGGCGGCGATCGTGATCATCCAGCATGTCGACCAGGCGTTCGCGCTCGGGATGGCCGAGTGGCTCGACGGCTATACGCGGCTGCCGGTGCGCGTCGCGCGGCAGGGCAGCGTGCCGCAGGCCGGCGAGGTGCTGCTCGCGGCGACCAACGATCACCTTTACCTGTCGCCGCGCGGCGTGCTCGGCTATACGCGGCATCCGGTCGAGACACCATACCGGCCGTCGATCGACGTGTTCTTCAACAGCGTCGCCGACGGCTGGCAGGGCGAAGCGTTCGGCGTGCTGCTGACGGGCATGGGGCGCGACGGCGCGCTCGGCCTGAAGGCGATGCGCGCGAAGGGCTGCCACACGATCGCGCAGGACGAAGCGACGAGCGCCGTGTACGGAATGCCGAAGGCGGCTGCCGCGATCGGGGCGGCGTCGGCGATCCTGCCGCTCGAACGGATCGCGCCCCAGCTGATCTCGCGCATCACGCGTCCGCTGCGCGACTGACGGCGTTCAACGGGCCGGCGACGCCGTCCCGTTCCGCTGCGCCGTCGGCCGCATTGCGGGCGGCGCGGGGCGTCGCGTACTCGCGTACAATGGCGGCCTGCGGAGATGGCATGCCTCCCTGCGGTCGTACGCGGCGCGTTGCGCACGGTGCGGCCCTCAACCGCCGGTAAGCCCGGCTGATGATGCCTGCGTGTTCCTGGGTCGTCAGGAGGTCGCAGGCCGTCCATGCGGTATTCTGCCGCCCAGGTTTTGATGTTCCGTCGAATCTGGAAATCATGTTCTTCACGACTTCTGCCGATCTACTCGCGACCGTGCGCTACGTGTGCCGCTGGCTCGCGCTCTCGGCCCTGCTTGGCGCACTGGCCGGCACGGCTTCCGCCTTGTTCCTGATCGCGCTCGACTGGGCGACCGGCACGCGCGTCGCGCATCCGTGGCTGCTGTGGGGGCTGCCGGCGGCCGGTTTCGCGACCGGCTGGATCTACCATCGCTTCGGCCAGTCCGTCGCGCGCGGCAACAACCTGCTGATCGACGAGATCCACGACCCGAAGGCGCTCGTGCCGAAACGGATGGCGCCGCTCGTGCTCGTCGCGACCGTCGTCACGCACCTGTTCGGCGGCTCGGCCGGCCGCGAGGGCACGGCCGTGCAGATGGGCGGCGCGCTCGCCGATCGCGTCACGCACGTGTTCCGTCTCGATCGCGAACATCGCCGCGTGCTGCTGATGGGCGGCATCGCGGCCGGTTTCGCATCGGTGTTCGGCACGCCGCTCGCGGGCGCCGTGTTCGGGCTCGAGGTGCTGGCGATCGGGCGCGTGCGGTATGACGCGCTGCTGACCTGTGTCGCGTCGGCGATCGTCGCGGACGTCGTCTGTCGCGCGTGGGGCGTGCATCACACGGCCTATGCGATTCCGTTCGTGCCGGCCGTGTCGGCGACGGGGCTGGCCGTGACGGTCGTCGCGGGCGTGGCGTTCGGCGTGGTCGGGCGGCTGTTCGCGTTCGCGACGCATGCGCTGACCGCGTGGTTCCGCCGCGTCATCCGTTATGCGCCGCTGCAGCCGGTGCTCGGCGGCCTGCTGGTCGCCGCGGCTGCGACCGCGTTGAACGTGCCGCAGTATCTCGGCCTCGGCATCCCGACGATCGAGGCCGCGTTTCACGGCCCGTTGCCGCTCTGCGACTTCGCAGGCAAGTTCGCGTTCACCGTTGTCACGCTCGCGTCGGGGTTCAAGGGCGGCGAAGTGACGCCGCTGTTCTACATCGGCGCGACGCTCGGCAACGCGCTCGGCCAGGTGCTGGCGCTGCCGGTGCCCGTGCTCGCGGGGCTCGGCTTCGTCGCGGTGTTCGCGGGCGCGGCCAACACGCCGATCGCGTCGACGATCATGGCGATCGAACTGTTCGGCGCGGACATCGGCGTGTATGCGATCGTCGCGTGTGTCGTTGCGTATCTGTTCTCGGGGCACGCGGGGATCTATCGCGCGCAGCGCGTGGCGGTGGGCAAGGGCGCGCAGGCCGAAGCCGAATGACACGGGCGAGGCAAGGCGATGCGGTTTCCCGCCTTCATGCGCCTGAACTGCAGGCGGTTCTCGAGCGACGGCGCGCCCGACTGCGTGGCGGGCGACATCGAACGCTTTATCGTGGCGTCGATGCCGTCGAGTGAACACGATCCGTGTCCGGTCGCGGGCGGCGGCCCGACGCATCCATGCGGCACCCGCGGTGCCGGAAACCGGGAGCACGACATTCAATGACGCTGGAAGACTTTCTGATCGAAGCGCGGCGCCTCGCCAGGCCATGCCGTCAATACCGCTTCGCGAGTGGCGGTGAACCCGTCACCGGCTACTGGCATGGCGTTGAAGCAGGCGCGCCGTGCGTCTCCGTCGAGCGGGACGGCATCTGGCTGAACGTGTATCTCGACGAAGGCGGGACATCGGGCCGCGTGGAACCCGCCGCGCAACCCGTGCGGTCGGAACGCCCGCTGTGCCGATCCGACGCGACGTCGCTCCCGCCGGTCGAAGCGGTGTTCCGCTTCGGCTCAGCTGCGATCGACGCCTATCTCGACGCGCACGGCTGGCAACGCGACTGGGGATTCAACGGCAACTTCAGGGGTATCGCGGCACACGACTACGAGCGTGAGTGGATGGCGCAATGCCCGCTCTACACGGGCGGGGTGGTCGCCGTCTCGGGCGGGTGGAACATGCACTGGCCCGACGACGACGAACCGGTCGATCTCGATCTCGTCCTCTGGACGTTCGAGGAAGCGGAGCCGTGGGTCGAGGTGTTTTGCGACGGCGGCCGGTACTCGGTGATCCAGCGGATCACCTAGCGCGCCGGCATCCGTTACGGCTTGGGCAGGCGCGCGACATGGCGCGCCAGCAGTTCCTCGATATCGATGCCCTTTTCGGCCAGCAACGCCGTGACGACACCGTTCAGTTCGCCGAGCGTTTCCTTGACCGATTCCCGGATCGTGTCCACGACCACCTGCGTGCTGCGCTCGATCTCGATGTTGACCGTGTCGTTGACGCCTTTCGCATCGAAGGTCGTCGCGCGTCGCGTTTCGGGAATCAGCCAGACGTCGAACCAGCCTTCGTCGCGGTTGACGTCGGACACCGTCAGGCTGCAGCCGTTGATCGCGATATAGCCCTTCGCGAACACGTACCGCTTGAATGCGTCCGGCACGCCGATGCGCACCATCCGGTTATGTTCGGACGATGCGATGTGCCGGATGGTCCCGGTGAAGTCGACATGGCCGGACAGCGGATGCCCGCCGATTTCCGCGCCGTCCTTCGCGGCCCGCTCCACGTTGATCCGCGCGCCTGTCGTGAGGTCGGCCAGCGTGGTGATTTTCAGGCTCGGCAGCATCACGTCGAAGTCGATCAGTTCCGGCGAATGGATGGTCGTCACCGTCAGGCAGACGCCGTCGACCGAGACGCTGGCGCCGATCTCGATGTCGTCGGTAAACCGTTCCGGGAATTCGATGCTGAAGGTTCTCAGTTCCCCGTGGTCGGCGATGGTCTTGATGGTGGCAACGCCCTGGACAATTCCTGTAAACATGGTCGATCCCTTGTCGCAAACTTGCTGGCCCACATGATAAGGGATACCGGAAGAGGCGGCCTTGCGGCGCGCGGCTTCCGGAGGGGCGGGCGGAATTCGCGGCCGAAAAAAAAGGCCGTGCACCTGGCACGGCCTCGATCCGGATCCATTTGTCGACGCGCGCCGGCGGTGATGACCGCACCACCGGCGCGCGTCGCGCTTTTTTGCATCACGCCTCGGCCGGCTCGCCGAGCGGCCCGGCACGATCGTCGGCCGCGCGCCGCGGCGAATCGGCGAGCCCCTTCGCGAGTTCCAGCGCCTGCCGCTCGAACAGCCGGCGATAGATGCCGCCGTCGATGCGGATCAGCGCGTCGTGGCTGCCTTCCTCGATCACCTTGCCGCGGTCGAGCACCAGCAGCCGGTCGAGCGCGCGCACGGTCGACAGCCGGTGTGCGACCACCAGCGTCGTGCGACCGACCATCAGCCGCTCCATCGCCTGCTGGATCAGCAGCTCGCTTTCGCTGTCGAGGCTCGACGTGGCTTCGTCGAGGATCAGGATCGGCGCATCGGCGAGGAACGCGCGCGCGATCGCGACCCGCTGGCGTTCGCCGCCCGACAGCTTGATCCCGCGTTCGCCGACCAGCGTGTCATAACCGTCCGGCAGCGCGGCGATGAAGTCGTGCGCGCTGGCGAGCCGCGCGGCGCGCTCGATGTCGGCCCGGCTCGCATCGGGGCGTGCATACGCGATGTTCTCGGCGAGCGTGCGGTGGAACAGCACGGGCTCCTGCTGGACGATCGCGATCTGGCTGCGCAGCGAATCCTGCCGGACCTGCGCGATGTCCTGGCCGTCGATCGTGATGCGGCCGCCCGACACGTCGTACAGGCGCTGGATCAGCTTGATGAACGTCGTCTTGCCCGACCCCGAGTGGCCGACGAGGCCCACCCGCTCTCCCGGCGCGATGCGCATCGAGAAATCGTCGTACAGCGGCACCGGATGATTGCCGTAGCGGAACGTCACGTGCTCGAAGCGGATCTCGCCTTGCCCGATCCGGATGGCCGGCGCGCCGGGACGATCGTCGATGCCGAGCGGCTGGCGTTCGAGCGCGACGAGTTCTTCCATGTCGTTCACCGAGCGCTGCAGGTTGCGGATGTGCATGCCGACGTCGCGCAGGTAGCCCTGCAGCATGAAGAACATCGTCAGCGCGAACGCGATGTCGCCGACGCTCGCCTCGTCGTTTGCCCACAGCCGCAGCGCGACGCCGATCATCGCGGCCTGCATCGCGACGAGCATCGCGCCCTGCAACCCGCCGTTGAGCGTGCCGCGCACCCACGTGCGGCGCGTGCGTTGCCGCCACTTGCCGATCACGCGGGCGAGCCGCGCTTCCTCGCGCGTTTCCGCGCCGAACGCCTTCACGACCGCGTTGCAGCTCACGGCATCGGCGAGCGCGCCGCCCATGCGCGTATCCCACAGGTTGCCGAGCCGGGCGGCCGGCGCGACGATGCCGAGCGACACAGCAACCGTCACCGTGATGTACAGCAGCGAACCCGCGCCGACGACGAGGCCCATCACGGGCCAGTGCGTGCCGAGCAGCACGGTTGCGCCGACGAGCATCGTGACCGACGGCAACAGCGCGATCAGCACGGTGTCGTTCAGCAGGTCGAGCGCCCAGATGCCGCGCGTGATCTTGCGCACGGTCGAGCCCGCGAAACTGTTCGCGTGCCAGTCGGTCGAGAAGCGCTGCACGCGATGGAACGACGCGGCCGCGATCTCGCTCATCATCTTCAGCGTGAGCGTGATGATGTTCAGGTAGACGCCTTGTCGCAGCACCGTCGCGCCGAGGCCGAGCGCGGCGAGCGTGCCGAATGCGACGAGGGCCGCATGCCACGCGGCGGCGCGGTCGGTCAGCCCGGTCGACAGCGCGTCGACGAGGCGGCCGGCGAACAGCGGCGTGAGCACGTCGGCGAGCGCGGCGAGCAGCGCGAGGCTCGCGACCGTGGCGGTGCGTGCCGGCTGCTTGCGCCAGTAACGGAAGGTGAAGCCGAAGACGGCCTGGAATGCCTGGCCGCCCAGATGGGTGGTTTTTCTGGTCATGTGTCGTTGCCCGGCGCATCGCGCGACGGGACTTTCCGGTTGGGCGAACATCGAAAACGCAACAGCCGGGCCGCGCGGAAACCGTGCGGCGAAACGAAACGGGGCTGTCGGGAAACGGCGCGGCTGACGGGTTAGCGGAAAACTCGGGAGCCGGCGCGGACGGCGGGCTGGATCAGCTGCGCCGTGGGACCACGTTCGGGAAGGATGCTGGCATTCGGAACATCTGCACCTCCCCTGAAGTGAACGGTTGAAAGGACGCCGAAAAGACGTGGAAATGATTCTATCAGCAGCGCCGGGCGCCCTGCAACGTCTGACGATTGCGGCGTTGCAGCGTCGATACGGTTAGTATTCAGGGCTTCGGCCCTTCTTTTGCGGGCCTTCCACAGTGCGGCAGCGCAGGGGCCGGCACACGCATCGATTACACTTCGACGTTTGCGGCGCACCGCGCCGAGACCCTCGCAGATTCACCACGATACATTCCTGAGGAAACGATGAGCGACGTTCAGCAAGGCATCCTGACCCCGATCGATACGGCGGCCCGATACCTCACTTTCACGATGTCGAACGACGGCAATGTGGCGGCGGCGCTGGCCGCGCTGCGCGAGATCGTCGACGGACGCGACACGGTCGTCGGGTTCGGGCATGCGCTGGCGGCGCACCTCGGGCACCCGGTGCCGGGCCTGACCGGATTCCCGGCGTTCGCGGTGAAGGACCGCACGCTGCCGGCGACGCCGGCCGACGTGTGGGTCTGGCTGCGCGGCGACGATCGCGGCGAGATCGTGCTGCGCGCGCGGGCGATCGAACGCGCGCTGGCGCCGGCGTTCGCGTTGCAGGATGCGGTCGACGGTTTCCGCTATTCGAACGATCGCGACCTGTCCGGCTACGAGGACGGCACCGAGAACCCGGAAGGCGACGAAGCCGTGGCCGCGGCAATCGTGACCGGGCAGGGCGCGGGGCTCGACGGTGCGAGCTTCGTCGCGGTCCAGCAATGGCTGCACGACTTCGAGCAGATGGAGCGCATTCCGTCGGGCGACATGGACAACATCATCGGGCGCCGCCGCTCGGACAACGAAGAACTCGACGACGCGCCCGAGTTCGCGCACGTGAAGCGCACCGCGCAGGAAAGCTTCGAGCCCGAAGCGTTCATGCTGCGCCGTTCGTCGCCGTGGTCGGACGCGCGCCGCGCGGGCCTCTACTTCGTGGCGTTCGGCTGCTCGTTCCGCGCGTTCGACGTGCAGATGCGCCGGATGAGCGGCGCGGAAGACGGGATCGTCGACGGCCTGTTCCGCTTCACGCGGCCATTGACGGGCGCGTATTTCTGGTGCCCGCCGATGAAGGACGGCAAGCTCGACCTGTCCGCGCTCGGACTGTAAGCGCCTGACGGTGTCGACGAACGGGGGGCCGCGCATCGTGCGCGGCCCCCCGTTTCCTTTTGCGCGGCGCTCGTGTGTCGTGTGCGTTGCGTGTCAGTTCAACGTCGTGTCGATCCGCGTGCCGCGCTTGATGAACTGCGTGACCGGCGTCTTCTCGCAGATTTCGGCGAGGCGCTGGCGTTGCGCATCGTCGAGCGGGCCGTCGAGCGTCACGACACGGCGCACGTACTGCGTGCCTTCGCGATCGGCGTGCAGCTCGGTGCGCACGTCGATACGCGCGGCCGGCCACGCCTTGCGCTGCATGTACATGCGCAGCGTCGCGGCCGTGCATTGCGCGAGGCCGGCCAGCACGAATTCATAGGGCGCCGGCCCGCGATCCTGGCCGCCCTCGCGTGGGGCTTCGTCGCCGGTCAGCGCGTGGGTGCCGGCCTGAAGCTGGACGACGTAATTGGGCGCATCGGCGTCGAGGACGGCGGCGGCGTGGATGAGCGACATGGCAAGTCTCCGGTCAGCGGGAAAAGGAAAAAGGGAATAAGGGAGCCGGGAAGCGGAAAGTGGACGCCGCGCGGCGGCGCGCAGCCGTCAGCATACCGCTCCGATGGCGATGGCGATGGCGATGGCGATGGCTACGGCTACGGCTACGGCTACGGCGCGCGATGCGGCTACGCGTCCGCGCCGCCGGCACTGCTGCGCACGAGCGCGGCGATGCGCTCGCGTACCCACTGGTGCGCACGATCGGCGTCGCGCGATTCGTGCCAGTACGCGAGGAGCGGGAACGGCTTGAGCCGCAACGGCAGCGGCCGCACGACGATCGGCAGCATCGCGGCCATCCGCAACGCATAGGTGTGCGGCAACGTGACCAGCAGGTTGCCGGTCGCGGCGATCTGGCACGCGGCGAAATAGTGCTGACAGGTGAGCCGGATATCGCGAAAGCGGCCGTCGTTGCCGAGCAGCACGTCGAGCGATTGCGGCTCGCCGAGCGACGACACCGCGACATGCTGCGCCGCGAAATAGTCGCCGCGCCGCAACGGCTCGCGCGCAAGCGGGTGATCGCGGCGCAGTGCGACGACGAGCGAATCGTCGAGCAGGTGTTCGGTGGCGATGCGCGGGCCGGTCGGCACGCGGCGATCGACGGCGAGATCGAGATTGCCCGATGCGAGTTCGCGTTCGATCCCGGCTACCGCGATGCGCCGGCTCACGAGCCGCAGGCCCGGCGCTTCGTCGGCGAACGCCGCGACGATCCGCGGCAGCGCGATCGATTCGAGCACGTCGCGAATGCCCACCGCGATGCTCAGGTCGAGCGTCGCGGGATCGAATGCCGACGGTGCGCGCGCGGTGCCTTGCAGGCCCTTCAGGTGCAGTTGCACGTCCGTGATGATCGAGCGCGTGCGTTCGGTTGCGACCACACGGTTGCCCTGGCGCACGAACAGCGGATCGTCGAAATGCGCGCGCAGCCGGTTGAGCGCGTGCGTGACGGCCGGCTGCGTGAGATGCAGCGCGCGGGCGGCCGCGCCGATGCCGCCATGCACGTAGACGGCGTCGAGCACGCGAAACAGGTTCAGGTCGAGACGATGGTCGGCGGGCACGGGGCGCGGGTGGCGTTGTGAATGGTGGAGCGATTCTAAAGGATGCGCGGGCAACGGATACGCGGGCTTTCCTGCGTGGCGATCGGCGGCATTGAATACATGGGAATATCGTTTGCGCCGATATTCGGCGGTGCATTTATCCGGATACCCGCCGCAATTCGTCGTCATGAAAATGCGCGGATTTCGATGCACATGATCGCAACAATTGGCGATATCGGCCCGTGCAATTCCGCACCGGCCCACCAGCAACCCCTGGCAGCCTGTAGTAATCCGCCATCATGCTGTCCACCTCGGCCATTTCGCGCCAAAGCCGCGACCCGTTCGGCTAAGATGCCGTCGCTTCATATTTCGGGATAGCCGTCCTGTCGCACGCATTCAAACCAAATATAAGCCTGACAGTTCGACGGTATTAGAAGAAGTCGAAACAAGTCGGGGGCTTGGCCAGTGAATGCAGCAGATCAGAGATGGGTCGTTATCTATTTGAGTACGGGGTTTTCGTTGGCCCAGGCCGCGCGTATTGGCGAGGCTTTCAATCTGGCGAATCGCCTGCACGCATACAGTGCTGACTACCAGTTGAAGTACGTATCCGAAAGCGGGGGGCTGTTGCAGTCGTCGTCCGGCGTGAGCATCGCTGCCGATCCGCTCGGCGACGAGCACGGTCGCCGAGCGCTCGCGTTCTTTCATCTTCACGGCGACCGTGCGGCCGTCAATTGGGACGACGCATTGCAGCGTCGCCTCACCGACATCCGCCGCCACGCACGCTGGATCGTCGACGCGATGGACTTGCCGACGCTCGCGGCCATGCAGCGACCGTCGGCGGCGATCGAAGGGCGGCCGGGCCGGGCCGGCCGCCGGGTTGCCACGACGGTCGAGTTGCAGGCCGGCGAAGCCGACGTGTTCGCCGCGGTGCTCGACATGTTCCGCGTCGATCTCGGCGACGGCGCCGCGCAGGAGATCGCCAGCAACATGCTGCGGCCGGTCGAGCAACGCTATGCGCAGTCGATGTGGGCCTTTCGCGAGCTGAGCGCGAGCCCGTCGATCCGGATGTCGGCGCAGCGGCTGCGCGCGCAGAGCGTGAACCGCATCTCGATCGCGAACGCCGCGCAGGCCGCCGCGATGAGCGAGCGCAATTTCCTGCGGCGCTTCAAGAAGGAGATCGGCGTGACGCCGACCGAATTCGTCCAGCACGTGCGGCTCGAGCGCGCCTGCCACATGCTGGTCCACACGACGCTGCCGGCCGACAAGGTCGCGCGCCGCACCGGGTTCGGCAGCGGCGAGCGGCTCGCGAAGCTGTTCCGCCAGCGCATGCTGATGTCGCCGACCGAATATCGCGTCTCCGAGCGTGAACGGATCCTCACCCGCGGTGCGCCGACACCCGATGCGCACGGGGAGGCCTGCGACGGTGCCGGGGAGCCATGCGCCGCGTGCGCCGCCGCGCGGGAAAAAAAAGGACGGATACCCGTAGAATCGTCCTGTCGCGATTTCGATCCCCGGTTTCCATGTCCTTCCTCCCCACCACCGCCACAGCCCCTTTCTGCCCGTCGGAAGTAAAGGGCAGCATCACGATCGATGCCGGCGCGCCGCGCTGGCAGAAGCTCAAGCGCTTCTTCGGCCCCGGCCTGCTGGTCGCGATCGGCTACATGGATCCCGGCAACTGGGCGACCGACATCCAGGCCGGCTCGCAGTTCGGTTATTCGCTGCTGTGGGTCGTCGCGTTCTCGAGCCTCGCGGCGATCTTCCTGCAGATGCTCGCGGCGCGGCTCGGCCTCGTGGCGGGCAGGGATCTCGCGCAGGCCAGCTACGACCGCTACGGGCGGGTCGGCCGCATCGTGCAGTGGGTGACCGCCGAGGTGTCGATCATCGCGTGCGACATCGCGGAAGTCCTCGGCTGCGCGCTCGCGTTCAAGCTGCTGCTCGGCGTGCCGCTCGCGTGGGGGATCGTGCTGACCGCGCTCGACACGGTGATCGTGCTCGGCCTGCAGGGCAAGGGGTTCCGGCAGATCGAGGCGATCGTGCTCGCGCTGATCGCGACGATGGCGTTCTGCTTCGTCGCGCAGGTCGCGATCACGCCGCCCGACTGGCACGCGGTGGCCGGCGGGCTGGTGCCGGGCGATCCGGGCCACGACCGCAAGGACGCGATCGTGCTCGCGCTCGGCATCGTCGGCGCGACGATCATGCCGCACAACCTGTACCTGCATTCGTCGGTCGTGCAGACGCGGCGCGTGGTCGGCGGGGCGCGCGGGGTGATCCGCGACACGCTCGCGCTGGTGCGCATCGATACCTGCGTGTCGCTGTTCGTCGCGATGCTCGTCAACGCGGCGATCCTGATCGTCGCGGGCGCGGCGTTCCATGCGACGGGCCAGCACAACGTGACCGACATCGAGCAGGCCTACAACCTGATTACGCCGATCGCGGGCGGCGCGGCCGCGTTGCTGTTCGGCATCGCGCTGCTCGCGTCGGGGCAGAGTTCGACGCTCACCGGCACGATCGCCGGCCAGGTGATCATGGACGGCTTCCTGCATACGAAGATTCCGTGCTACCAGCGCCGGCTGATCACGCGCGGGCTCGCGCTCGTGCCCGCGCTGATCGGCGTGCTGTGGCTCGGCGACGGCTCGGTCGGGAAACTGCTCGTGTGGAGCCAGGTGCTGCTGAGCCTGCAGCTGCCGTTCGCGATGTGGCCGCTGATCCGCTCGGTCAGCGATCGCAACACGATGGGCGAGCACACGATCGGGCGCGGGATGCAGGCCGCCGCGTGGGCGCTGTTCGTCGTCATCACCGGTACGAACCTGCTGCTGATTACCGGTGTCGCGGGCTGATACAGCCTGTCACAGGCTGACACAGTCGCGCGGCGCGCATGCGGTAAACTGCGGCCTTTCGATCGTCGTCCGAAGTCCGTTATGTGGAGTGAAATCAGCAACATCGGCGATGCCGCGCTGACCTTGCCGATCGCGCTGACCTGCGCGGCCTGGCTCGCGCTGACCGACTGGCGCCTCGCCGCCCGCTGGGGCGTGCTGCTCGCCGCCGGCATGAGCGTCGTCGGCGCCACGAAGATCCTGTATGCCGGGTGCGGCATCGAGCTTCCGCAATTCGATTTCCGCGTGATCAGCGGCCATACGATGCTGTCGACGTCGGTGTGGACCGTCGCGCTGTCGATGCTGTGGCAGGCGTTCCGGCCGGGCAAGGTGCCCGGCATCGCGGCCGGGCTGGCCATCGGCGCGGTCACGGCCGTCGCGCGGGTGTTCGATCATTCGCATACCGTTCCTGAAGTGATCGTCGGCTGGATGCTCGGCGCGCTGGTCGCGCTGGTGTTCCTGCGCGGCTACGACGGTGTGCGGCAGCGCGCATTCTCGCCGCGCGTCGCGGCCGTCTGCCTGCTGCTCGTGTCCGGCATCGCGTACGGGCACCGCGCGCCGTTCCAGCAGATGATCGACACGCATTCGCCGCAACTCTGCGCGTTCGTGCGCGCGCCGTCAGGCGACGGCTTCTGACGGTCGCCGGCCGCGGCGCCCCGGCGCCGCTTTCCTGCCGCATTCGCCCGGCGGTTGCACGATTCCACGCCGCCCGTCTTCCCGATTGCTTCCTCGCCTGCGCGGAACCCGACCCTCGCCATGACACGATTCGACGAACCGGCCGGTCTGCGTGACCGGCCGCGCCGGCTTGCGCGTGCGTGCCGATACGCGAAGGTCATGAGCCCAGCCTATGACCGGGCATAACGAAGATTCATTTCATCGATCGGCGGCATTCGCGTACGCTGGCTGTCGTTCAACCGGGGCGGGCTGCCCGGCGTGTCCGGCGCGCGTCATGCTCTTCTCGATATACTCGCGGAAACCGTGCGGCGCCTCGTGATGGCGGCGAAGGGTCAACCGGCCCGCGCTGGCGGGAACCGGCACGGAACATCCGTCGCGGCAGCGTTCCGCGACGACGATTCACGATAGGAGCAGGTCACATGACAGTCGTTTCTTCGCGCCTTGCCGGCAAGTGCGCATACATCACGGGCGCCGCAGGCGGCCTCGGCCGCGCGATCGCGCGCCGGATGGTCGAGCAGGGCGCGCGCGTGTTCGTGACCGACATCGCCGACGCGGCGGTGCTCGACGCGTTCGCGCAGGAACTCAACGCGGGCCATGCGACGCCGGTCGCGTTCGCCGCGACGCAGGACGTGCGCGACGAAGCGCGCTGGCAGGCGCTGCTCGCGCAGGCGGTCGACGCGATGGGCGGGCTGTCGGTGCTCGTCAACAACGCGGGCGTCGGCTCGATCGGCTCGCCCGCGCAAATCGAGCTGGACGAATGGCGGCGCGTGATGGCGATCAACGTCGAGAGCATCGTGCTCGGCTGCAAGCATGCGCTGTCGTATCTGGCCGAGAGCCATCCCGCGTCGATCATCAACATCTCGTCGGTCGCCGCGTTCAAGGTCGAACCGGATTTCACCGCGTACAACGCGTCGAAAGCTGCCGTCGCATCGCTCACGAAGTCGGTCGCGATCGACTGCGCACGCCGCGAGCTCGACGTGCGCTGCAACTCGATTCACCCGGCGTTCATCCGCACGGGCATCGTCGAGCCGCTGTTCCAGACGCTCGGCGAACGCGACGCGACGCGCAAGCTCGCGCGCGGCATTCCACTGCGCCGGCTCGGCGAGCCGGACGACGTCGCGCACGCGGCCGTCTATCTCGCGTCCGACGAGAGCCGTTTCGTGACGGCCGCCGAACTCGTGATCGACGGCGGCATGTGCGCGGTCTGACGCGCATCCCGAACCACAACGATTGGAGGAGAACAGCATGTCGACACCCGTGAACCGCCAGCTGCTGCTGAAGACGCGCCCGGAAGGGCGGGTCGGCCGCGAACATTTCTCGCTCGTCGAAGCGCCCGTGCCGGCGCTCGCGGACGGCGAGGTGCTCGTGCGCGTGCTGTACCTGTCGATGGACCCGACCAACCGCGTGTGGATGAGCGACGTGCCGCAATACCTGCCGCCGGTGGCGATCGGCGAGGTGATGCGCGCGCTCGGCATCGGGCGCGTGGTGGCGTCGCGCAACGCGGGTTTCGCGGAAGGCGATCTCGTGCAGGGGCTCGTCGGCTGGCAGGACTATGCGGTCGTGCCGGCCGACCAGGCCGCGCAGCTCGTGAAGCTGCCCGCGCAGTCGGGCCTGCCGCTGCCGACGCTGCTCGGTGCGTGCGGGATGAGCGGGCTGACCGCGTACTACGGGCTGACCGACATCGCGCCGGTGCAGCCGGGCGAGACGCTCGTGGTGTCGGCAGCGGCCGGATCGGTCGGCTCGATCGCCGGCCAGATCGGCAAGATCCACGGCGCGCGCGTGGTCGGTATCGCGGGCGGCGCGGACAAGTGCCGCTACCTGACCGAGACGCTCGGCTTCGATGCGGCCGTCGACTACAAGGCCGACGATTTCCGTCAGCAGCTGAAGGCCGCGACGCCGGACGGCGTGCACGTGAATTTCGAGAACGTCGGCGGCGAGGTGATGCGCGCGGTACTGTCGCGGATGGTGATCGGCGGGCGCGTCGCGCTGTGCGGCGTGATCTCGAACTACAACAGCGGCCGGGCGGCGGACGACGTCGGCGTGCTGATCTCGAAGCGGCTGACGATGCGCGGCTTCCTGATCCTCGACTATCGCAAGAGCCGCGAGGCCGTGCAGACGCTCTCGGGCTGGCTGCGCGACGGCCGGCTCAAGGCCGAGGAGACGGTCGCAGACGGTCTCGAAAACGCGCCCGACGTGCTGAATCGCCTGTTCGACGGCGATCATCGCGGCAAGCTCGTGCTGCGCGTCGATCCGGACGCGTGAGCGGCCCGCGGCTCGGCGTGCGATGTCGTTCGCACGCTGCCGCGAGAGGGTGTCGACCGCGAGGCGTTCGATCAATCGCGCCCAAGTTTCGGACTTGTCTCATGTATTGTCGGGGCGTGTCTCCCTAAAGTGATTGCCAGCAGATGGCGGCGTGATGACGCTCGCGGCAGGTGACGCGACGGGCGCCGTGGCGCCCGTCGTGATCCGCATTCGTCATCCGTGACGGCGCGCGTCGGCAGGGGCGTGGCACGTGGCCACGCGTTGCGTCATTCGTTCTGTTCGGCGCGTGCGTAGATGTCCCAGCTCGCCATGAACAGCGCGGCGACGAGCGGCCCGATCACGAAGCCGGTGATGCCGAACAGCGCCATCCCGCCAAGCGTCGAGATCAGCACGACCCAGTCGGGCATCTTCGTGTCCTTGCCGACGAGGATCGGGCGCAGCAGGTTGTCGACGAGACCGATCACGCCCACGCAGAACGCGACGAGGATCGCGCATTTCCACACCGCGCCGATCATCAGGAAGTAGAGCGCGGCCGGCACCCAGACGAGGCTCGCGCCGATCGCGGGCAGCAGCGACAGGAACGCCATCAGCGCGCCCCACAGCACGACGCCTTCGATCCCGAGGATCCAGAAGATCAGGCCGCCGAGCGCGCCCTGCACGAGCGCGACCGCGATGTTGCCCTTCACCGTCGCGCGCACGACCGTCGTGAACTTGGCCAGCAGCAGGTTCTTGTGCTCGTCGTCGAGCGGCAGCGCGCGGCGCACGCGGCGGCCGATCTCGCCGCCGTCGCGCAGCAGGAAGAACACCATGTAGAGCATCACGCCGAAGCTCACGACGAACTGGAAGGTGTTCTGGCCGATGCTGAGCGCCTGGGTTGCCGCGAGCTGGCTGATCTGAGCGGCGCCATCGGTCAGCTTCTTCTGGATGCCCGGGAGGTTGCTCAGGCCGTATTTCTGCAGCAGATGCTGGATCGACGTAGGCAGCGCGTGGATGATGTCCTGGAAGTACTGCGAATAGTTCGGCTGCGCGGTCTTGATTTCCTGGTACACGTACGCGATTTCCTGCACGAGCGTCGCGGCGACGAACACGAGCGGCAGGATCACGATCAGCACGATCAGCGACAGCGTCACGAGCGCGGCGAGGTTGCGCCGCTTGCCGAAGCGTGCGGCGAGCCACCGCTGCACGGGCTGGAAGAGGATCGCAAGTATGGTGCCCCAGAACACGGCGCCGGAAAACGGCGTGAGAATCCAGCAGAGTCCGACGGTGACCGCGGCCAGCAGGAAATAGAAGAATTTTTGGTGGTCGTGTCCGCTATCCATGGATGACATTCGCGCAGATTGATGCGTGGTTTGATTGAATCTCGTTGCCCCGTGCGCGATCGGTTCCCGATCGTCACGGGTTCACGGCGCAACGCGCTGCGGGCGGCCATCCGCCGGGCGGCCCGAACCGGAGTATGCCCGCAAAGGTGCCGCCATCATAGCGGCTGCGCGCGGCACATGCGAAAACGCCGCGGCCGGGGCCGCGGCGCTGCCGGGAAGCAAACGCGGCGCAACGCCGCGTGTCGCATCGTCAGATGTTGAGCTTCGTGACCTTCGTGCCGTTCACCGACAGGTCGCCCATCAGGCCGGCGTTGGTCAGGATCAGCACCTCGACCGGTGCGGTGGCCGTGTTGGAGTCGACCGCGCCGTTCGCGCCGACCTTCACGACCGCGACCGACGCGTCGGCGCCGGCCGACCAGCCTTCGGACTTGCGGAACGAGTCGAGCGCATCCTGCGTCATGAACAGGAACACGACCGCCTTCGACTGCGCGCCGGCCTGCAGGCCGACCGACAGCGACGACGTGTTGTAGTAGCCGACCGTGCTGCCGCCGACGCGCAGCGCGCCGTTGCCGGACTGGCCACCGACGATGAAGCCGGCCTGCAGCACGCTCGGGAACACGAGCACGCCGCGCGATTTCGCGACGAGTTCACGCGAGCCCGGCACCGTCGAATAGAGGCGCGAGAGCGTCGCGTTGACGCTGGCGTCGATCGACTGGCGCTTCGACGCGCTGGCCGCGGCGCCTTCCGGCTTGTCCGGCGTGGTCGTGCAGCCGGCGAGCGCGAGGCTGCCGAGCAGGACGGCGGCGGCGGCTTTCATGGCAAAGGTCTTCTGCATGGCGTTTCTCCTTCTTTGTCTGATTGAGGACGGGCGGGGCGGGCGGCGGGACGGCCGGCTCCGTTCAACGGCGGGCAAGGAGCAGGCCCGCAACGAACGCGAGGCCGGCAACGACGCCGGCGGTTTGCCACGGGTTGTCTTGCACGACCTGCGACACGCGTTCGGCGGAATCGCGCAGCCGGGCGGCTGCGCTGCCCGACGCATGGTCGAGCGCGCCGCGTGCTTCATCGAGCCTGGATTGCACGCGCTTGCGCAGCGCGGCGATATCGCCGTCGCCGTCGTTTTTCAGCAGATCTTCGAGTTCATCGACCAGCCCGCGCAGATCGTCGGTGACGTCGGCATGCAGGTCGCGGGCGGCCGAGCGCGTCGTGCGTCCCACGCGCCGGCCCGTGCGACGAATGTCGGACAGGCCGCGGTCCAGCTTGTGTTCGATCGAGTCAGTGAGCGCCATGGTGTTTATCCTCCTTCGATTCAAGGCCAATTTGAAGATAAGACGAATCCCAGCAACTAATGTGATTCACTTGGCCCGGTTGAGTTTCGAGACAAATTTTCAATTCGTTGGCGGATTTGCCGGGAAGCCCCGCCACGCGGGGCCGCGCGAAGATTGAAAAAATTCTCAAATGGGCGAAACGCGTGCAACAAGAAGCGATACGAAGTGAATGTCCGGTAAATATGGCGTCGCCCGGGGTACCAGGTAAATAGTGCCATTGCAGGCGATGGGCTGATGCAAATGCACTAATCGACGCTGTACGGGCGAGCAGGGTTTGTGCCTGCGGCCGTCATTCGCGAGCCGTTGTCCAGTGCAAGGTCGACGACGACGGGATCGTGGTCCGACGATCGATACGCGTCGGGTGCGTAATAGGACGACCGATGTGCGGCCGTTTTGTAATCGGGCACGGGTTGCAGTGCAGACGGTTCATCGGCGTTGATGTGCCAGACGTGTACGGCTTTGACGCGCGCGGTCAGGGCCGGCGTCGCGAGTGCGTGATCGAGGCTGCCGGCCTCGCCGCGAAATACGTAGCTGTACGCAGTATCGCCGACGAAGCGCGCCACCAGATTCGCGTAGCCGCGCGATTCGAGCGCGCGAACCGGATCTTCCTTCGCATAGCTGTTCAGGTCGCCGACCAGCAGTACGCCATCGGCCGCGGCGCCTGTCGGCGATCCGGCGAGCCAGCCGGCGATGCGCACGGCGGCCCGCGTGCGCGCCGCGTTCCAGCAGCCCTGGCCGTCCGACCGGTCGAGATCGGCGCCGGTCGCGTTCGGGCAGTTCTTCGATTTCAGGTGATTGACCGCGACCGTCAACGCGCGCGTGCCGCCGACGCGCCGGAATGTCTGCGCGAGCGGCGGGCGATGCCGGCTGCCGAGCGAGACGGTCGCGGCGCGGCCGACCGGCTCGACCGTGCGGCTGTCGTACAGCAGCGCGACCGTGATTGCATCGCGGCCGAGCCGCGCGGTGCCCGGATCGACCGCGCGCCAGCCTTCGCCAAGCTGCGCGGCGAGACGCCGCACGGCGCTCGTGTCGCCGAGGCCATTGTTCGCGATTTCCATCAGCCCGATCACGTCGGCTCGCAGCGCGCGCAATGCCGCAACGATCTTCGCCTCCTGCCGCGCGAACACGGCGGGCGTTTTCGCTCCTCGGCCGGCCGGGGCATCGAATCCGCCGCCGTGCCCGTCACCATTGAAATAGTTGAATACGTTGAACGACACGATGCGCGCGTCGGCATCGGGATGACGGGCCGGCGCATCGGTACGCGGGTTCGAGGCGGCATCGAAGACCGGCGCCGCGCCGGCAATGGGTTGCAGCCGCCATGCGCCGTAGCGCAGTTCGAGCACACCCTCGACATCGCGCACCGTGTAGCCCGCGCGCAGCGTGTTGGCGGCGCTGAGCGCGGGTGGCGGATAGCGCACGGTTGCGGGATCGCGGCGGTTCGAGCCGTCGTCGAGCACGATGCGGTTGCGTGCGTTGGCTGCCGCGAGCGTGGCGGCCTCGGCCGGCGGTGCGACGTGGGTCGGGATGCGCAGCCGGCCGTGGCTGAGGACGACGCTGCCGTAGCGGCCGAGCGCGTGGGTATCGCTGACCGTCAGCGTTTGCGGCAGGCGCACGCGCATGCCTTCATGCGCGGCCAGCACGGATAACGTGGCGACCGGCAGCGTAAGCGTCGCCGGGGTGACGGTCTGCCCGCTTGCGCAGACGGTCATGTCGCCCGACAGTGTGAACTGCGTCCGGCCGTAGCGCTCGTCGACGCGGCCCGTGAGATGCACGAGATCGCCGGCTTTCGCACGCGCGTTCGGTGCGTACACGAACACGCCTTCCGGGACGCCCGGCCGGTGCCGTCGCTGCGCGTCGGCCTGCTGGACGAAGAAGCCGCCCAGGCCGTCGGCGCCGGTGAATGCCGCGGTGACGACCGCTTCGATCGAGGTCGTTTGCCCGGCCAGCGGCGACGGGCCGCCGGCGCCGCGGAGGTCGGCAATCGGCGTGGTTGCGCCGCCGCAGCCGGCGCTGACCGGCGGCGCGGCCGCGGCGGGCCCGGCGAAGAGGACGAAGAGGGTGGAGAGGACGAAGAACGCTGCAACGGCAGGCGGCGAAAGCAGGCGTGACATGGGGCGGTCCACAGGAAGAAAATCCGACGATTCGGGAAAGCATCTTGACGGCAAAATGTCAGGAAGCGGCGAAATTGGCCGTCCGGCCAGTGTGCCGATCGGCCGACGATGCAACGCGCACGACGGCTGTTACGCTTTTGCATCGGCGGCGCATCCCGATCGCGCAGCACACGCTGCCGCGCCCCGTTCCCACAGGAGAAATCCATGTCCTACATGCTGTTGATTGTCGAGCCGACCGACCAGCGTGCCGAGCGCACGCTCGACGAAGGCCAGGCGCTGTACGCGCGGATGGTCGATTTCGCCGAGACGCTGAAGGCGCGCGGCGTGCTGCGCGGTGTCGAGTCGCTGGAGCGTTCCGAGCGCGGCACGCGCGTGCAGGTGCGCGACGGCGAGACGCGCCTGCTCGACGGCCCGTTCGCGGAAGTGAAAGAGATGGTCGGCGGCTTCTTTCTCGTCGACGTCGACACCCGCGAGGAAGCGATCGAGATCGCGCGCCAGTGCCCGGCCGCGCAATGGTGCACGGTCGAGGTACGCGCGGTCGGCCCGTGCTTCCTGTGAATGCCGCGACTCGGTATTTACCCTGATTATTCGCGGAACGTGTCGATCCGGGCGTCTTCCGGCCGTCGTCCGGATAAGGCGCCGCCGAACGGGCGCCGCCTTCCACCGATGACAAGGAGTAAACGATGCGATTCATGATCATGATCCGGGCGAACGCCGTCAGCGAATCCGACGCGTTGCCGGACAACCGGCTGGTCGAAGCCATGACCGTCTACCACGAGGAACTGGCCAGGGCCGGCGTGCTGCTCGACGCGAACGGGCTGCGGCCGAGCGCGCGCGGCTGGCGCGTGCGCTACACGGGCGGCAAGGGCACGGTGATCGACGGCCCGTTCGCCGAAACGAAGGAACTGATCGCCGGCTATACGCTGATCCAGGTGCGTTCGCGCGACGAGGCGCTCGAATGGACGCGCCGGTTCCCCGCGCCGTTCGGCGCCGAAATGGACTGCGAGATCGAGGTGCGGCCGCTGTTCGAGCTCGACGACCTCACTCCGAGCGACGCGGTCGAGCGGTTCCGTGATCTCCACGTCGGCCGCACCCAGGCCTGAATCCACCCGAATCCAGTCTCACCGGAGCTTCCGTCATGCACAAGATGGTTTTCATCAACCTGCCCGTGGCCGACCTGCCGCGCGCGAAGACGTTCTACCAGGCACTCGGTTTCGAGGTCGTGCCGGCCTACACCAACGAACAGGCCGCCTGCATCAAGATCAGCGACACGATTTTCGCGATGCTGCTCGTGCGGCCGTTTTTCCAGACCTTCACCGGCAAGACCATCGTCGATCCGGCGACGCAGGTGCAGGCGCTGACGTGCCTGTCGTGCGACAGCCGCGCCGAGGTCGACGCGATCGTCGCGAAGGCGCTCGCGGCCGGCGGGTCCGCGCCGCAGGCGCCGCGCGAGTATCCGAACATGTACGGCCACGGGTTCGACGATCCGGACGGCCATGCATGGGAGCTGATGGCCATGCCGCTGGATGCGTCCGCCCAGGGGCAGGCGTCGTGACGCTCGAGGCGACTCACCGTGCGATCGAAGCGGTCTGGCGGATCGAGGCGCCCAAGATCATCGCGCGCGCCGCGCGCGTGGTGCGCGACATCGGCGTGGCCGAGGAGCTGGCGCAGGACACGCTCGTCGCGGCGCTCGAGCACTGGCCCGTCGACGGCGTGCCCGACAACCCGGCCGCGTGGCTGATGACGGCCGTGAAGCGCCGCGCGCTCGACCGGGTCCGGCAGGAGTCGCTCCACGCGGCGAAGCGCGACCAGCTCGGCCACGAGATGGATGCGCTCGAAGCGCATGTCGTGCCCGACATCGCAGATGCGCTCGCCGACGCGAGCGACGACGACATCGGCGACGATCTGCTGCGGCTGATCTTCACGTCGTGCCACCCGGTGCTGTCGACCGATGCGCGCGTCGCGCTGACGCTGCGGCTGCTCGGCGGGCTGACGACGGGCGAGATCGCGCGCGCGTTCCTGACGCCCGAGCCGACGATCGCGCAGCGGATCGTGCGCGCCAAGCGCACGCTCGCGGCCGCGCACGTGCCGTTCGAGGTGCCGGCCGCCGATGCGCGGCCCGCGCGGCTCGCGTCGGTGCTCGAGGTGATCTATCTCGTGTTCAACGAAGGCCACGCGGCGACCGCGGGCGACGACTGGACACGTCCGGCGCTGTGCGACGAGGCGCTGCGGCTCGGCCGCGTGCTGGCCGGGCTGGCGCCGGACGAGAGCGAAGTGCTCGGGCTCGTCGCGTTGATGGAACTCCAGGCGTCGCGCATGCACGCGCGCACCGACGCGCAGGGCCGGCCCGTCCTGCTGCTCGACCAGGATCGCAGCCGCTGGGATCCGCTCTTGATCCGACGCGGCCTCGCGGCGCTTGAGCAGGCGACGAAGCTCGGCGGCGTGCGCGGGCCGTATGCGTTGCAGGCTGCACTCGCCGCCTGCCATGCGCGTGCGCGGCAGGCGGCGGACACGGACTGGGCGCAGATCGTCGCGCTGTACGACGCGCTCGCCGAGGTCGCGCCGTCGCCGGTCGTCGAACTGAATCGCGCGGTGGCCGTCGGGATGGCGTTCGGGCCCGCCGCGGCGCTCGAACTCGTCGACGTGCTGCGCGACGATCCGGCGCTTGCGCGTTATCACTGGCTGCCGAGCGTGCGCGGCGACCTGCTGGCGAAGCTTGGCCGCGCCGACGAGGCCAAGGCCGAATTCCGCCGCGCGGCGGAACTGACGCGCAACGAGCGCGAGCGCGAACTGCTGCTCAGGCGTGCGACCGACGCGTGAGGCGCGCAGCGCTCAGCACGCAGCGCCCAGCGCCCAGCGCACAGCACGCAGCCAGCAGCCCCCAACACGCAGCCCCCAGCACGCACACGCACAAGCACACGCGAACGCGAACGCACGCCGCGCACCGGACACCGGACACCGGACACCGTACCCCACCCGCCACCCGGCAACGCATCCCGCCCCGCCGCGCAATGCGCCGACTATCGTCCGGATTGAAAAAGCCTATTGGGGGATGCGAACGCGAGCGCCTAGATTGAAGAGCACGATACGCGCGCCGCGGCGCACGTATCGTTCCCCACATACCTGATCGGCCCGGCTTCGCACGCGGCCGCGCCGACTCGAACGGAGGCGCAAATGGCTCAACTCAAGGGCAGCAAAACCGAAGAGAACCTGAAGGCCGCATTCGCGGGCGAATCGCAGGCGAACCGGCGTTATCTGTATTTCGCTTCGAAGGCTGACGTCGAAGGCCAGAACGACGTCGCCGCGCTGTTCCGCTCGACCGCCGAAGGCGAAACCGGCCATGCGCACGGCCATCTCGAATACCTGGAAGCCGTCGGCGATCCGGCAACGGGCTTGCCGTTCGGTTCCTCGCGACTGAATCTCGAATCGGCGATCGCCGGCGAAACGCACGAATACACGGACATGTATCCGGGCATGGCGAAGACGGCGCGCGACGAGGGCTTCGACGAAATCGCGAACTGGTTCGAGACGCTCGCGAAGGCCGAACGCAGCCACGCGAACCGCTATACGAAGGCGCTGGACAGTCTCGTCGACTGACGGGCCGCCGCGGGCCGCACGGCAGGCCGTGCGACCGGCAAGCGGCCGGCTGTTCGTTCATCGCTGCCCGCATCGCGCGGGCGGCGCTGGCGCGCATGCGCGCCACGCTGGAGCGCCCCATGCCCCACAAGGAAGGCAGTCTCGAAGCCCCGACCCGGCATCCGCTCGACTGGCAGTCCGATGCGTTCTACGACCAGGCCGCGATCGATGCGGAAATGACGCGCGTGTTCGACATCTGTGCCGGATGCCGGCGCTGCGTGTCGCTGTGCGGCGCGTTTCCGACGCTGTTCGACCTGGTCGACGACACGCCGATGGGCGATATCGAGGAAGTGCCGAAGGCGGCGTTCGGCAAGGTCGTCGACCAGTGCTACCTGTGCGACCTCTGCTACATGACGAAATGCCCGTACGTGCCGCCGCACGCATGGAACGTCGACTTCCCGCACCTGATGCTGCGCGGCAAGGCCGCGCGCTACAAGCGCGGCGAAGCGACGTTGCGCGACAAGGTGCTGTCGAACACCGACGCGCTCGGTCACTTTGCCGGCATTCCGATCGTCACGCAGGCGGTGAACGCGGTGAACCGTACGGCGCCCGCGCGTCATGCGCTCGAAGCGACGCTCGGCGTCGATCGCCATGCGTGGCTGCCGGAATTCGCGCCGCGCAAGTTCCGGCGCGCGGCGAAACCGTCGGACGGCCTGCTCGTGCGCGACGGCGAACGCACGCCCGGCAAGGTCGCGATCTACGCGACCTGCTACGTGAATTTCAACGAGCCGGGCATCGGCCACGACCTGCTCGCGATCCTCGCGCACAACGACATCCCTTACGAGCTCGTCACGCGCGAAGCCTGCTGCGGAATGCCGCTGCTCGAGCAGGGCAATCTCGCCGGCGTGGCCGCGAAGAAGGACGTGAACCTGCCCGTGCTCGAGCGCTATGCGCGCGAAGGTTATGCACTGATCGGCGCGATTCCGAGCTGCGTGCTGATGTACAAGAGCGAGCTGCCGCTGATGTTCCCCGGCGACGACGCGGTGCGCGCGGTGGCCGACGCATTCTGGGATCCGTTCGAATACGTGATCGCGCGGCATCGCGACGGGTTGCTGAAGACCGATTTCAAGACGGGCCTCGGCACCGTGTCGTATCACGTGCCCTGCCATGCGCGCGTGCAGAACATCGGTCGCAAGACGGCCGACGCGCTGTCGCTCGTGCCCGATACGCGCGTGAACGTCGTCGAGCGCTGCTCGGGCCACGCGGGCACGTTCGGCGTGAAAAAGGAGTTTCATGCGGACGCGATGCGGATCGGCGGCCCCGTGTTCAAGGCGATGGCCGAGCCGCAGCCGGATTTCGTGTCGTCGGACTGCGCGCTGGCCGGCCATCACATCGTGCAGGGCATCGACGAGAACGGGCTGCCGTCCGCGCCGCTCGCGCATCCGCTCACGCTGCTGCGCCGCGCATACGGCATCTGAGCCGCCGCCGGCCGACCCACGAGGACATCCCATGACGTTGACCCGCGACTCCCTGCTGACGCTCGAAGCGTACGCGAAGATCCGCAAGGCCGAACACGCGCGGCTCGTCGCGTACAAGCGCCGCCGCGCGGTGGCCCTCGGCAACCACCTGCGCTTCCTGTTCGAGGACGAGACGACGATCCGCTATCAGATCCAGGAGATGCTGCACATCGAGAAGATCTTCGACCAGGCCGGCATCGAAGGGGAGCTGGAAGCGTATCTGCCGCTCGTGCCCGACGGCACGAACCTGAAGGCGACGATGCAGATCGAGTATGAGCACGAGGTCGAACGGCGGGCGGCGCTCGCGCGGCTGATCGGTGTCGAGGATCGCGTGTACCTGCAGGTCGACGGCCACGCGCGCATTCATGCGATCGCCGACGAGGATCTCGAGCGCGACAACGCCGAGAAGACGTCGGCCGTGCACTTCTTGCGCTTCGAGCTCGACGCGCCGATGCGCGCGGCGCTTAAGGGCGGGGCGGCGCTGTCGATCGGCTGCGATCACCCGGCCTACACGATGCCGGCGCAGCGCGTGGACGCTGACGTGACCGCATCGCTGGCCGGCGATCTGCGCTGACGCATCCGCAGCACGTCAGCGGCGCTTCCGGCACGTCCGGTGCGTCCCGCGCACCGGTTTCCATTTTTCCGTTCCGACCCGAAACGCGATCTCCGCACGCGATGCGGCGCGTATCGCACGCCTGCCGCCGCGAAGATGTAACAGGCGTCACGAACTTGCATCCAGCGAAAGACGTGCATCGCACGTCACCGTGCTTTCATCACTCGCAGAGAAACAATAAAAAGATTGTGCACGGAGATAATTAAAATCGGCGAAATTTGAATGATTTACCGATTCGTGAATATCTTGTTACGCTTTTTCCCCTGATTTACCGATGTTGGGAAGCAATGCGCGGGATTGTTGCCGGCAGGGGGCGGAGCGGCCCGAAAATGCCCATTCTCGGGCATTCTTCATACGCTGGAGAGCCCCGCCAGACGGGCCTTTGCAGCGTCGGGCATAAAGATCCCGCAAAAAAATTCAAGCATAAATACATTACGCACCCTTGGCAGGTTGTTTCAGTGCGTAACATTAAGTCATTGTCATATTGAGATAAACCCTAGGGATGGTATGCTTCGTGCACAAAAATTCCCACATTGGAGTGAGACCGTGATTTGTGCGCCATTGCCGGGAATGGCGGCACCGTGAAAGTGCGGTGTCGCACCGGCATGCACAACACCGGATAAGCATAATGTGCAACCTGGCCGCCCCGCGACGCGATGTGTCGCGATGGCGCCGCCAATCGCAGCCCCGGCCTGGCTGCGTGGAGAGATCTACTATGTTCTTCGATGAGCTTACCGATGAAGAGTGGTTTCGTCTTTCAACGCTGATCGCCGATGAACCCATCCGGCTGAACCGTCGTGGGCGTCCGCGTGCCGAACCGCGCGTCGTCGCCAATGCGGTGCTCTGGATCCTGACGACCGGTGAAGCCTGGTCGAAGCTGCCCGGTCGTTACCCGTCCGGGCCGACGTGCCGTCGCCGTTACGAGGAATGGCTGGCGTCCGGCACGCTGCTGCAGATGATCGACGTGCTGACCCAGTTCAGCGGGCGCACGTTCGCGTATATCCCGCCGCCGCCGGTGCCGGTCGTGCCCGCACGCCGTGCCGAGCCCGTGCCCGACAACGATCGCTTGCGCGGCGTGTTCTGGCAAAACCCCGAGTCGTGGCAATTGCCGGTCGCGCACGCAAACGTTTGGGATGGCGAAGGCGCGTCGCAGTCGTCCATCCAGGACGACGCCGAAGCGCGGCCGTCCGACGCGTCGTTCGTGGTGCCGGGCGCGCGGTCGGTGGAGTTGCGCCATGCGCGTGCGTCGTCGGCGAGCTTCGCCGCGGCCGAACCGCAAGTCGACGAGTATCGCGGCTATACGATCCGCGGCATCGCGCAGCCCGTGCAGAACCTGATGTATCGCGCGTGGGCCGAGATTTCGCAGGACGAGCGGCGCGTCGAGCGTTCGGGCCTGATCGGCCCGCGCTTCACCGATGCCGAGGAAGCCGAGCAGTTCGCGCTCGACTGGGCACGTCAGTGGATCGATCGCCATGGCGCGAGCGACGAACCGGCACGCGCGCCGCAAGGCGAGGTGCTGGCCGGCCTGTCCGCGCTCGCGCGTGCGGAGTCGGACATCAAGCGCTTCATCGCCGAGCGTCACACGAGCGCGCTGTCCGAAAGCCGCAACGATCCGGTGCAGCAGGAGCGTCGCGAATACGTGTACCGCGTGGGCTGATCGCCGCACCGGTGAAACGGGCGGGCCGTCGTGTGCCACGACGCCCGCTCGGAAGCCTCGTCTTTCCATGCCTGCATCGCCCGGGGCGCCGCCGTCGAAGCGGCGCCCCGGGCGTGTACGTGTGTTACTGGCGGCCGTAGGTATCGTCGAAGCGGACGATGTCGTCCTCGCCGAGATACGCACCCGACTGCACTTCGATCAGCTCGAGCGGCATCTTGCCCGGGTTCTCGAGGCGATGCGACACGCCGAGCGGGATGTACGTCGATTCGTTTTCGGACAGCAGGAACGTTTCGTCGCCGCGCGTGATGCGCGCGGTGCCGCGCACGACGATCCAGTGTTCGGCGCGGTGGTGATGCATCTGCAGCGACAGTCGCGCACCCGGTTTCACGACGATGCGTTTCACCTGGAAGCGTTCGCCCATGTCGACCGAGTCGTAGTGGCCCCACGGGCGATGCACCTTGCGGTGATCGGACGCTTCCGCGCCGCGTTGCGCCTTGATGCGCCCGACGATTTTCTTCACGTCCTGCACGCGCGACTTGTCGGCGACGAGCACGGCGTCGGGGGTTTCGACGACGACGAGGTTCTGCGTGCCGACGCAGGCGACGAGCCGGCTTTCCGAATGCGCGAACGTCGATTCCGCGTCTTCGAGCAGCACGTGGCCGCGGCCGACGTTGCCGGCCTCGTCCTTCTCCGAGATCTGCCAGATCGCATCCCACGAGCCGACGTCCGACCAGCCCGCGTCGAGCGGCACGACGACGCTCTCGCACAGTTGCGGCAGGCTCGCGAGCGGCTCCATCACCGCGTAGTCGATCGAGTTCGACGGCGACGCGGCGAATGCGTCGCGATCGACGCGGAAGAAATCGCCATCGGCCTTGCCCTGGGCGACGGCCTGTTCGCAGGCCGCGTAGATCGCGGGTTCGAGCTGGCGGATCGCCTTCAGCCACACCGATGCGCGCACGATGAAGATCCCGCTGTTCCACCAGTATTCGCCCGATGCGACGTACTGCTGAGCGAGTTCGAGATGCGGTTTCTCGACGAAACGATCGAGGCGGCGCACGTCGAGGCTGCCCGTCGCGGCGTCGCCGAGCGGCGCGCCGACGCGGATGTAGCCGTAGCCGGTTTCCGCGTGCTTGGGCACGATGCCCATCGTCGCGATCCGGCCTTGCTTCGCGCAGTGCACGCCGGCCGCGACCGCGGCGTGAAAGCGCGGCAGGTCGGCCACCGCATGGTCGGCCGGCATCACGGTCATGATCGCGTCGTTGCCGTCGGCGGCGAGCCGCAGCGCGGCGAGCGTCAGCGCGGGCGCGGTGTCGCGGGCGATCGGCTCGAGCATGATCGACGCGGACTTGCCGGTCAGGCGCAGCTGTTCGGCGGTCGTGAAGCGGTGATCCTCGCCGCATACGATCAGCACGTCGTCGGTCAGCGGATGATCGCCCGCCAGGCCGTCGAGGCGCAGCGCGGTCGACTGCAGCAACGAATGTTCGCCGAGCAAGCCGATCAGCTGTTTCGGAAAGCGCTCGCGCGACATCGGCCACAGGCGCGTGCCGGAGCCGCCGGCGAGAATCACCGGTTGCACGGCGACGCGCGTGCCGGCGGCGGGTGCGGCGGAAGGGGAATGGCGCGTTTCGGCAGCCACGGCCGGAGCATTCATGTTGACACTCTCCACGGTTGAAGTCAGTGCCTGCCGTTGTAGCATGAAGTAAATCGACAATAAAACCGGGCCCATTGCCTGATATTCGCCGGGCATTCACCGGGAAGAATTTTCCGCGCCAGCATCCGGTGCAAATAAAAAAATAAAAAATAAATCGGTGAATCGGCTGGTGTTGACCGCCGGCAAAGGGTGAGCGGAAACCGTAAAGCTTCCGAAGAATTCCCGATTCGCGATCATTTCGGGAAAACCTGCCGATTTAATTCAAAAACTACGCAGCAAGAATTTCCGATTATTTTTCGAAATACTTGTGCGCTTGAGGCGGAATTTTCTTACCGCTTCAATAGCGTCATGCAACGTTTGAATCGAATGTGCGGCACGGGTCGCACAAGGAGCTGTTCGGCAAACGCCTGTTCAAAGAGGAAGCAGACATGTTGAGCGTGCTGGCGAGAGTCATCGATATCGCGATGGTCGTAGCGGGGGCGCTGATCGCCGCCGCACTGCACGACGGCAGCATCTGGCTCAACGACCTGCAGCGCACGACGGTGCTGTTCGACTGCCTGCTCGTCGTCGTGTTCTTTCCGGCCATCGGCATTTACCAGTCGTGGCGCGGCAAGCGTCTCGTCGGGCTGGTGGGCCGGGTTGCGTTCGCCTGGCTCGTGGTCGAGCTCGCGGGCATCCTGATGAGCTTCAGCTTCCATCAGTCGGGCGACCTGTCGCGGCTGTGGCTGGGTTACTGGGCGCTCGTGACGATGGCGCTGCTCGCCGGCTCGAAAACCTGCGTGCACGTCGTGCTGCGGCAGCTGCGCCGCGGCGGCTACAACCTGAAGGCGGTCGCGATCGTCGGCGGTACGCCGGCGGCGCGGCGGCTGATCGCGCAGATGCGGGCGCGGCCGGAAGCCGGTTTCAACCCGGTGTGCGTCTACGACGAAAGCGAAGCGCCGGGCGAGGTCGCGCTCGACGACGTGCGCATCGAGCGGCAGTTCGAATCGCTGGTGTGGCTGGTGCGCAGCCGCGCGATCAGCGAGCTGTGGCTCACGCTGCCGATCACGGAGGAACGCCGGATTCACCAGATCGTGACCGTGTTCCGCCACGACTTCGTCAACATCCGCTTCATCCCGGACGTGCGCACGCTGTCGTTCTTCAACCAGGAAGTGGTCGAGGTGCTCGGCGTGCCGGCGATCAACCTCGCGGCGTCGCCGATCACCGACGTGCGGATCCTGCCGAAGTTCGTGTTCGACCGGCTGTTCGCGCTGGCCGCACTCACCGCGCTTGCGCCGGTGATGGTAGTGATCGCCGGCCTGATCAAGCTGACGTCGCGCGGGCCGGTGTTCTTCCGCCAGAAGCGCAAGGGCATCGACGGGCACGAGTTCGAGATCTACAAGTTCCGCTCGATGAAGGTGCACCAGGAAGTGGCCGGGCAGGTCACGCAGGCGACCAAGAACGACTCGCGCGTGACGCCGGTCGGCCGGTTCCTGCGCCGCACGAGTCTCGACGAGCTGCCGCAGTTCATCAACGTATTGAAGGGCGAGATGTCGGTCGTCGGCCCGCGCCCGCATGCGCTCGCGCACGACGACATCTACAAGGATCTCGTCAAGGGCTACATGTTCCGCTACCGGATCAAGCCGGGCATCACCGGCTGGGCGCAGATCAACGGCTTTCGCGGCGAGACCGACCAGATCGAGAAGATGATGGGACGCGTGAAGCTCGATCTGTACTACATGCAGAACTGGTCGTTCTGGCTCGACATCAAGATCGTCGTGCTGACGCTCTGGAAAGGCTTCACCGGCAGCAACGCGTACTGAGTACCGAGGCCGCGCCACGCAGGCATCGCGGTTTTACGAATTTCGAATCATTGGTCAAGAGGTCCGACACATCATGAATCTGACTATCATCGGCAGCGGTTACGTAGGTCTTGTCACCGGCGCCTGTCTCGCCGACATCGGGCACGACGTGTTCTGTCTCGACGTCGACCAGGCAAAGATCGACATCCTGAACAACGGCGGCGTGCCGATCCACGAGCCGGGCCTCAAGGAAGTGATCGCGCGCAACCGCTCGGCGGGCCGCCTGCGCTTCTCGACCGATATCGAGGCCGCGGTCGCGCACGGCGACGTGCAGTTCATCGCGGTCGGCACGCCGCCCGACGAGGACGGCTCGGCCGACCTGCAATACGTGCTCGCGGCGGCGCGCAACATCGGCCGTTACATGACGGGCTTCAAGGTGATCGTCGACAAGTCGACGGTGCCGGTCGGCACGGCCGAGCGCGTGCGCGCGGCGGTGGCCGAAGAGCTCGCGAAGCGCGGCGGCGACCAGATGTTCTCGGTCGTGTCGAATCCGGAATTCCTGAAGGAAGGCGCGGCGGTCGACGATTTCACGCGGCCGGACCGCATCGTGATCGGCTGCGACGACGACGTGCCGGGCGAGCGCGCGCGCGAGCTGATGAAGAAGCTCTATGCGCCGTTCAACCGCAACCATGAACGCACGCTGTACATGGACGTGCGCTCGGCCGAGTTCACGAAATACGCGGCGAACGCGATGCTCGCGACCCGCATCTCGTTCATGAACGAGCTGGCGAACCTCGCCGACCGTTTCGGCGCGGACATCGAGGCCGTGCGCCGCGGGATCGGCTCCGATCCGCGCATCGGCTATCACTTCCTGTATGCCGGCTGTGGCTACGGCGGCTCGTGCTTCCCGAAGGACGTCGAGGCGCTGATCCGCACGGCCGACGAGCACGGGCAGGCACTGCAGATCCTGAAGGCCGTGTCGTCGGTCAACGCCACGCAAAAGCGCGTGCTCGCCGAGAAGATCGTCGCCCGCTTCGGCGAGGACCTGACCGGCCGCACGTTCGCGATCTGGGGCCTCGCGTTCAAGCCGAACACCGATGACATGCGCGAAGCGCCGAGCCGCGAGCTGATCGCCGAGCTGCTGTCGCGCGGGGCGCGCATCGCCGCGTACGACCCGGTCGCGCAGCAGGAAGCGCGCCGCGTGATCGCGCTCGATCTCGCCGATCACCCGAGCTGGCTCGAGCGCCTGAGCTTCGTCGACGACGAGGCGCAGGCCGCACGCGATGCCGACGCACTCGTGATCGTCACCGAATGGAAGATCTTCAAGAGCCCCGACTTCGTCGCGCTCGGCCGCCTGTGGAAAGCGCCGGTGATCTTCGACGGCCGCAACCTGTACGAGCCGGAGACGATGAGCGAGCAGGGCATCGAATACCACCCGATCGGCCGGCCGGGCTCGCGCCAGGCCGTCGCCGCGCGTGTGCCGGGCACCGCGCCCGCGAGCGCGTAACCCGTTTCCCGTCACTCGTTACGAGACGCCATGTTCCGGAACATCCTGATCGTCTGTCACGCGAACGTCTGCCGCAGCCCGGCGGCGGAAATGCTGTTCAAGTCGCACGCCGCGTCGCGCGGCGGCCCGCGCCCGACGTTCCATTCGGCCGGCGTGCATGCGAACGACGGCGACGGCATCGATCCGGTGATGCGGCAGCTGCTCGCCGAGCGGGGCGTCGATGCGACGACCCACCGCTCGCGGCGGCTGTCGCGCCGGATCGTGCGCGACGCCGACCTGATTCTCGTCAGCGAGCGCGGACAGATCGCGGCCGTCGAACAGGTCGATCCGTTCGCGCGCGGCAAGGTCCACCTGCTCGGCAAGTGGGAAGGGGCCGAGATTGCCGACCCGCACGGCGGCCCCGAGGCCGATTACCGCGAGAGCTACTCACTGATCGAACGTCTGGTTCAAGGATGGCTACAGAAACTATGCTGAAACGCCCGATGCGCCCGGTGGCGCTTGCCGTCGCGCTGACGACCTTCCTGTCAGCCTGTGCAACCGCGCCCGGCAACTACCTCGACTCGTCGAACCTGAAGGACGAAGGCCGGCAGCAAGCGGCCGAGACCTATCCGGTTCATTACATCGACGCCAAAGTGGTGATGGACCAGCTGCAGAAAGCGCAGGTCGATCATCCGCTGCCGCCCGGACGCTATACCGATCCGTCGCAATACGTGTACCGCATCGGGCCGCAGGACATCCTCGGCGTCACCGTCTGGGACCACCCGGAGCTGACGACGCCGCAGGGCCAGTCGTTCTCGAGCGGCGGCAACACGACGCAGACGATCGCGGGCGCGCTGCAGCAACCCTATTCGTCGTCGCTGCCGGGCCAGGCCGATCCTTATGGCCAGACGGTGGCCGCCGACGGCACGATCTTCTTCCCGTTCGTCGGCCGCATCCACGTGGCGGGCAAGACGATCGCGCAGACCCGTGACGAGCTGGCCACGCGACTCGCGCGTTATGTGAAGAATCCGCAGCTCGACGTGCGCGTGCTGTCGTTCCGCAGCCAGAAGGTGCAGGTGACCGGCGAGGTGAAGACGCCGGGCCCGCTCGCGATGAGCGACGTGCCGCTGACGCTGGTCGACGCGATCTCGCGTTCGGGCGGCTCGACGACCGACGCCGATCTGCAGCGCGTGCGCCTGACGCGCGACGGCAAGCTCTACACGCTCGACGCGAACGGCGTGCTCGACCGCGGCGACGTGCGGCAGAACGTGATGCTGCAGCAGGGCGACATCATCAACGTGCCGGACCGCAGCGACAGCCGCGTGTTCATCATGGGCGAGGTCAAGACGCCGGTCACGGTGCCGATGCTCAAGGGCAAGCTGACCATCGCCGACGCATTGACGGCCGGCGGCGGCATCCTCGACACCGATGCGAACCCGCGCAAGATCTACGTGATGCGCGGCATGCGCGACAACCCGACGAAGCCTGAAGTGTTCCGTCTCGACATGACGCAGCCCGATGCGCTGATGCTGTCGAGCCGCTTCCCGCTTCAGCCGCTCGACGTGGTCTACGTCAGCACGGCCAGCTCGGTGCAGTTCAACCGTGTGCTGCAGCAGGTGTTGCCGACGATCCAGACGATCTTCTACATGCGGCAAATCACGCGCTGATAGCCCGCCGGGGCGGCACCTCCGCCCCGGCACCACTCAAGCGGGAACGAATGGTGAACACGCAAGCGAAACACTCCTACGCGGATCTGTCCGTGAAAACCGAGGAAGAGGACGTCGTCCTCGGCCAGTTGCTCCAGGTGATCATGGACGACATCTGGCTGCTGCTCGGCATCGCGGTGACGGTCGTCGCGCTCGCCGGCCTCTACTGCTACGTCGCGAAGCCGGTGTACCAGGCCGACGTGCACGTGCGGGTCGAGAGCAACGACAACACGTCGCAGGCGCTCACGCAGACGCAGACCGGCGCGACGATCAACAGCGGCCCGCAGCAGGCGCAGACCGACGCGGAAATCGAGATCATCAAGAGCCGCGGCGTCGTCGCGCCGGTGGTCGACCAGTTCAAGCTGAATTTCTCGGTCGTGCCGAAGACGCTGCCGCTGATCGGCAGTCTCGCCGCGCGTGTCGCGACGCCGGGCACGCCGTCGCGGCCGTGGCTCGGCCTGAAATCGTATGCATGGGGCGGTGAAGTCGCCGACGTCGATTCGATCAGCGTCGTGCCCGCGCTCGAAGGCAAGAAGCTGACGCTGACGGCCGGCCCGAACGGCACTTATTCGCTCGTCGACCAGAACGGCACGCGGCTGCTGTCGGGCCAGGTCGGCGAATCGACGCAGGGCGGCGGCGTGACGCTGCTCGTGTCGAAGCTCGTCGCGCGCCCCGGCACGCAGTTCACGGTGGTCCGCTACAACGATCTCGACGCGATCAGCGGGTTCCAGGCCGGCATCCAGGTGACCGAGCAGGGCAAGCAGACGGGCGTCGTGCAGATCTCGCTCGAAGGCAAGGACCCGGACCAGACCGCCGCGATCGCGAACGCGCTCGCGCAGTCGTACCTGAACCAGCACGTGGTCGCGAAGCAGGCCGAAGCGACCAAGATGCTCGACTTCCTGAAGGGCGAGGAACCGCGCCTGAAGGCCGACCTCGAACGGGCGGAAGCCGCGCTGACGCAGTACCAGCGCACGTCGGGCTCGATCAACGCGAGCGACGAGGCGAAGGTCTACCTCGAGGGCAGCGTGCAGTACGAGCAGCAGATCGCCGCACAGCGCCTGCAGCTCGCGTCGCTCGCGCAGCGCTTCACCGATTCGCACCCGATGGTGATCGCCGCCAAGCAGCAGCTCGCCGAGCTGCAGGGCGAGAAGGACAAGTTCAGCAACCGCTTCCGCAGCCTGCCGGCCACCGAAGTGAAGGCCGTCCAGCTGCAGCGCGACGCGAAGGTCGCCGAGGACATCTACGTGCTGCTGCTGAACCGCGTGCAGGAGCTGTCGGTGCAGAAGGCCGGCACGGGCGGCAACATCCACCTCGTCGACTCCGCGCTGCGTCCGGGCGACCCGGTCAAGCCGAAGAAGGTGCTGATCCTGTCGGCCGCGGTGTTCCTCGGGCTGATCCTCGGCACCGGCGTCGTGTTCCTGCGCCGCAACCTGTTCCAGGGCATCGAGGACCCCGACCGCATCGAGCGCACGTTCAACCTGCCGCTGTACGGGCTGGTGCCGCAAAGCGCCGAACAGGTGAAGCTCGACGCGGCGGCCGAGAAGGGCGGCAGCCGCACACGGCCGATCCTCGCGAGCCTGCGTCCGAAGGATCTGAGCGTCGAGAGCCTGCGCAGCCTGCGCACCGCGATGCAGTTCGCGATGATGGACGCGAAGAACCGCGTGATCGTGCTGACGGGCCCGACGCCCGGCATCGGCAAGAGCTTCCTGACGGTCAACCTCGCGGTGCTGCTCGCGCATTCGGGCAAGCGCGTGCTGCTGATCGACGCCGACATGCGCCGCGGCCTGCTCGACCGCTACTTCGGCCTCACGTCGCAGCCGGGCCTGTCCGAGCTGCTGAGCGACCAGTCGGCGCTCGAGGACGCGGTGCGCGAGACGCCGGTGCAGGGCCTGTCGTTCATCTCGGCCGGCACGCGCCCGCCGAACCCGTCGGAGCTGCTGATGTCGACGCGCCTGCCGCAATACCTCGAAGGGCTCGGCAAGCGCTACGACGTCGTGCTGATCGATTCGCCGCCGGTGCTGGCGGTGACCGACGCGACCATCATCGGCCGCATGGCCGGCTCGACGTTCCTCGTGCTGCGCTCGGGCATGCATACCGAAGGCGAGATCGCCGACGCGATCAAGCGCCTGCGTACCGCGGGCGTCGATCTGGAAGGCGGGATCTTCAACGGCGTGCCGCCGAAGGCGCGCGGCTACGGCCGCGGTTATGCGGCCGTGCATGAATACCTGAGCGCCTGATCCGAATCGCACGTAACCGGGCGGGCCGCGCGTGCCGCCTGCCCGGTCGACAGGAGAACCAACGATGAAAATTTCCGTGCTCGTTCCGACCTATCGGCGCCCCGCCGACCTCGCGCGCTGCCTGCTGGCGCTGCAGCGGCAGCAGCGGCTGCCCGACGAGGTGATCGTCGTCGCGCGCCCGGAGGACGATGCCACGCACGAACGGCTCGCCGATCCGGCGGTCGGCGGCGCGCTGCCGCTGCGCATCGTGCCGGTCGATGTGCCGGGCCAGGTCGCCGCGCTGAACAAGGGGCTCGACTCGGCGAACGGCGACATCGTCGCGATCACCGACGACGACGCGGCACCCCATCCCGACTGGCTCGCCCGCGTCGAGTCGGCGTTCGAGGCCGACCCGCGCGTGGGCGCGGTCGGCGGGCGCGACTGGGTGCACGAGAAGGGCCGCGTGCTCGACGAATCGCGCGAGCTCGTCGGCCGGCTCACGCTGTCCGGCAAGATCGTCGGCAACCATCACCTCGGCGTCGGCGGCATGCGCGAAGTCGACATGCTGAAAGGCGCGAACATGAGCTACCGCCGCGCCGCGATCGAGCGGCTGCGCTTCGACACGCGGCTGCGCGGCGCCGGTGCGCAGGTGCACAACGACATGGGTTTCAGCATGCACGTGCAGCGCAACGGCTGGAAGCTCGTCTACGACCCGGCGATCGCGGTCGATCATTTTCCGGCGGAACGCTTCGACGACGACCGGCGCGATGCCGCGTCGCTGAATGCGATCAGCAACGGCGCGTACAACCTGCACCTGATCCTGCGCGAGCACCTGCCGCCCGTGCGGCGCGAAATCGCGTGGTGGTGGTGGACGCTGGTCGGTACGCGCGTCTACCCGGGCCTCGCGCACGTGCTGCTGTCGCTGCATACGGCGAAGCGCGAGCGGATCCGCGAGCAGTGGCGCGCGGTGCGCCGCGGCGCGCGCGATGCCCGCCGCGCGAACCTTGCCCCCCACCGTGCGGCGATGCCGCCGGTGACGTCTTGAACGAGCCGCGCGCGCAACGCCGCGCGGCCGAACCCGGAGAAGGGCTCGAATGACTGCAACCAAGGTTCATGTCCATCTGTTCCACGGCGCCGATCCGCGTACCTACCGGAAAGGCGAGAACATCGGCTGCCTGTACGGTTATCACCACGCCGAATCCGACGAATTCCGGCTGACCTATTCGCAGGACGGCGGCGAGAGCCGCGTCGCCAGCCTCGCGCGCCGCGCGCTGAAGGCGGCGCTCGGCTTCGACGTCGTGCATGCATGGCGCAACCGTGCCGCGCTGCTGAACACCGACGTGATCTGGACGCACACGGAGCAGGAGCACCTTGCGGCGTCGCTGATCCTGAAGCTGGCCGGCGAGCAGGGCAAACGTCCGCTGCTGCTCGCGCAGAGCGTGTGGCTGTTCGACAAGTGGGGCAGCTTCGGCGGCCCGCGCCGCTGGCTGTACCGCAAGCTGATCGCGCGCGCCGACGCGCTGACCACGCTGGCCCGCGACAACGCCGACCTGTGCCGCCGTTATCTCGGCCGCGAAGCCGAGTTTGTCTACTACGGGCTGAACACGCAGGATTTCCCGATCGTCGAGCCGCAGCAATGGCAACCGAACCGGCCGCTGCGGATCGCGGCGATCGGCAACGACCGCGACCGCGACTGGCGCACGTTCCTCGCCGCGTTCGGCGGCGATGCGCGCTACGACGTGCGGCTGGCCACCCGGCGCCGCGTGCCGCGCGAGTGGCATGCGCCGAACGTGAAGATCGGCTCGGCGTCGGGGCTCGCGAAGCAGCATGAACTGTACGCATGGGCCGACGTGATCGTCGTGCCGCTGCGGCCGAATTTCCACGCGTCGGGCATCACCGTGATGCTCGAGGCGGCCGCGGTCGGCAAGCCGATGATCGTGTCCGACGTCGGCGGCCTCAGCGACTACTTCCCGCACGATACGGCCGCCTACGTGCCGGCCTTCGACGCGCAGGCGATGCGCCAGGCCGCCGATCGCTTCGCGGCCGATCCGGTCGCGGCGCTGGGCTGCGCGCGGGCCGCCGCCGCGTGCCTGCGCGAGCGCGACCTGACCACGCAGGCGTTCGCCGAGCAGCACGTGCGGATCACGCGCGACATGCTGCGCCGGCGCCGGACGCCGGCGGCGGCGGGCCTCGCGATGCCGCTCGCGGATTCGCGCCCGTCGTCGCGGTGAGAGCGGATCGATGAGTACGATTGCCGCCGAACGCGCACCGTCGCGCCACCGCAGCTGGCTGCCCGAGCGGAAGCACTGGGTCGGGCAGGCCGGGCTGTGGTCCTTCACCGCCGCGCTGATTGCCATTCACCAGGGCAAGGTGCTGACGCTCGCGTTTCCGGTGCTGGCCATCGCGGTCGGCATCTGGCTGTATTTCAAGAGTCCGGCGCGCTACGTCGGCTTCATGTGGTGGGTGTGGTTCCTGAGCCCGGAAGTGCGGCGTCTCGCCGACTGGTCGAAGGGCGCGTTCACGCCGACGAGCCTGATCCAGGTCGCGCCGCTCGCGGTGACGATGATCGCCGGCCTGGGCTTGATCCGGCATTACCGCGTGCTCGCGCAGCGGCGCGGCATCCCGATCCTGCTGATGCTGTTCGGGCTCGCGTACGCGTACCTCGTCGGGATCGTGTCGAGCGGCGTGATGGCCGCGACCTACGACCTCGCGAACTGGGTGTACCCGGTGCTGATCGGTTTTCACATCATGGTCAACGCCCGCGACTATCCCGAATACCGCGACGTGCTGCTGTCCACGTTCATGTGGGGCATGCTCGTGATGGGCCTGTACGGCGTCGTGCAGTACTTCGTGATGCCGCAGTGGGACGTGCTGTGGATGATCGGCTCCGACATGGGTTCGCAGGGCGAGCCGGTGCCGTACGGCGTGCGCGTGTTCAGCACGATGAATTCGTCCGGGCCGTTCGCGTTCGCGATCATGGGCGCGCTGGTGTTCGTGTTCGCCGCGCCGCAGAAGATCCGCTGGTTCGCGGGCGCGGCCGGCTTCGTGTCGTTCGCGCTGTGTCTCGTGCGCTCGACCTGGGGCGGCTGGGTGATCGCGCTCGCGATCCAGCTCGTGCAGTCGAGCAACCGCGTGCGGATGCGGATCCTGATCAGCGGCGTCGTGCTGGTCGGGCTGTGCGTGCCGCTCCTGACCGTCGGGCCGGTGGCCGACCGTCTCGGCGCGCGTCTGCAGTCGATCACGAACCTGAAGGACGACCGCAGCTACGACGACCGCAACAAGTTCTACGCCACCTTCGCGCAGACGGCGTTCACCGACGTCGCCGGCGAGGGGATGGGCGCGACGGGTGCATCCACGAAGCTGTCGAGCGACAGCGGCGAGCTCGGCAAGTACGGCAGCTTCGACAGCGGCGTGATGAACGTGCCGTTCGTGCTCGGCTGGCCCGGCACGCTGCTGTATCTCTCCGGCGTCGTGATGCTGTTCGGCCGCACGCTGCGCGCGGCATTCAAGCTGCGCAACGACAAGTTCGTCGGCGCGTGCCTGAGCCTGTGCCTGTCGACCTTCGCGATGCTCGTGTTCACGAACTCGCTGATCGGCACGGGCGGCCTGCTGATGTTCACAGCCATTTTTTCGATACTAGCCGCGGCGCACTGGCAAAAGGCACAACGCCTGCTGGCCGCCGCGCATTCACGGGGAGGCGACCATTGAGAATCGCGATCGTCACGCACGTCGTGCGACATAACGACGGCCAGGGCCGCGTCAATTACGAAATCGCGCGCGCGGCGCTGGCCGAGAACTACGAGGTCACGCTGGTCGCGTCGCACGTCGCGCCCGAGCTGCTGGCCGACCCGCGCGTGCGCTGGGTGCCGGTGAAGGTCGGCGGCTTCTGGCCGTCGAATCTCGTCAAGCAGCAGGTGTTCGCGCTGAAGAGCGCGGCCTGGCTGCGCGCGCACCGCAGCGAATACGACGTGCTGCACGTGAACGGCTTTATCTCGTGGATCAAGGCCGACGTCAATACCGCGCACTTCGTGCACGGCGGCTGGTTCAAGAGTCCGTACTATCCGTTCGGGCCGACGAAGGGGCTGTGGTCGGCCTATCAGTATGTCTATACGCGCGTGAACACCACGCTCGAGCGCTGGGCGTACAAGCGGTCGCGCGCGATTACCGCCGTGTCGCAGAAGGTGGCCGACGAGATCGCCGGGCTCGGCATCGACAGCCGCAAGATCAGCGTGATCTACAACGGCGTCGACGGCAGCGCGTTCGCCGGTGCGCAGGCCGACCGTGCGGCGTTCAAGCTGCCGGACGACGCGTTCCTGCTGCTGTTCGTCGGCGACCTGCGCACGCCGCGCAAGAACCTCGGCACGGTGCTGAAGGCGCTGACGAAGCTGCCCGCGAACGTGCACCTGGCGGTGGCCGGTTACCTGCCCGGCAGCCCGTATCCGGAAGAGGCGCGCGCGCTCGGCATCGATGCGCGCGTGCATTTCCTCGGCCTCGTGAAAAACATGCCGACGCTGATGCGCTCGGTCGACGCCTACGTGTTCCCGTCGCGCTACGAAGCGATGAGCCTGTCGCTGCTGGAAGCGATGGCGGCCGGGCTGCCGGTCGTCACCGCGCGTACGGCGGGCGGCGCGGAAATCATCACGCGCGAATGCGGGATCGTGCTGGAGGACCCGGACGATCCGGCCGCGCTCGCGCAGGCGATCGGCTCGCTCGCGGCGTCGCGCGACACGTGCCGCGCGATGGGCGACGCGGCACGCGAATTGATGACCCGTTTCGGCTGGGCGCACATGGGCGCCCAGTATGTCGCGCTCTACCGGCGCATCGGCCAACCCACGCAGCCGTCCGCCTTCGAGCGGGTCGAGCATGCAGTGACGCAGGAGCAATCGTAATGTCCCACTCTTCCCGGCCGATCAAATCGTTGCAGATCGGCATGCACTGGTTCCCCGAACGAGCGGGCGGCCTCGACCGGATGTACTACTCGCTCGTCGGCGCGCTGCCGGGCGCGGGCGTCGAGGTGCGCGGGCTCGTCGCCGGCTCGCAGAAGGTCGCCGACGACACGGGCGGCGCGATCCAGGGCTTCGGCCCCGCATCGGAGCCGCTCGCGCGCCGCATGCTCGCCGCGCGGCGCGCGCTGCGCGAGGAGATCCGCAGCGAGCGGCCGGACGTGATCTCGTCGCACTTCGCGCTGTACACGTTCCCGGGCCTCGACGTCACGCGCGGGATTCCGCAGGTGTCGCACTTCCAGGGGCCGTGGGCCGACGAAAGCCAGGTCGAGGGCGCCGCGTCGCTCGGCCAGCGCGCGAAGCGTTATCTCGAGCAGGCCGTCTATACGCGTTCGTCGCGGCTGATCGTGCTGTCGCAGGCGTTCGGCCAGATCCTGACGAACCGCTACGGGATCGATCCGTCGCGTGTGCGCGTGATTCCCGGTTGCGTCGATACCGCGCAGTTCGACACGCCGCTCACGCCCGCCGAGGCGCGGCACAAGCTGCAACTGCCGCAGGACCGGCCGATCGTGTTGGCCGTGCGCCGGCTCGTGCGGCGCATGGGGCTGGAGGACCTGATCGACGCGATCGGCCTCCTCAAGCACCGTCACCCGGACGTGCTGCTGCTGATCGCCGGCAAGGGCAAGATCGGCGAGGAACTGCAGCAGCGCATCGATGCGGCAGGCCTGCAGGACAACGTGAAGCTGCTCGGCTTCGTGCCGGACAACCATCTCGCCGCGCTGTACCGCGCGGCGACGGTCAGCGTCGTGCCGACGGTCGCGCTCGAAGGCTTCGGGCTGATCACCGTCGAATCGCTCGCGTCCGGCACGCCCGTGCTGGTCACGCCGGTCGGCGGGTTGCCGGAGGCGGTGGCCGGGCTGTCCGACGATCTCGTGCTGCCGTCCACCGGCGCGGACGCGATCGCGGAAGGGCTCGGTGCCGCGCTGTCGGGCGCGATCACGCTGCCCGACGAGGCCGCGTGCAAGCGCTATGCACGCGATCATTTCGACAACGCGGTGATCGCGCGGCGCGTGGCCGGCGTGTACGAAGAGGCGATCCGGGCGGCAGGTTGAGCGCCCGTGGCGCGCAATCGGCGCGCTGAACGGGAAGCCGAACAGGAAGCCGAACGGGAAGCCGAACGGGAAGCCGAACGGGAAGCCGAACGGGAAGCCGAACGGGAAGCCGAACCGGCGCGCATGCGCGGCCGGTTCGCGTGCCGGCCGCCTGCGCAGGGCCGGCTCGTTCTCCCTATCCGATGCGCGACGCCGGCACGCGTCACGTGCGCCTGAGCGTCGCGGCCCAGACGCCGAGCGCCGCCACGCTCACGACCGCGCCGAGCACGCAGACGCCCGACCATCCGGCGCGCGCATACATCATCGTCGATGCAATCGCGCCGAGCCCGCTGCCGGCCGAATAGAACAGCATGTAGCAGCCGACGAGGCGCGCGTGCGCATCGGGCCGCGTGCCGAGGATCATGCTCTGGTTGACGACGTGGACGGCCTGCCCGCCGACGTCGAGCAGCACGATGCCGACCACCAGCCATGCAATCGACGAATCGCCGAACGCGAGCGGCAGCCACGAGCACGCGAGCAGCGCGAGCGCGGCGCCGGTCGTCGCTTCGCCGCGCCCGCGATCCGCGAGCCGGCCCGCGCGAGCGGCGGCCGCCGCGCCCAGTGCGCCGACGAGGCCGAAGGCGCCGATCTGTGTATGCGACATCGCATGCGGCGGCGCGCTCAGCGGCAGCACCAGTGCGCTCCAGAAGATGCTGAATGCCGCGAACATCAGCAGCGCGATCGCGCCGCGCACGCGCAGCACGCGTTCGTCGCGCAGCAGCGACACCATCGATCGCAGCAGCGCCGCGTAGCCGATGCGCTCGCGCGGCCCGTTCTCGTCCGGCAACAGTCGCGACAGCACGGCGAGCATGGCGATCGCGAGCGCGCCGGATACCAGATAGACGGCCCGCCAGCCCGCGATGTCGGTGACGACGCCGGCCAGCGAGCGTGCGGCCAGCAACCCGACCACGACACCGCCTTGCGCGGCGCCCACCACGCGCCCGCGTTCGCCGGCGCCCGCGAGCGCGGCCGAGCACGCGATCAGCCCTTGCGTCATCGCGGTGCCGAGCAGCCCGACCGCGACCATCCCTGCCAGCAGCGCGATGCGCGTCGACGATACGGCGACGCCGATGCAGGCTGCCGTCAGCAGCAGGAGCTGCACGGCGATCAGGCGCTTGCGGTTCAGCAGGTCGCCGAGGGGCACGACGAACAGCAGCGCGAGCGCACAGCCGAGCTGCGTCGCGGTGATGACGCCGCCGACGGCTGCCTGCGAAACGCCGAAATCCCGCGCGATCGAATCGAGCAGCGGCTGCGCGTAGTAGACATTCGCGACACTGGCCGCGCAGCAGACGGCCAGCGTCGCGACGCGCGCCGTGGACAGGGTGCCGACTGCGGCCGGATGCGCGGCAGGCGCGGATGCGTTCGATGCAACGGTGCCGGAACGACAGGAAGACGCCATGGATTTCCTCGCGCAAAGTAGTTGCAAATTGAAACTGGTGTGAGTGTAGGAAAAGTAGTTTTAAAATGCAACCTGTTGTGCGGCGGGCGAGATGTCCGTGCACGGATGGCCGGTGTTGCCGAAAAGGCGGCCGGCAAGATTGCGGAGAGGCACATGGCCAGGCAGAAAAGTCTTGCGGATTCGCCGTGCCCGGTGGCGCGGGCGACCGATATCGTCGGCGATCGCTGGGCATTGCTGATCGTGCGCGATGCGTTCGACGGAGTGCGCCGGTTCGGCGATTTCCGCGCGAGCCTCGGCGTCGCGAGCAACATCCTGTCCGACCGGCTCAGGATGCTCGTGGATGCGGGCGTGTTCGACGTCGTGCCGGCGTCGGACGGCAGCGCGTATCAGGAGTACGTGCTGACCAGGAAGGGCGAAGGGCTGTTCCCGGTGATCGTGATGCTGCGGCAGTGGGGCGAGGCGAACCTGTTCGCGCGAGGCGAGCCGCATTCGGTGCTGGTCGACCGCCACACGGGGCGCGCGATCCGCAAGCTCGCGCTGCGCCACGACGACGGCCGGCCGGTGAAGGCGGGCGAGACGGTCGTGAGGAAGGTCGGCGACGAAACGGGCGCACGGCGGCGATGAGCGTCGTGCGCGACGGCTGCACGGTCGGATAGACTGTCGCGATCGTCGCCGACCGGAGCTGCATCGCCATGTCCCATCCGCTGGATTCCGCCGCTTATCGGCTGTTGCTCGACCTGCAGCGGCGCATTCACGATTTCTGCGAGCGCGAGGGCGCCGAGGACGGGCGCGACCATGCCGATCCCGCGGAGCCGCTGTGGCAGACCGATTTCAACCATGTCACGGTCGCGCCGATGCGGGCGGGGCTGCACGTCCGGTACTTCGGCGGCGCCTGGGAGGAACCGTTCGACTGGACGCTGCAGTGTCTGGCGTTGCGGGACGTCGCGGATCTCGTGACCGACCTCGCGTTCAGCGGCATCGACGAAGGGGCGAACGGTACGCGCGAATGGGATTTCGGGCCGCTGCTCGATTCGGATGCGCGCTTCCCGATGCTGCGCTCGCTGTATGTGCGGCCGACCGAGCCGGCCGATCACAACCAGTCGATGATCGTGCGCCGCGACCTGATCATGCAGGAAGGCGGCGAGATTGCCCGCTTTGCCGCGAAGGCGCCGTATCTCGCCGAGCTGACGGTGCCGAACGCGCCCGATGCGCGTTTCTTCGATGTGCCGCTTGCGCATCTCGAGCGGCTGCGCATCGGCGGCGGGGACGACACGCAGCAGTTCATCGATCGCCTGGCGGATTGCGACAACCTGCCGTCGCTCGGCTGGCTCGATTTCTCCGAGTCGACCGCATTGCATTCGACGTGGAAGCGCGAGCGCGACGCCGGCAGCGTGACGTCGTTCGACGCCTACGAGCGCCTGCTGAAGAGCCGCGCCGGCCAGCGGCTCCGCAGGCTGACGCTGAGAAACACCTGCCTCGACCGGGAGGCGCTCGAAGCGCTGCAGGCGCTGCATCCGCGGCTGTCGTTCATGGTGATCCAGGCCGGCAGCGGCGGTTACGTGAGTCACTTCAAGGGCAACGTGTTTCCGTGGCGTCACCTGATCCAGCGGGATCCCGGCGACGCATGACCGCAGCCGTTCAATCGGCCGCCGGCACGGCCTGACGCACGGACGATGCGCCGCGATGCGCATCGGGCCGCACCAGCGTCGCGAGCAGCGCGGCGGCGACCAGCAGCGCGACCGACACGGCCGTTTCGATCCGCAACCCGTCCACGACCTGCGCCGCGCCGCCGCCGCCGGCGAGTGCGCCGAACGCGGCCACGCCCATCGCGCCGCCGGCCTGCCGCGCGGTATTCAGCACGGCCGACGCGATGCCGGCCCGTTCGGGCGCGACCGACGCGAGCACGGCGGTCGTCATCGCCGGCACCGCGAAACCCATGCCCGACGGAATCAGCAGGAACGGCACGAGCAGGACGGCCAGCGGCGTCGACGCGTCGATGAAGTGCAGCGATCCGTAGCCGAACGCGGCGACGAGCGCGCCCGCCAGCATCGGCGCGCGCGGGCCGTGGCGCGCCACGACGCGGCCGCTCGCGAGGTTCGACAGCAGGAAGCCGCCCGTCAGCGGCAGGAACGCGAGGCCGGCCTGCAACGCCGACTCGCCGCGTGCGCGCTGCAGGTACAGCGCGAGCACGAACACGGTGCCGTAGTACGTGAGGTTTACGCAGATCCCGAACAGCACGGCCGCGCTGAACGTGCGATGGCGGAACAGCGACAGCGGCAGCATCGGCGTGGCCGTCCGCGTTTCCACCGCGACGAATGCGAGCGCGGCGAGCGCCGCCAGCGCGAAACCGCCGGCGACGACCGGATGCGTGAAGCCGAGCGGACGCCATTCGATCACGGCGCCGGTCAACGCGGTCAGCATCGCGATCGCGATGAGCTGGCCGCGCAGGTCGAGTGCGCGGACGGAGCGGGATGGCGCGGCCGGCGTTGCCGCCGCACGGCGCGCAGGTATCCACGCGAAGGCGGCCGCCAGCCCGGCCGCACACAGCGGCAGGTTCACGAGGAAGATGCCGCGCCAGCCCCACGCCGCGATCAGCAGGCCACCGACGACCGGGCCGGCCGCGATCGAAATCGACCCGGCCGCCGTCCACCAGCCGACGGCCCGCGCGCGCAGGCGCGGGTCGTGCCGGCACGCGTCGTTGAGCAGGGCAAGCGAATTGGGCAGCATCGCCGCGGCGCCGACGCCTTGCAGTGCGCGCGCCGCGATCAGCATCGCGGGCGCGGTTGCGGCGCCGCATGCGAGCGACGCAAGCGCGAACAGCACGAGGCCGGCGATGTACAGGCGGCGCGCGCCGAAGCGGTCGCCGAGCGCGCCGCCCGACAGCATCAGTACCGCGAACGCGAGCGTGTACGCATCGACGACCCACTGCAGGCCGGCGACGGGCAAGCGCAGGTCGCCGGCGAGATGCGCGAGCGCGATGTTGACGATCGTCACGTCGAGCTGCGTGACGACGAAACCGGTGCTGACGGTCGCGACGACGCGGGCGAGCGCGGGCGGGAAGGCGGAGGAGGGGAGGGTCGTGTCCATGCGCCAATCGTAGGGCGCGGCCGGCCGGCGATGTTTCAGCGGGACGTGAAGCGTCGAAGCGCCGGGAACGAAGCAGCAGGGCGGCGAGCGGGGCGAAGCGGGGACGAAGCGGGGACGAAGCGGGGACGAAGCGGGAACGAAGCGGGAACGAAGCGGGAACGAAGCGGGAACGAAGCGGGAACGAAGCGGGAACGAAGCGGGAACGAAGCGGGAACGAAGCGGGGACGAAGCAGGGACGAAGCAAGAACGAAGCAAGAACGAAGCAAGAACGAAGCAAGAACGAAGCAAGAACGAAGCAGGAGCGAAGAATGCTGCTCGGGCCGACGTGAGCGCCGCGTGCCCAACCGTGCCGCTACGACCCGTGTTGACGTGCGCTCAGCGCGGAACCTTGGCGGCGTTCAATGCCGCTCGCCGCGCCAGCGACCCGGCGCAACGCCGAAGCGCTTCGTGAACGCATGCGTAAACGTGCTTTGATCCGCGAAGCCGACCATCCCGGCGATATCGACGAGCGGATACCGGCCATCCGCGAGCAGGATCACGGCCGCGTCGAGCCTGAGCCGCTGCAGGTAGCGATGCGGCGTTTCACCGAACGCATCGACGAACAGTTGATGAAAGCGGCGCATCCCGTAGCCGCAGTGCGCGGCGAGATCGGCGATGCGCAGCGGCTCGGCGAGCCGCGCGCGCAGCCAGCGGTCGATGCGCGCGAAATCGAGGCCCGATGCGGGCGCGGCGATGTCGCGTTCGTCGATCAGCGCGCCGCACAGCCGGGCGGCGGCCTGCCACTGGAAACGGTGCGCGGCCGCATGCGGCGCGTCGGCGGCGGGCGCTTCGAATTGCGCGGCCGCCGCCGCGATCTGCGCGACCAGTGACGTCAGGGCCGGATCGATTGCCACGGCGCGCGCGCTGTCGAACAGCCGCTGCGGCACCGCGAGTGACGCGAGGGGAAGATTGAGCACGAGCTGGCGATTCTCGCCGAGGCCCGCGTAATCATGGCGCGCGCCGGCTGGAACCAGCCAGGCGCGGTGCCGGTCGAGACGCTGGCTGACGCCGTTCACCGCCATCACCATCGCGCCGTCGATGCCGAGCACGATCTGGTGAAAGTCGTGCACGTCCGACGCTTCGAGCGTGTCGTAGCGTTGCAGCGCGACGGTGGGGGACGGAAGGTGTGCCACGGGGCGGCGCGTCAGCCGGGGGCTCGTGTGCCGTGTCAGATGGCGAGCAGTTCGACTTCGAACACGAGCGTCGCATTCGGCGGAATCACGCCGCCTGCGCCGCGCGGGCCGTAACCGAGTTGCGGCGGGATCGTCAGGCGACGCACGCCGCCGACCTTCATGCCCTGCACGCCTTCGTCCCAGCCCTTGATGACCATGCCGCCGCCGAGCACGAACGCGAACGGGTCGTTGCGATCCTTGCTCGAATCGAATTTCTGACCGTCGGTCAGCCAGCCCGTGTAGTGGACGCTGACGGTCTGGCCGGCTTGCGCTGCGTCGCCGGTGCCTTCGGTCAGGTCTTCGTATTTGAGGCCCGATTCGGTCGTGATGACAGACATGACTTCTCCTGAAAAAGGATGGGTAAAACCGCTATTGTAGGCGAGCGCGCTGCGGGCCGCCGCTCATGGCTTTCGGCCGGTCGCACGCGTATCGCGGACGGCGGCGGGCCGTCGCGGCCGCGATCGCGCGGAACGCAAATGGAACGCGCGTTTGAATTTCCGGCCCGCCCCGCGACCGAGGTTGCACCGCGCGAGTGCGACACGTGTATGAATCGGTGCTACCGGGGAGCTCGGCCGCATGCCACGCTGGGTTGCCGGATTCCGTGAAATGCCCGCCATGCGGGGCTTCCGGGCCACCGCTGCGATGCACGGCCGACTGCCGCGAACGGCTCGCGTGCGTTCACGTGCGTTCGAATCCCGCCGTGTCCGGACGCCGTTCGATCGCCGTTTTTTCCGCCTTTTCGACCGTGCCCTGTTTGGAAGCGCGCATCTACCGCGCGGCTTGCGCGCGTCGCCGCGGGCGGCCTATCTTTACAGCTGTCGATGTCAAGATTTTGGCGGTGCGCGATGTGCCGCCCGGGCCCGCGCCGGCCGCGTCGGACGACGCGCCGGGCCGCTCCGGAACCAGGAGAACGATGAACATGAAGTCAGCCGCTTCCGCCACCGCAGCCGGGATCATGCCGGTGCGCCGCGACCTGCGCTTCGACCTGCCGGTCGAACGCGCGAAGGACTGGCATGGCCTCGGGTCGCACGTGACCCATTTCTTCAACGCGCTGTCGCTGCTGTTCCCGGCCGGCGAGCGTTTCTTCATGGATTCGGTGCGCAACTATCGCGACCGGATCGACGATCCCGTGCTGAAGCAGCAGGTGCTCGGCTTCATCGGCCAGGAGGCGATGCACACGCGCGAGCACATCGAGTACAACGAGCTGATGCAGGCGAACCACCTGCCCGCGCGCAAGCTCGACAAGCGTGTGTGGGCGGTGCTCGGCTACATGAAGCGCAAGCTGCCGCATTCGGTGCAGCTCGCGCACACGGTCGCGGCGGAGCACTACACGGCGATGCTTGCCGACTGGCTGCTGCGCGACCCGACGCGCCTGGAGGGTTCGGTCGAAGGCTACCGCCAGATGTGGATCTGGCACGCGCTCGAGGAAACCGAGCACAAGGCCGTGTCGTTCGACGTGTGGAACACCGCGATGGCGCCGGGGCTGCGTCGTTACCTGATCCGCATCGGCGTGTATCTGCTGACGACGCTGACGTTCTGGCCGACCGTGTTCCTGATGCACGCGACGCTGCTGTGGCGCGATCGCGGCGCCGGCCATCACGTGCGCGGCATGCTGCGGATGATCGCGTTCCTGTACGGGCCGCGCCGCGGGCTGTTCCCGCGCATCGCCGGCGAATGGCTGAGCTTCTTCCGGCCGGGCTTCCATCCGTGGGATCACGACAATCATCACCATCTCGCGCGCGTCGACGCGCTTGCCGCCACCTACGGCGAACACGGCGTCACGCCGGCCGGCCGTGGCCGTGCGAACGCGCCGGCGCCCCTCGCATCGGGCCGCTGATCCCGCCGCTGCGCCGGCGTGCGCGGCATCGGCCGGGCGTGTTGCGTTCCTGCATCAGCCGGCTTCCTCTGACGATTGACCGAAATCAATTCGAACCGGCCGGGCGGGCATCCCGGCGGCCGGTCGACCGGCCGCGCACGCATGCGCGGCCGGGCCGATCCTGTCGGTGCCGCATCGCCCGCGAACGCCGAGCGCCAGCACCGGCGCGGCTTTGCGCGTCGCGTGGCCGCCCGTGGACCGCGCGCGCCGCGCACGCCACCGGGATAACACCCATCTAGCCGCGCGCCGGCCACATCGATATACCGTTGATGACACTGTCCACCTCACGCGCGATTCATGCACGAGGGGATTTTATTCGGACGGAAATGCGGCCAATATGTCGGTTCGATCGAGGTTCGTCGCAAGCGGCGGCGAGCCGGGCGCGCGATACCAATGCCAAGCGGGGAACAACGATGGTTGCTAGGTCACCTGAGGCAAACGGGCACACGGTGCCCGAGATGACGCATGTGTCCGTCACCGCGCCCGAGGATGGACGCAAGCTGTTCGTGATCATGCGTTCGCCCGACGAGCCGTTGCTTGCGCAACTGCGCGGGCTGGGCTGGGAAATCTCCGTCGCGAAGACCGCCGGCGCCGCGCAGAACATGACGTCCGGCGTGAGCGTCGCCGCCGGGCTGGTCGATTTCTCCGGGTTCACGTCGCGCGAGTATCCCGCGCTGAAGGCGTGCCTGAGCCAGCCGTCGATCGGCTGGATTTCCATCGCCCAGGCCGGTGTCACGATCGGCCCGGCCGTGCGCGAGCTGATCCGCAGCTACTGCTTCGACTACGTGACCCTTCCGTTGCCGTACGAGTGGATTTCGCACGTGCTCGGCCACGCGCGCGGGATGGCCGCGCTCGATCGCGTCGATGGCGCGGCCTACGCGGCGTCGATCGGCGAGCACGGGATGATCGGCAACTGCGAGGCGATGCAGCAGCTGTTCAGCACGATCCGCAAGGTCGCGAAGACGGACGCGAGCGTGTTCATCTCGGGCGAGTCGGGCACCGGCAAGGAGCTGACGGCGCTCGCGATTCACGAGCGTTCCGGCCGCGGCAAGGGGCCGTTCATCGCGATCAATTGCGGCGCGATTCCGCATCACCTGCTGCAGTCGGAACTGTTCGGCTACGAGCGCGGCGCGTTCACCGGCGCGAACCAGCGGCGCGCGGGCCGGATCGAATCGGCGAACGGCGGCACGCTGTTTCTCGACGAAATCGGCGACATGCCGGTCGAAAGCCAGGCGAGCCTGCTGCGCTTCCTGCAGGAAGGGAAGATCGAGCGGCTCGGCGGGCAGGAATCGATTCCAGTCGACGTGCGGATCATCTCGGCCACTCACGTGGATCTCGACGGCGCGGTCGAGGCCGGGCGCTTTCGTGCCGACCTGTATCACCGCCTGTGCGTGCTGCGCATCCACGAGCCGCCGCTGCGCGCGCGCGGCAAGGACATCGACATCCTCGCGCACTACGTACTGCAGAAATACAAGGCCGATAGCGGCCGCAAGATCAGCGGCTTCACGTCGGCCGCGCTCGACGCGATGCGGCGCTACGAGTGGCCCGGCAACGTGCGCGAGCTGATCAACCGCGTGCGGCGCGCGATCGTGATGGCCGAGAGCCGGCTGCTGACGCCGCACGATCTCGGGCTCGATACGCCGGGCGAAACCGAACCCGTGACGCTCGAACAGGCGCGGGCGCTCGCCGAGCGCACCGCAATCGAGAATGCGCTGCTGCGCAACGATCACCGCATCAACAAGGCCGCCGCCGAACTCGGCATTTCGCGCGTGACGCTCTACCGGATGATGATCGAGCACGGGCTGAACGATCACGACAACAACGGCGGGAACGGCGACAACGGCGGGCACGACGGCGCGCCGTCCGGCGACGCGGGGCATCAGCGGGTCGGCTGAGCGGCGCACGTGCGACGCGTGGGCCGGTTCAGCGATAGGTCCAGAGCCGGTGCAGCACGAACGTGACGGGCGGTACGCACAGCACGACCGCGACGACGCTCCACGCGCGCGCCAGCCCGAGCGCCACGGCGCCGTGCGCAAGCAGCATCGTCACGACGAGGCCGACCATCGCGACGGCGAGAAAGCGCATGAAGTTGCCCCACGTCACGGGCGACGAAAAACTCCACAGCGTGTTGGCGAGATATGAGAACGCGGTCGAGCAGGCGAACGCGACCGCGTTCGCGGTCACGGGCGTCGCGTCGAACAGCGCGAACATCGCGGCCGCGATCAACGCATGCAGCGCGGTCGAACCGAGGCCCGACACACCGAAGCGAATCAGTCTGGCGCGTTCGGCGATATAGAGGGTATGGATCATCGGCGGGGCGATCGTTCGGGCGGTGGGGCGGCGTGTGGGCGTCGTCGTGCGGCACGGCATCCGCCGGCCGGAGGCGCCGATGCGAACACGACGCGCGCCGGTTTCGCAGTATAGCCGTGCGCCCGGCCGGTCCGGCACTGGCGGATGGATGGCGCGGGCAACCCGCGGCCCGCGTGCTGCCGGCGACATGTAAAGCGCATGAAACATTTCGCGTCGGCGGCCATGCGAATTTTCGCGGCGAATCGGCGTGAACGGCCGGCCGTCCATCGGTAAAAATGCCGTGCTTCATTGTTCAGCCTTATCCGGCAAGCCAGGGCCGCCACGTTGCTCGCGCGTGCCGCGCGCCGCGTGTTTCAGTTTCGTAACTTCCCGCATTCGGCACCCGTGCCGGCCGCCACGCTGCCCGGCCGGCCCCTTGTCCGGACGGGCTCGCGCGAAGCTGGCCCGCTCCTTGCGAAAGTGGGCGTGCGAAAGTCGACGATGCACGGTCCGTCCGGTTCGGCAGCGAACCCTGTCAGTACCGGCCAGGACACGGTCCGCGGGGATGCGGCGGCGGAGCGCGGCGCAACAGCCGCGTTCCGGCGAGCACGGAGCGTCGTCGCCTGATCGTCGGGGCACCGGCCTGGTCCGGTTGCCGGAACAACCATCAGACTGACACGGGGTAGAAAAATGAACGATCGCCACACGCCGCGGCCGGCAGGCCGCGATCGCAGTGATGCTGAGCATCGCCGGTCGCATGTCGCTCTCTCGGCCGGCCGGCATGCATCGACAGGCCATCTCTCCGCGCCCGGTGCGAGGCGGATCCGGCTGATTGCCGGTCATCCACGCCGGGTCGGTACTTTCCTGCACGCGAACCCGATTCGCAAGGGCATGTGCGCTCGGGCGCCGGTACCTCGACGCCCGGTCTTCGCCTATTGACCGAAGCCGCGCGATATCCGTTCGTGCCGGGCATCGTCGCCGCGAACGATTGATCTGCAATCCGAATGAAGTGCGAGGGTCTTGCCGCGCGTGCGACGGATGATGCATTCGATGCGACGGCAAACGGCGTCATGCCGTTGCCGTCCGGTGGTGAGGGGAGGGGCGGTCGGACGCGCGCGACGGGAGTGGCGCCCGTACGCGCGCGACGCCGTTTCAGCCGCCGTAGATGTCGAAGTCGAAGTACTTCGACGCGAGCCGCTTGTAGGTGCCGTCCTTGACCATGTCGAGGATTGCGCCGTCGATCTTCGCCTTCAGGTCGGTGTCTTCCTTGCGCAGCCCGATGCCGGCGCCGATGCCGAGCACCTTCTCGTCGACGAGCTCCGGGCCGACGAACGTGTAGTTCGCGCCGCGCGACGATTTCAGGAACCCGATCGCGGCTTGTACTTCATCCTGCAGCGCCGCGTCGAGGCGGCCCGAGGTCAGGTCCGCGTACACGCCGTCCTGGTTCTGGTACGACACGACGTTCGCGCCTTGCTTGCCCCAGTACGCCTTTGCGTACGTTTCCTGCGTCGTGCCCTGCTCGACGCCGATCGATTTGCCCTTCAGCGATTCGGCCGTCGGCAGCAGCGGCGAGCCCTTCTTCACGACGAGCCGCGTCGGCTGGTTGTAGATCTTCGTCGTGAAGCCGATCTGCTGCGCACGCTGCGGCGTGATCGACATCGACGACAGCACCGCGTCGAACTTCTTCGCCTTCAGCGCCGGAATCATCCCGTCGAAATCGTTCTCGAGCCACACGCACTTCGCCTTCAGGCGCGCGCAGATCTCGTTGCCGAGGTCGATGTCGAAGCCGACGAGCTTGCCGTCGGGCGCCTTCGACTCGAACGGCGCGTAGCTGGCGTCGGTGCCGAAGCGGATGGTGGTCCAGTCCTTCGCGACGGCGGGGCCTGCGGATACCGCGAGCAGGGCGATCGAAACAGCGGCAATCAGTCTCTTCATGGTGCGTTCCTTGGCGGGGTGCTTCCGGTTCTGTGCGACACGGTTTCACGGACCCGAGCCGCATCTGCGCGCGGTGTCCGCACGGCCATTAACGCAGAAAATAAAATCAGAGTCCAGAATGGACAAAAAATATCGTTTTGCCGGATGCGTGAATCAGTCGCCGGGTGCCGACCCTTGCAAAAATACGAAAATGGACTAATCTTGTTAGTAAATTCGTTTCGAGACTAACGATCATGTCACAGCCCGCCTACGAATCGCATTCCTCCCCGCCGCAGGCCTCGGTCGCGCAGATGTCGGCGGCCGGCCTGCGTGCGTTTTTCAACATCGCGCGCGACTGGGAACTGACGATCGACGAACAGATCGTGCTGCTCGGGTCGCCCGGCCGTTCGACGTTCTTCAAGTGGAAGGCCACGCCGGAATCGGCGCGGCTGCCGCGCGATACGCTCGAGCGGCTATCGCTGCTGCTCGGCATCTACAAGGCGTTGCAGATCCTGCTGCCGCAGCCTGCCGCGGCCGATGCGTGGGTCAAGCGGCCCAACGACGCGGCGCCGTTCGGCGGCAAGCGCGCACTCGACCGGATGCTCGCCGGCAATGTCGGCGATCTGGTCGCCGTCCGCCAATATCTCGACGCGATGCGAGGTGGCTGGGCGTGACGATGCCGATCCAAGCACAACAATGGCCCACGACCGCGGTCGACTGGGCGCCTGCCTATCGCGTGATCCCCACCCGTTTTCCGGCAATCAACCTGTTCGACCGCGTTGCGTCGGCGGACGATTTCGACGCGCTTTACGCGCTCGAATCGCTGACCAACGACCGCATTCGCAACGAAGTCGGCACGCTCGACCTCGTCCCGCCCGCCGAACGTCGCTACGGGCAGGGCTGGGGGCCGATCATGGCCGCGTTCACGCACCTGAATCCGCAGGGCAGCCGTTTTTCCGACGGCAGCTACGGCGTGTTCTACTGCGCGCGCTCGCGCGATACGGCGATCGCCGAAACGCGTTATCACAGCGCACTGTTCCTGGCGGCGACGAAGGAGCCGCCGATGCGCCAGCAGATGCGGCTCTATACGGTGATCGCGCAAGGCGACGTGGCTGACGTGCGCATGTGGCCGAAACGCGATCCGGCGTTGCTGCACCCGCTCGATTACAGCGCCGGGCAGGCGCTCGGCCGCGCGGTGCGCAATGCCGGCGGTGCGGGGATCGTCTATCCGTCGGTGCGCGACCCGCGCGGCGAGTGCCTGGCGGCGTTCCGCACCGCGCTGCTGCGCGATTGCCATCACGCGGCCTACCTCGAATACAACTGGAACGGCTCGGCCGTCGATGCGGTGTTCGAACTGAACCAGGTCGGCTAGCGTGCGCGCGCGGGCATCAGGGCATCAGGGCAACGGCCAGTCGCCCGCGTGGCGTTCGCGCGCCTCGGCCTGCGTCATCGACCAGGTGCGCCCGGTGCGCGGCTCGACGAGCGTGAGCCGCCCGGCCGGTGCGAACGCACCCGTGTCGATGAACCACTGCGCGCCGATCCGCTGCGGTGCGCGCACCGGCGTGTGCCCGGTGCAGGTCAGCGACAGCCCGGCCTGCCGCGCCGGATCGGCGAGCCCCTGGACGAGATCGCGGCCCCAGATCAGCCGTTCGCGCACGTCGTGCGAATAGTTGCCCGTGTCGAGATCGGCGTCCGAGCCGAAGAATTCCGCATGCAGCACGTTGAAGCGCCCGGGGCCGTCGCCGATCACGCGCACCAGCGGCAGCGCGTCGACGCGCGCCGCGTGCGCGTGCAGCCGTTCCGCCGGCAGGTCGGCGCCCCAGTCGCCGCCGATTCCGCGCCACGCGTCGGGCGACAGCTTGCCGCGCGCCACGAGGCTCAGCACTTCCTCGTGATTGCCGCGCACGACGTGGCACCACGGGCGGTCGAGCAGATCGAGCGTGGTTTCGGATGCAGGGCCGCGGTCGACGAGGTCGCCGACCGAGAACAGGCGGTCGCGAGCCGGATCGAAGCGGGTGTCGTGCAACAGCGCGCGCAGCACATCCACGCAGCCGTGCAGGTCGCCGACGACGAAGTCACGGCCGGCCGTATTCGCGGGATGGTGGCAGAGGGGGGCGGTGGCAGTCATCCCATTATCTTAGGCGCTCGCGCCCATCGCCACGTCACGACGGAATGACGATAATCGGGGCGCTACCCGCCGGTGCGGCGCGGCGGGGGTGTCCCGCGCGTCGGCCGAACCCTTTCCATCTGCTTTCGGAATCACACAATGACGTTTTATCCGCAGGTATTACGCAACCGGCCGCGCATGGTCGCGGCGTTCGTCGCGGGCGTGCTGTGCGCGGTGCTGCTGCCGTTTCCGCTGCGTCCGACCGTGCGTGCGCTGATCGGCTGGGATTGCGCGATCTGGCTGTATCTCGCGCTGATGTGGGTGCGCATGGTCACCGCGCACCATTCCAGGGTGCGTGAAATCGCGATCCGCGAGGATGAAAGCGCGACGACCGTGCTGACGGTCGTCTGCCTCGCGACGGTCGCGAGCGTGGCCGCGATCGCGATCGAACTGGCGACCGCCAAGGGCGTCGGGTTTCGCGCGGGGCTCGGCCATTACGCGGTGACGGGCGCGACGTTGTTCGGCGCATGGTTCCTGATCCCGACGATCTTCACGCTGCACTACGCGCGCCTCTATTACGGCTCGCCATCCAACGACCGCGCGCTGCGCTTTCCCGACAGCAATCCGGAACCCGACTACTGGGATTTCCTGTATTTCGCGTTCACGCTCGCGGTCGCGTCGCAGACGGCCGACGTGTCGCTGGCGAACCGCTCCGCGCGGCGCTCCGTGCTCGCGCAGTCGATCCTGTCGTTCTACTTCAACATGGCCGTGCTCGGGCTGTCGATCAACGTGGCAGCCGGCCTGCTGAGCTGACGCGGGCCGCGGTCGTGCGCCGCGTCATTTGAGAAGCTCGTACGGGCCGCCGCGCTCCAGCGCGCGCCGGTAGGCCGGCCGCGCGTGGATCGCGTCGAGAAAGCGCGCGATCGCGGGAAACCGGCCGTCGCCGCCGCGCGCGGTCGCGGCCTCGAGCGGAAAGCTCATCTGGATGTCGGCCGCGCTGAAGCTGTCGCCGACGAACCAGCCGGTGCGCTGCAGCGCACCGTCGACATGGCCGAGATGCAGCGCGATCTGCGGATCGACGAAGCCCGACTGCAGCGTGTCGGCGATCTTGCGCGCGATCGGCCGCGCGAAGAACGGCATCGGTGCATGCGCGATCCGCAGCGCGACGAGCTTGAGCAGCAGCGGCGGCATCGCCGATCCTTCCGCATAGTGCAGCCAGTACGTGTAGTCGTGCCGCTCGGGCGTGCCGGGCGGCGGCGCCAGGCGCCCGTTGCCGTAGCGTTCGACCAGGTATTCGATGATCGCGCCCGATTCGGCGAACGTGCGGCCCTCGTCGGTGACGACCGGCGACTTGCCGAGCGGATGGATCGCGCGCAACTCGGGCGGCGCGAGCATCGTCTTCGGGTCGCGCGCGTAGCGCACGATCTCGTACGGCACATCCAGTTCTTCGAGCAGCCAGAGCACGCGCTGCGAACGCGAGTTGTTCAGGTGATGGACGGTGAGCATGTCGACGCCGGAAGTGGGGGCGGGAACGACATCATACCCAGCGCGGGTGGCGCACAAGCGAAACGCGTCGCGCGACGTGGCGCGACGCTTCTAGCCGACCGCTTCTAGCCGACCGCATCTGGCCGACCGCCCCGATCCATCACGCGCGCCGGACGGCGATCCACGCGCCCCAGAACAGGCTCGCGAAAAAGCGCAGCGGCGCATCGAAGCCCGCGTCGCGCAGCAGGGCGAACACGGCTTCCTCGGACGCGGGCGGATCGGCGCCCTGCAGGATCTTCGCGAGTTGCGCGCGCACCGCGTCGGGCGTCGCGCCTTTCATGCGCCAGCGTTGCTGCCATGCGTCGAGCAGGCGAGGGTGGTCCGCGTAGCGGCGATGATTGCCGGCGAGCACGAGCGGCGCGCCGGGTTTCAGGCGCCGCGCGATCGCCTGCAGCAGCGCCGCCTTCGCTTCATCGCCCGGGACGTGATGCAGCACGCCGATCAGCGTCGCGCCGTCGAACGCGGGTGTGTCTGGCAACGCATCGACACCGTCCTCGACGAACGCCGTGCGCGCGCCGCAGCCCGCGGCCTCGACGTTCGAGCGCGCGAGCGCGAGCATCGGCCCGGACGGGTCGACGGCCGTGAACCGCCAGCCCGGCTCGAGCGCGGCTGCCACGCAGATTTCCTGCCCCGTGCCGCCCGCGCCCGCGACGAGGATCCGCGCGTCGGGTGCGGCGATTGTGGATGCGAGCATGCACGCGGTGAGTTCGTGGCAGGCATCGTAGCCGGCGAGTGCGATGCGGGATTGCTCGGCGTATTCGTGTGCGCGTGCCGGATCGAATTTGGCGGCACTGGCGGGAAGCGACATGGCGGGTTCCTCGGGTCGGGCGCGGACGGTATGTCCACGCGCATCGCGCAGAGCGTAAGCGGGCACGGCCGGTGCAACAAGGCGAGCAGGCATTCCGGTATGCGGGCTACCTGCCTCGCCGACGCTTGCCGGACTGCGGGTTTTCCAGGGGTCGATTCGCATTTAATAATGTCCGGGGACGTTGCATCGCGATGGCGAATCCGGCGCATACTCGTTTTTCCCCCCGCCTGGCCGTCGCATGCCGGGCCCCGATGTGCCGCGCCGCTGGCGCGGCCATGCCGCTCGGTACGCACGAGGAGCGCATGATGTCCGATTGTCCGCACGACCCGTATGCGCAGCACTACATTCACTGCCTGCCGTTCGGCGCACAGCCCTGTGGCGCGCTCTGCGCGACGCAGCGCACGCATTTTCGCGTGTGGGCACCGGGCAGCACGCAGGTCCAGCTCGAACTCGATACCGGTTTCGGCCCGTTGCTCGTTCCGATGACGGCTGCCGGCACGAACTGGTTCGAAGTCTTTGCCGATTGCGGCGCGGGGGCGCTTTACCGCTATCGCCTCGACGATACGGTATCGATTCCCGATCCCGCGTCGCGCTCGCAACCCGAGGGGCTCGACGGCCCGAGCGAGGTCGTCGATCCGCGCGCGTTCACGTGGCGCAACACGTTCTGGCGCGGGCGCGCATGGGAAGACATCTCGCTCTATGCGATTCGCCCGCACGCGGTGGGCGGCTTCGGCGGCGTGTGCCGGCGCCTGCCGCAACTCGCGCGCCTCGGCGTGACCGCGCTGGAGCTGCTCGCGTCGCCGCACGACAGCCTGCCGTTCGCGCCGCTCGCGGCCGAAGGCGGCCCCGACGCGCTGAAGGCGCTGATCGACGATGCGCACGGCTACGGTCTCGCGGTGCTGCTGGAACTCGACTACGCGCGCTTCGGCAGCGGCACCGACGCGCTGCGCCACTACGCGGCGCCGTTCTTCCATACGCGCGACGATCCGCTGCAGGCGTCGCCGCTCGCGCTCGATCATCCGGAAGTCTGCGATTTCTTCTGCGACAACGCGCTGTACTGGATCGACGAGTACCGTTGCGACGGGCTGCGCCTGCGCGAAGCCGACCGGATCGGCGTGTCGTGGCTGCGCGAGATCGCGGACCGCGTGCGTGCGGCGGTGCCGGCCGACCGGCTCATCCACCTCGTACTCGGCAGCGAGCGGCATCCCGCGCATCTTGCCGATACCCATTTCGATGCGCAGTGGAACGGGTGCGGCGAACGCGCGCTGCACCGGCTGACGGGCCGCGACACGTCGGCTCATGAAGGCATTTCCGCGCACCAGTCGATCCACGCGCTCGCCCGCGCGCTGACCGCGGCCGGGGCCGCATTCCAGCCGGCCGGGTCGGGCGAGGGCATGGCCGCCGACAGCGGGCTGTCGTTGACGTCGCTGGTGCTGTCCGATGGCGCGTGGCGTGACAGCGGGCAGGGCGACCACGGGCAGGAGGCCGGTCTGGCCGCGCTTGCGCTGTCGCTGCTCACGCCGCAGATCCCGTTGATCTTCGACGAAACCGCGCGCGACGCCGATCGCGCGCATTTCGTGCAGTCGGCGCTGGCGGTGCGCGCGAAGCTGATCGCGCCGAGGTTGTCCGATTGCCGGCCGCAGGATGCGCGTGCGCTGAAGTCGGACGGCGATGGCGATGCCGACGCGCTGCTTGCGTCATGGCGGCTCGCCGACGACGAGACGCTGACGATCGCGCTGAACCTGTCGCCCGAGGCGGTGCCGTTCGATGCGCCGAGAGGGCGGGTCGTGTTCGAGACGCCGGCGCGTGCGCGCGACCGGGTCGATGAAGGGGAGTTGCCGCCGTACTCGCTCGTCGCGTGGCTGACGGGTGACGTCAACCGGTATGCGCTCACGCACGATGCACGTCGCATCGACGACGGCGCGTGGCGCGGAGTGCGCCCGAACCTGAACGCATGACGACGTGAGGCGGTAATGTCCGAACGGCCGGGCGCCTCTGCGCCCGGTTGCGTCGCCGGAAATCCCCGGACTACCAGAACCCGCGAATGCCCGCGATGCCGTGTGCGCCGTGGCGGCGTGCGTCGTCTAGGTGGGACCGTTTCATGCCGCCGAGCGCGAAGACGGGCATCGCGGCCTCGGCGGCCAGCGTGCCGAACTGCGTCCAGCCGAGCGTCGGCGCACCGGGATGGCTGAGCGTCGGCAATACGGGCGACAGCGTGACGAAATCAGCGCCGGCGCGCGCGGCCAGCAGCAGGTCGTCGCGCGTGTGGCAGGCCGCGGACACCCATCTTCCGGCCGGCAACGGCCGCTGCGCGGCGGCGCGCACCGCGCGGCCGTCGAGATGCCAGCCGGCGCCGTCGAGCCGCATCACGCCGGCCGCATCGATCGGGCCGTTCAGCATCAGGTGTGCGCCGGCCGCGCCGCAGCGCGCGAGCGCCGCGGCGGCGAGCCGCGCGAACGCGGCTGCGTCGAGCGATTTCACGCGCAGTTGCACGAGCGTCTCGCCGCGCGCGAGCACGGCCGACAGCCGGTCGAGGAACGCCGCGCAATCGGCGGCCGACGCGGACGCCGGCTCGGGCGTGATCACGCAGCAGCGCGGCAGCGTCGCGTTCATCGCGTGCGGCGGCGGCAACCACGCGCGGCCGTCATTCGTCGGCCTCTTTCGCGATCTTCGGGTAGACGCGCACGAGCACGATGCGCGGCCCGTTCATCTTCTTCACGACGACGTCGAAGCGGTCGAACGACACGCGCTGCCCTTCGGTCGGCAGGTCGCTGAGCGCCTGGATCACGAGGCCGCCGACCGATTCCGCGCGGCCTTCGTCGATATCGATGCCGAGCGCCTGTTCGAGCGACACGACGGGCAGGCTGCCCTTGCCCATCAGCGTGCCGTCGTCGAGGCGGCTCCAGTCGGCGTCGCCCTGGCGGAACTCGTCGTGGATCTGGCCGACCAGCGCGCCGAGCAGGTTGTCGAGCGTCAGGAAGCCGATCGGCTTCTCCCCCTTGTTGCCGACCAGCGCGAAGTGCGGTGCGCCCTTGCGGAAACGGCGGAACAGGTCGAGGGCCGGCGTGTCGGGTTTCACGTACTGCACGGGGCGCACGTAGTCGGACAGGTCTTCGAGCGCGGCGCCCGCGTGACGCGCGAGCAGCAGGTCCTTCAGGTGGATCAGCCCGCTCACCTGTTCGCGCGATGCATCCTCGAACAGCGGATAGCGGCTGAAGCGGTGCCGCGCGACGATCTCCATGTTGTCGGGCAGCGGCAGGTCGCGGCGCAGGCCGATCATTTCATGGGCCGGCCGCATCAGGTCCGACACGGTCATCGACGAAAAATCGAGCGAATGCGCGAGCGTGTTCCACTCGTCGTTGCTGTACGTGCCGCGCGCCGGCTGCGCGGAGTTGCCGGCCGTGCTGCGGCGGCTGCGCAGGATCAGCTTCAATTCGTCGGTCGAGTAGTGCGCGTCGCCGCCATGGTCGGCCGACAGCCCGGCGAGCCGCAGCACCGCGTTGGCGCTGTTGTTGAGCACCCAGATTGCCGGGTACATCGCCCAGTAGAACGCGTAGAGCGGCAGCGCGACCCACAGGCCGACCTTCTCCGACTGGCGGATCGCCATCGACTTCGGCGCCAGTTCGCCGACGACGATGTGCAGGAACGAGATCAGCGAGAACGCGAACACCAGCGAGATCAGGTGCACGACGCGCTCCGACTGCACGCCGATCAGGTCGAGCAGCGGGGTGAGCAGTTGCGCGAACGCCGGTTCGCCGACCCAGCCGAGGCCGAGCGACGCGAGCGTGATGCCGAGCTGGCACGCGGAAAGATACGCGTCGAGCCGGCCGTGCACGATGCCGAGGATGCGGCCGCGCAGGCCGTGCTTGCGGGCCAGTGTCTTGACGCGCGTGGCACGCAGTTTGACCAGGCCGAATTCTGCCGCGACGAAGAACCCGTTCAGGGCCACCAGGAACAACGCGCCGATGAGCGCGAAGATCTGTAACAAAGAATCACTCCGGTTATGACAGGCCCGTCAGTATAGAGCCAGAAAGGAATTCGTAATATATCGGGCGGCCGCTGGCTTACACCGGCGCCTCGCCGGGGACGGAGAACGTGACGGTGGCGGTTGCGCCATCGGCGAACGCGTCGTGCGAGAACGTGCCGCCGTGTGCGAGCGCGACGCGCTGGCAGAGCGCAAGCGCCCACGCGACCCGCTTCGCGTCGCGCTCGCGCAGCAGCTCGCGTCGTGCGAACGATTCGAACGCGTGCGGCTGCGCGGGATCGGCGAGCGTGTCGGCGTTGACGGTGCATGTGGCGCGCGCGGTGAACTGCACGCCGTCGCGCGCGCACGCGAACGTCACGCGGCCGCCGGCGGCGCTGGCTTCGACCGCGACCGTCAGCATCGTCCAGAGCGCCTGCGCGATGCGTTCGCGGTCGGCGGTCAGCGACGGTTCGCCGTCTGGCAGCGTCGCGTCGAGCGTGACCTGTCGTGCGTCGGCGAGCGCGAAACGGACGAGCGCGAGCGTGTCGTCGAGCAGCGCGCGCAGCGCGAACGGCTGCGGCGCGAGTGCGAGCGTGCGCGTTTCCGCGCGCGGCGCATCGAGCACGTCGTCGATCAGCGCGACCTGCTGGTCGATCCCGGTGCGGATGCCCGCGAGCGCGCGCTGCAGGTTCGGATCGGCGTTGGCGAGCTGGCGCTCGAGCACGTATGCCCAGCTATGCATGGCATTCAGCGGGCTGCGCAAGTCGTGCGACGCGGTGGAGAGCGCCTGGTCGCGCAGGAACAGCGCCGCCTGGGTGGCGTAGTGCGCTGCGCGTTCGCGCAGCAGGTCGGCGGCGGGATCGACGGAAGTGGACGTCACGGAGCGGGCCTGTCGGAAGCGGTTGGCGTGGTTGTCACGCGAACCGCCATTATAGGGACGGTGCGTGTCACGCCGGCAGTGCGTCCTCGTCCTTTTTCCGGGCGTCGCCGTTCGGCAGCAACTGGCACGCGAGCAGGCCGGCCAGCATCAGCGCGCAGCCGACGAGCGCGCGCAGCGTCAGCGTTTCGCCGAGCGCGGCCCAGCCGGCGAGCGCCGCGAACACGCCTTCCATGCTGAAGATCACGGCTGCGTGCGCGGGCGCGGCGTCGCGTTGCGCGACGACCTGCAGCGTATAGCCGACGCCCACCGACAACAGGCCGCCGTACAGCAGCGTCGGCAGTGCGCCGCGCAGCATGGCGCCGCTGACCGGCTCGACGGCGAGGCCGACCGCGAGACACGCCACGCCGCACACGAGGAATTGCAGGAACGCGAGCACGAGCGGATCGTGGCGCCGGGCGAAATGGCCGACGGCCATCACGTGCGCGGCGATGATCACGGCGCCGGCGAGCTGGAACCAGTCGCCGTACAGCACCGAGAAGTGCTCGTCGATACTGAGGAAATACAGGCCGATCGCCGCGAGCAGCGCGCCGAACCACGTGCCCGTGCCGATCCGGTGACGGGCGAACACACCCATCAGCGGCACGATCACGACGTACAGCGAGCTGATGAACCCCGCGTTGGCGATGCGCGTGTACTGCAGGCCGATCTGCTGCAGCGATATCGATACCGCCAGCAGCCCGCCGAGCGCGAGACCGGGCAGCAGCAGCGCCGGCGCACGGCGGATCGCCGCGAGCTGCGCGCGCGACGCCGTGTTCAGCGTCAGCAGCGGCACCAGCACCAGCGCGCCGAGCAGAAAGCGCAGCCCCGTGAACAGGAACGGTCCGATCACGTCGAGGCTCAGGCGTTGCGCGACGAAAGCCGAACCCCAGATCGCGGCGGCGGCGAGCATCAGCAGGTTGGCACGGAGGTGCTTGCGGGCTTCGGGCTTCATTGGAATTCTTCTGGAGATTGCGGGCGGCGAAACCCGTCAGTTTACGCCGAGATTGCAAGGCTGTCGGCAAACCTGCGCAGCGCGGCGGCGGCGCGTGGGTCGCGCACGCGCGAGTACAGCACGACCTGCGACAGCGGCAGCGGCGGCAGCCCGAATTTCGCGCCGACGTCGGCCAGCGTGCGCGGCGCGACACGCCGTGCGAGCGGGCAGACGGCAAGCCCTGCGGCAGCGGCGGCCGTGACCGCCGCGACACCGCCTCCCGTAAAGCGTTCTCGCCACGGCCGCCCCGCGTGATCGAGGGCGCGCAGCGCGGCCGCACGCACGCCGCACGGGCCGGCCAGCACCGCGAGCGGCAGCGGCTCGCCCGCACGCGGCGCCCAGTCCGGCGCGGCGAGCCAGGCGAGCGGCTCGGAAAACAGCAAGGTACCGTCTTCGCGCGGCGGGTCTTCGCCCGGCTCGTGCCGCACGATCACCGCGTCGAACCGGCGTTCGTCGTATTGCGCGAGCAGGTTCGTCGACGTTCCGAGATGCATTTCGAGCGACAGCCCCGGGTCCTGCCGATGCAGGCTCGTGAGCACGGCCGGCAGGTCGGGCACGGCGACATGCTCGCTGACGCCGAGCGCGAGCCGGTGCGTGCCGGCCGAGATCGCGCCGAGCGCGTGGTCGTGCGCGTCGAGCAGCGCGCGGGCGGCCGGCAGGAAATTCTCGCCGTCGGCGGCCAGCTTGACCACACGCGGCGTGCGCGCGAGCAGCGGCTTGCCGAGGTGTGCTTCCAGCCGTTTCAGCTTCAGGCTCACGGCCGACTGCGTGGTGCCGAGCGCATCGGCGGCGCGCGTGAAGCTGGCGAGATCGGCGACCAGCACGAACGCGCGTACGGCATCGAGGTCGAGGACTTTCATTTTCGATGTAAATGGATGAAATATTCATCAATGACTGTTCATTATAGTTCGGTGCACCTAACCTGACGCTGTGTTTCCGTTCGTCAACGTCAACGTCAACGTCAA
>NZ_LDUL01000038.1:0-112222 GCF_001043615.1 Burkholderia sp. LK4
GGGCGGGCTGGCTTCATTGGGGGGCGGCGGATGACGCTGGCGTGACGTATCGGTGACGGTCGGCGCGGACGAGGCGGATTCTCGCGGCGATGGTACCCGGTTTCGCGGTGCGTGCGCGAGTGCGGCGCGACGACAGCGGCGGGGGCCGCCGCGTCAAAAGCTTTGCGCTTCCGCGGGCGCTGGATTACATTGTGCGACGCAGCCGCGCCCGATTCGCGCGCGACCCGGCACGCAATGAGACCGGGCGCGTCCGGCCGGCGGCTGTCCGGCCCGGCCGGCCCGCTCTCGCGTGCGCCGTCCGCCAGCCCGTCTTGCCTCTCTCGTATCGCCGTGGAAAACACCGGCTGTCCCGCCCGTTCGCGCGCGGGCCGGCTGTTTTTGGGGGTATCCGGCCGTACTGTGCACGGCCGTTCCGGAGTGATAAGGAGATAGCATGAAGTCGATCGTGTTGAGAGCGTTGGGTGTCGCCGCCGTGGCGGCCTGTCTGTCGGGCAGCGTGTATGCGCAGTCGAGCGATGCGGCGGCAACGGAAGCGCCCGCGGCAGCGACCAGCGCGCCGAAGGCCGCCGCGAAAACCGCGAAGAAGGCGAACCGCAAGCTCGGCTATACGGTGCGCAAGGCGATTTCGAAGGAATCGGGCGTGAACGTGTCGAACCTCGTCGTGCGTTCGAAGGGCGGCGCGATCACGCTGGAAGGCACGATGCCGGCCCAGGACCAGATCGACAAGGCCGAAGCTGCAGCCAAGGGCGTGGCGGGCGTGACGTCGGTCACGAACAAGCTGACGGTTCAGCAGCAGTGATGCCGGGCGGCGGCGCGCGAGCGCCGCGTGCGCCCGTTTCCAGGCGGGCCCCGGCATGCCGGGGCCCGTTTGCGCTTGAGAGGCCGCAAGCCGCATGAAGCGGCGGCGGACCGATAACGATATCGAGAGGGCGGCGATGACGAGGCTCGGGTGGGGCAGGCGGATGGTTTTCGGCGCGGCGCTGGCCGCGATCGCGCTACTCGGCGCCTGTAACGGCGACGAATCGGCCGAGCGCAACCGGCTGCCCGGTTTCGTGTCCGGCAACGTGCGCACGACAGCCTATGACGGCGCGAGCGACGATCTGCTGACGGCCGGCCTCGGCAAGACGGGCCTCGGCTCGGCCACCGCCCCCGGCTTCGCGAACGCCGCCCGGCCGACTGGCGCCGAGCTGCGCCGCCTGGCGATCTGGTCGAACTATCGCGCGCTCGTCGACATGAGCGCGAACGGCGGTTACGGCCGCTTCTGGGGGCCGAACGTCGATCTCGACGGCAACGACACGCTCGGCGAAGGCAAGATCCCCGGCACCGAATATCTCGCGTATTCCGACGACGGCAGCGGCAGCAAGAACGTGACGCTGCTCGTGCAGGTGCCCGCCAGCTTCAATCCCGCGCAGCCGTGCATCGTCACCGCGACGTCGTCGGGCTCGCGCGGCGTGTACGGCGCGATTTCCGCAGCCGGCGAATGGGCGCTCAAGCGCGGCTGCGCGGTCGCCTACAACGACAAGGGCGGCGGCAACGGCGCGCACGAACTCATGTCGGACACCGTCACGCTGATCGACGGCACGCTCGCCAACGCGGTGCTGGCCGGCACCGCGAGCCTGTTCACCGCGAACGTGACGAGCGGCGATCTCGCCACCTTCAATTCCCGCTTCCCGAACCGCTATGCGTTCAAGCACGCGCATTCGCAGCAGAATCCCGAGCAGGACTGGGGGCGCGTGACGCTGCAGTCGGTCGAGTTCGCGTACTGGGCGCTCAACGAGCAGTTCGGCCCGCTGATCGACAGCTCGCATCACGGCGTGCGCTATCGCGCGGGCGACATCACGACGATCGCCGCGTCGGTCAGCAACGGCGGCGGCGCGTCGCTCGCGGCGGCCGAGCAGGACAATCGCGGCTGGATCACCGCGGTCGTGGTCGGCGAGCCGCAAATCAACGTGCGGATGGCGCCGAATGCGGTCGTGCGCTCGGGCGGCCAGCCGGTGCCGTCGTTCGGCCGGCCGCTGGCCGACTACGCGACCCTCGCGAACCTGCTTCAGCCGTGCGCGGCCGCGTCGGCGTCGCTCGCCGCTGCGCCGTACCTGAGCGCGCTGCCGGCGGCGACCACGCAGTCGATCCGCACGCAGCGCTGCGCGACGCTCGCCGCGGCCGGGCTCGTGGCGGGGGCCGATACGCAAAGCCAGGCCGCCGACGCGCTCGCGCAGCTCCACGCGGCCGGCTACCTTGCCGATTCCGACCTGCTGCAAGCGCCGATGTGGGATTCGCAGGCGATTCCGGCGATCGCCGTCACGTATGCGAACGCGTACACGCGCTCGCGCGTCACCGACAACCTGTGCAATTTCAGCTTCGCGACGACGAACCCGGCAACGGGCGCCGTCGCCGCGCCTGCCACGTCGCCGATGCCGGCCGTCTTCGGCGCCGGCAACGGCGTGCCGCCGACGGCCGGCATCAACCTGGTGTTCAACACGGGCGCGGGTATCGACCACCGGCTCGCGACACCCGATGCGAGTTTCGCGGGCGCGCTGTGCCTGCGCCAGCTCTGGACGAACGGGATGCTCGGGATGCCCGCGAACGTCGACGCGGTGCGCGTGAACGCGAACCTGCAGGGCAAGCCGGCGATCATCGTCCAGGGCCGCAGCGATGCGCTGGTGCCCGTGAACCACGCATCGCGCGCGTACGTCGCACAGAACGGCATCAGCGAAGGCGGGCGCAGCCGGCTCGTGTTCTACGAGGTGACGAACGGCCAGCACTTCGATGCGTTCCTGCCGGTGCCGGGCTTCGACACACGCTTCGTGCCGGTTCACTACTACAACGTGCAGGCGCTGAACCTGATGTGGCGGCACCTGAAGAACGGTGCGCCGCTGCCGCCGTCGCAGGTGATCCGCACGGTGCCGCGCGGCGGCACGCCGGGCGCCGCGCCCGCGCTGACGAGCGCGAACCTGCCGCCGATCTCGGCCGCGCCGGGGGCGAACGCGATCACGACCGGTGCCGGCACGATCGACGTGCCGCTCTGACGGCGCCCGCCGCGCCGCCCGCACGAAGCCGGACAGCCGTCCGGCTTTTTTCTTTGAGCGAATGGAATCGGTCCCGGATTGGCTTTTGTCCGAATGGCGAGCGCTGTAACAAATTCTTACTTTACGGCGCTAAATCAGAACCCTAATATGCGCCGGTATTTTCACTTAATTTAATAAATTACAGATACGAAGATATTCCTTTCCGTTTAGTTAATCGATCCTTTCGATTTTGTTAGATCGGCTCGAGTCACGGTTGATCGCTGTTCTGCGATTAATCGGTATCTCGCCGAGGGGGATCGTTCGTCTGTTCGAAGCGAGGCGCCCTTGTCGGGCGGTCCTTGCGGGGTGTGTTTTTGCCGTCGATTTTGTGTGCATGCAAATTCGCGCAATGAATTCGTATTGCTGCGGATTATTGAATTGCCGTTTGCAATGGAATTGATTCCATTGTGCGGTTGCAAAAAACATGGGTGGGGTAAATCGTGCCGATCGGTATTCGCCGATCCGGTAAAAAACTCGGAGTGCGTCGCATAACGAATGCATTCCTGGTGCGGAGCGCCGGCGCAAATGATCCTTTGCGACCGGCGGTATTTATCGTTCTGTTCGAGAGGCAATAATGACGACACGGAAGTCCTTGAAAGACGGTTTCGCGCTATTCGGAACGACACTGAGCGTGCCGCTCGCCGCAGCCGCGGCCGCGGCGCTGCTCGTCACGGGGTGCGGCGGCGACGACGGGCCGAGCCCGGCTGCTTCGGCCGCCGCCGCGGCCGCGACGTCGGCCGGCGCCAGCACGCAGGCCAACACCAGCGCAACGGCCGCGGCGGCCGACCAGCCGTACGTCGACACCGACGTGTACGGCACCGGGCCGAACGACGCGGTCACGGATTCCACGGAAGGGGCGGCCGTCGTCCACCGTTCGGTCACGATCGGCGGCAAGACCGTCAAGTACACGGCCACCACGGGCCACCTGACGACGATCGACCCGGTCACGTCGGCGCCGAACGCGAAGATGTTCTACGTCGCGTACACGCAGGACAATCCGGACCCGTCGAAGCCGCGCCCGGTCACGTTCTTCTACAACGGCGGCCCCGGCTCGTCGTCGGTCTACCTGCTGCTCGGCTCGTACGGGCCGAAGCGCCTGCAGTCGTCGTTCCCGAACTTCACGCCGCCCGCGCCGTACAAGCTGCTCGACAACCCGGACAGCCTGCTCGACCGTACCGACCTCGTGTTCATCAACCCGGTCGGCACCGGTTATTCGGCGGCGATCGCCCCGGCGAAGAACAAGGACTTCTGGGGCACCGACCAGGACGCCCGCTCGATCGACCGCTTCATCCAGCGCTACCTGACCAAGTACTCGCGCTGGAATTCGCCGAAATTCCTGTACGGCGAGTCGTACGGCACCGCGCGCAGCGCGGTCGTGTCGTGGGTGCTGCACGAGGACGGCATCGACCTGAACGGGATCACGCTGCAGTCGTCGATCCTCGACTACGCGAATGCGTTGTCCGCGCCGGGCACGTTCCCGACACTCGCGGCCGACGCGTTCTACTGGAAGAAGACGACGCTCAACCCGACGCCGACCGATCTCGACGCGTACATGGTCCAGGCTCGCAACTACGCGGACAACACGCTCGCGCCGCTTGCGCAGAAGCCGAACCCGCAGGACGGCGGCTTCGTGAACGTGCGGCTGAACCTGAACCTGCAGACCGCGCAGCAGATGGGCGCGTACATCGGCACGGACCCGACGTCGCTGATCCAGACGTTCGGCAACCCGGCCGCGCTCGGCAACGTGCCGTCGTCGGACGACAACCCGCCGTACACTTTCTTCCTGACGCTCGTGCCGGGCACGCAGATCGGCCAGTACGACGGTCGCGCGAACTTCACGGGCAAGGGCATCGCGCCGTACATCCTGCCGAACTCGGGCAGCAACGATCCGTCGATCACGAACGTCGGCGGCGCGTATACGGTGCTGTGGAACAGCTACATCAACACCGACCTCAAGTACATGTCGACGTCGTCGTTCGTGGACCTGAACGACCAGGTCTTCAACAACTGGGACTTCAGCCACACCGACCCGACCGGCGCGAACAAGGGCGGCGGCAACACGCTGTACACGGCCGGCGACCTGGCGTCGACGATGAGCGTGAACCCGGACCTGAAGGTGCTGTCGGCGAACGGCTATTTCGACGCCGTCACGCCGTTCCACCAGACGGAGCTGACGCTCGCGCAGATGCCGCTCGATCCGACGCTCAAGGCGCAGAACCTGACGATCAAGAACTACCCGTCGGGCCACATGATCTACCTGAACGACGCGTCGCGGACCGCGCTGAAGGGCGATCTCGCCAACTTCTACGACGGGATCCTCGCGAACCGTACTGCGCTGCAACGGGTGCTGAAGCTGCAGGCGCGCACGCAGCAGCTCAAGCAGCAGAAACTGCAGCAGCAGGGGCAGTAAGCGGAGCGGGCGGCTTGCCGTCCGAAGCGATGTAAAGGCACCGCCATCGACGCGCTCCGGTTCGTCACGTGGCGCGCGTCGATGGCGGTGCTGTCGTTTTTCAGGATGCCCCGTGAGTCATGGACTTCCGGGGCATCGTCTTGTTTGGGGCCGGCGCGTCCTTGTCGAATCCTTAAAAGAGGGATGAATAGCCCTCTATTGAGGATTTTCCGGTAAATCCTCATAATAAGGACAATTGTCCTTATTATGAGGATTCGCATGGGTCTTGCTGATTTTCTCTTCACACCGGGCATGCAGCGGGTGTTGGGTGCGACGCTACTGCAACCCGATCGAAGCTATACGTTACAGGAACTGCTGCGTCTGGCAGACAGCGGGCGCGGAAGTGCTCAAAAGCAGGTGGATCGGCTGGTGGAAGTCGGCGTACTCACCGAGGACGCCCGTCGAGGCCGACAAAGGAGCATCCGCGCGAATACGGAATTCGTCCTCTATCCGGAACTTGTCAGCATCGCACGCAAGTCGTTCGCCGTTGCAGAGCCGTTGAAGGAAGCCTTATCGCCGTTTGCGGCGCATATCACCACGGCATTCGTGTTCGGCTCGGTGGCCAAGGGTTCCGACAGCGGCCATAGCGACATCGATCTGATCGTCATCGGGAACGTCCCGCTCCTCGAGCTATCTGAAGCCTTGCACGTGGTCGAGCAAAGTCTGCTGCGTCCCGTCAACTTTTCTTTGTACGAGCCGGCCGAATGGGCTGCGCTGGTAGACGCCGACCCTGTCATGGCCCAGATCGCTCAAGGCCCCACGCTGAGGATATTGTGATGCCGCGTCCGACCGAATACGAAAACCTCATCAGGGCGAAAGCCTTCGATGCGGTTGCGCCGACACCGGAGCAATCGAGGGCTTCCTGCGCAATGCTGCGGACTACAAGGCCACTGCCGCCGAGCTGGATTCCGCCCGGCATTTGCAAGTATTTACCTTGGCCTATGAAGGCTACTTTCAGGTGGTACAGGCGATCCTGGAGTTTTATGAGGTGCGAACCAAAGATGCCGGCCGTAACCTGGCAATCCAACGCGTGTCTACCTCGCTGGGCGTGAGTCCTCAGGAGTTTGCGTTCATCACGAAGGCACACGAGCGCCGCAACGGCACGTCGTACGTTTCTCCGTTTCCCACGGTGTCGAAGGCCGAGGCCGCGACGATGCTGGGCATCCTGACCAAATACCTGCCCGTTGCGCGTGCGCTGACGGGTACGCCCTGAGAATTGTTCGGGACTCCGTCAACCCATGTGGGGAAGGCGGTTCACCCACGGGGACGGTGTCTTTTGTCGGAGACGAGCGGGTGTCGATTCACGACACGGCGGAGCACTGCGCCGGGCCGCCTACGCGAGCACGAGCCTCACGCCGACTGCGACGAGCGTCGCGGCAAGCAGGTTGCGCAGCAGCCGCTCGGGTGCGCGCGCCGACAGCAGGCTGCCGAGCACGATGCCCGGCAACGAGCCGAGCAGCAGCGACAGCAGCATCGACCAGTCGACCGAGCCGAGCAGCCAGTGGCCCATGCCGGCGACCAGCGTGAGCGGTACCGCGTGCGCGATGTCGGACCCGACGATGCGGGTCGTCGCGAGCATCGGATACAGCAGCAGGAGCACGGTGACGCCGATCGCGCCGGCACCGACCGACGTCATCGACACGAGCACGCCGAGCACGGCGCCCGTCAGCACGGTCGACCACAGCGTGCGCGCGGGGCTCGGTGTGAGCGGGTTGCGCGCGGCGAACGCGGTGAGCTGCGGCCGGAAGATCAGCGCGAGCGACGTGAGCAGCAGCGCGACGCCGAGCACGAGCTGGATCATCCGCGCGGTGCCCGGCGTATTCATCCCGTGCGTGTGCAGCCACCACAGCGTGATGGCCGCGGCCGGCACGCTGCCTGTCGCGAGCCGGCCCGTGATGCGCCAGTCGATCGAGCCCTTCAGGCCGTGGACGAGCGTGCCGGTGGCCTTGGTCGCCGCCGCATAGAGCAGGTCGGTGCCGACCGCCGTCGCGGGGTGGACGCCGAACAGCAGCACGAGGATCGGCGTCATCAACGAACCACCGCCGACGCCGGTCAGGCCGACGAGGATGCCGACGAACAGGCCGGACAACGAGTACAGCAGATCGATATGGGGAAGCGACATCGGAAGGAGGCGGTTATGCGGCGTTCGGCGGTAGCGGCGCGTGGGTCAAAGTCCGCCATTGTCGCAAATGTGGCGGGTCGGTGTACGACTGCGTTAAAAATCGGCCGGGAAGGCGCGGGCGGCAGGCGGCGCTGAAACGGGCGTTTGAACGAGCAGGGCCAACGTGGTGGCCGGTGCCGGCCTGCGACGACAGGACGGGCGGTGCGCGGCACCCGGAAGAAGAAAAAGGGCGCGACGGTGCGCGCCCCAGGTTCGATACAGACGGCCGGATTCATCCGCCGCCTGCGGCTCGTCGGCGTCAGTGCATCGCGGGGCCGGCATCTTCGACGGCGTCCTGCCGCCGGATGCGCAGCGCGAGCCCGATCAGCGCGGCGGCGGCAGCGAATGCCGCGCCGAACGCGAAGGCTGCATGGTAGCCGCCGTTCAGTGCGTCGAGCGGCGCGGCGTTCGCGGCCGCGAGCACGTCGGTGCGGGCGGCTGCGAGGCTCGCGAGCACGGCGAGACCGAGCGCGCCGCCCATCATGAACGCGGTGTTGACGATCCCCGACGCGAGCCCGGAATCGGCCGGATCGACGTCGCTCATCGCGGCGAGCAGCATCGGGTTGAACGCGACGCCCGCGCCGATGCCGAGCAGCGTCATGCCGGGCAGCACGTGCCAGGCGAAGCCGCCGTCCACCGGCGCGCGCGAAAACAGGGCGAGGCCGCAGGCCGCGATCAGCAGGCCGGCCGCGATCGGGCCGCGGATCCCGAAGCGCATCACGATGCGCGCGGACAGCCCGAGCGAGAACGCAGCCATGATCAGGTTCGCCGGCAGGAACGCGAGACCGACCTGCAGCGGCCCGTAGCCGAGCACACGCTGCATGTACAGCGCGGACAGGAAGAACCACGCGAACATCGCGGCCGCCCACAGCACGCCGATCACGTTCGCGAGCGCGACGTTGCGTGCGGCGAACAGCGTGAGCGGCATCAGCGGATGCGCGGCGCGCGCCTCGATCGCGATGAACAGGGCGAGCAGCGCGACCGCGGCGCCGATCAGCACGACGGTCTGCGTCGACAGCCAGCCGGCTTCGTTGCCGCCGACGATCCCGTAGACCGCCAGCATCAGCGACGCGGTCACGGTGACCGCGCCCGCGACGTCGAGCCGTGCGGTGCCGGCCGGCGCGCGCAGGCGCGGCAGCAGCGCGACGCACATCGCATAGACGGCGATGCCGATCGGCAGGTTGACGAGGAAGATCCAGTGCCACGACAGCGAGCTCGTCAGCAGCCCGCCGAGCAGCACGCCGATGCTGCCGCCGCCCGCGCAGACGAAGCCGTACACGCCCATCGCCCGCGCGCGCTCGCCGGGCTCGGTGAAGAGATTCATGATCAGCGACAGCGACACGGCCGACACCACCGCGCCGCCGAGCCCCTGCACCGCGCGCGCGGCGATCAGCATCGTCTGCGACTGGGCGAGGCCGCATGCGAGCGACGCGAGCGTGAACACGACGAGGCCGGCGAGGAACATGCGCCGCTGGCCATACAGGTCGCCGAGCCGGCCGCCGAGCAGCAGGCAGCCGCCGAACGTCAGCAGGTACGCGTTGACGACCCACACGAGGGCCGTTTCGGTGAAATGGAGGTCGGTGCTGATCGACGGCAGCGCAACGTTCACGATCGTGCTGTCGAGCACGATCATCAGCACGCCGAGGCAGAGGACGATCAGCGCGTACCAGCGCTTCTCGCCGTGGATCCCGTGGGTCATGGGCTTGCAGCCTTCTGATAGTTATTTGAAAGGATGCATTGTAGGCCCCCTCGGCGCGGGCTTCCTGCCGGTTTGTGGCAGGAGCGATGCGTAGTCGCGCGTCCGGGCGGGACGCGCGTGACGGATGCGACGGGCGTTATGTGCGCGCCGGCAGTTCGCAGCCGTCGGGGCCGCAGGCGGCCGCGTCGCTGCCGTCGAGCTCGACGATGCCGTCGCGCCATGCCTGGTCGAGCGCCTGCGCGAACGCGTCGGCCGGCTGCGCGCCCGACACCGCGTAACGGCCGCCGAACACGAACAGCGGCACGCCGCGCCCGCCGATCTGCGCGGCGCGCGCGATATCGGCTTCGACTTCGTCGCGATACAGGTCGCTGCGCAGCACGTCTTCGACGGCCGCGCGCTCGAGCCCCGCTTCGACCGCGAATTCGGTGAGCTCGGCGTGATCGAACAGCGAGCCGTGCTCGCAGAAATACGCGCGGTACAGCCGCTCGGTCAGCGCGTGCGCGCGGCCCGTCGCTTCCGCGAGCTTCACGAGCCGGTGGCCGTCGAGCGTGTCGCCGACGAGCGTGCCGGGCAGGTCGTACCGCAGCCCGACGCTCGCGGCCGCATCGGTCACCTGGCGCAGCATCTGGTCGACCTGCGCGGGCGACATCCGGTACTTGCCGGCGAGCATCGCCTCGACCGGCTCGACCGGCTGGCCCGGCATCAGCCGGTATGCGCGCAGCGCGACGTCGACGCGCTCGGCGTGCGCGAACGCGGCGAGCGCCTCGTCGAAGCGGCGCTTGCCGATCCAGCACCACGGGCAGATCAGGTCGGACCAGATTTCGACGGTCAGGGTCGGGCGGGCAATCGGGGCGGGAGCGGTCGTCATGGGCGGTTCCGGGCAGCAAAAAAAGTGTAACCGGGACTATATCACTTGTGCTTCGACGCTTCGTCCAGGCCGGGCGGGCGCGTGAAACGGGCGCCCGCCGCATCACGAAGCATAGACACGGAAGCGGCGCACCGATAGCGATGGCCGATACCGGCCGCCGCCGCGCGTCCCGACGAACGGGCGAACCCGCCCGCCCCCGCGTTTCGCTTACGCGTCGCCCTGCGTTTCCTTCAGGTGCTTGAGGTGTTTGTAGACCGTCGCGCGGCCCATCCCGAGCACATTCGCGACGTAGTTCGCCGCGCTCTTGCCGCGGAACGCGCCCTCCGCGTACAGCGCTTCGACGAGCTCGCGCCGGTGCTCGCGCGTGAGCCCGTTCAGCCCGACCTGCCGCTCGCGCAGCCAGCCGTGCAGGAACATGTTGATGCGCTCCTGCCAGTCGTCGCGGAACAGCTCGTCCGGCTGTGCGATCACGCCCGCACCCTTGATGAACAGGTCGAGCGTCGCGCGCACCTCGTCGAACACCGCGATGTTGAAGTTGATGCACATCATCCCGGCCGGGTGGCCTTCGTCGTCGAACAGCACGTTGCTCACGCAGCGCATCCGCCGGCCGTCCCAGTTCAGCTTCTCGTACGGGCCGATCACGCGCTCGCGCGCGGAATGATCGATTTCCTCCAGCGCGGAATCGTCGCCGACCTCGCGCTTCGACAGGTTGTTCGCGAGATACAGCACGGTCTGGTCGTGCAGGTCGTGGATCACGACTTCCGCGTACGGGAAGAACAGCGCGGCGATACCGTCGGCGATCGGCGCATAACGGGTGAGCAGCAGGTCTTTGACGGGGGATTTCTTCTTGCGCATCGGTGTCGCCATCTCGGGTGGGCGGGGGCCGGGCGGCCCATCGAGCCGGCGAGGCGGCGCGCCGGTGGTCGGCATGCCCGTGCGCCCGCGCGCGGCCGCCGCGGCGGTTGCGCCATTGTATCGGCCCCGCGCTCGCGTGCCGCTCATGCGCGCGTCAGGTGCGTGTACAGCGCGTGCGCGATCGCGATGTCCTCGAGCCCGAGGCCGATCGAGCGGAAGAATGCGTGACGCGCGTACGACGGTGCCGGGCAGGTGCCGGCGACGAGCGCGGGCAGGTCGCCGGAGATCCGCGCGGCTTCCCAGCCGTGCTCGGCCGTCGCGATCTGCATTTCGCCGGCGCTCGCGGGCGTCGTGTGCCGGTAGTCGCAGTACACGTCCATGCCGGGCAGCCACGCGGGCGGGATCTCGTGCGCGCGCGCGACGTTCGTGCTGATCGACGTGACGAGCGCGGGACGCGTGAGTATCCCGTCGCCGAGCACGGGCGTGCCCGACGACGTGCACAGCATCACGACGTCTGTGTCGCGCACGCAGGCTTCGACGCTCGCCGCGGCGCGTGCGCGCGGGTCGAGCTGCGCAAGCGCCGCCTGCTGCCCCGCGTCGCCGGCGAGCGCGGGCGAGTACACGCGGATCGTCTCCCAGTCGCGCAGTCCCGCGGTGTGCCGCAGATGCGCGAGGCCGACCGCGCCCGCGCCGACGATCGCGAGATGGCGCGCGTTGCGCGGCGCGAGACAATCGACCGCGAGCGCGGTCGTGCCGGCCGTGCGCTCGACCGTCAGCAGGCCCGCGTCGCACCACATCAGCGGCTGGCCCGTGCGCATCGACATCAGCGCGGTCCACGCGGTGACGATGGGCTTGCCGCCCGTCACGACGTACGGCGACAGCTTCGCGCCGAACACCTGCGCGTCGGCGAGCGCGCCCAGATACGTGATGAAGTCGCCGGCCTGCCCGGGAAACAGCGTGAGCGTTTGCGGCGGCTGCACTGCGCGCGCCGCGGCGAGCGACGCGAACATGCTGCGCAGCGTGCCGAGCACGTCGAGCGACGGCAGGGCCGCGCGCACCGCGGCTTCGTCGACGGTCAGCGGCAGGGTCGGGGCGGTTTGCGTCATGAGGACATCTCCGGTCGGGGCCGGACAGGACTGTCTCGAGCGACGTGTCCGGCTGTGTTCGTGATGGACGAAAAGTCTAATATAGACAAACGGAATCGGGAGAATTTTTCTTTTCGAGACTGCGTGTCATCGCGAGATTCTGGAAAAACATCGATAAATCAAGGGTGTTTTCGATGTCGGATGAATTTCCGATGCCGCGTATCGGGGCACGATTCTCGTATCCCCTATAGTCTATCGTAGACTTTGAGTCTATATTTCGCGTGCAGGACACGATGCACCGCCGCGTGGCGACCGCCCGCTTCGAATGCCGATCCGGCGCCCGGCCGCGGCCGTCGTGTACCGATCTTCATCGCCTCAATCCAGAACGGAAGGACCGTCATGAACTGGAAGCTCTCCCTCTGCGCCGCTGCGGCGCTCGCCTGTGCGGCCGTCACGGCCCACGCCGAACAGACCACGTTGCGCTTCGGGATCGAAGCCGCCTATCCGCCGTTCGAGAGCAAGACGCCGGCCGGTCAGCTGCAGGGTTTCGACGTCGACATCGGCAACGCGGTGTGCGCGAAGCTGAACATGAAGTGCGTGTGGGTCGAGAATTCGTTCGACGGCCTGATTCCGGCGCTGCAGGCGCGCAAGTTCGACGCGATCAATTCGGCGATGAACATCACCGCGAAGCGCAAGCAGAGCATCGACTTCACGCCGGCGATCTACGTGGTGCCGATCGTGATGGTCGCGAAGCACGGCTCGCCGCTGCGGCCCGACGTCGCGAGCCTGCGCGGCAAGCACGTCGGCGTGCTGCAGGGCTCGTCACAGGAGGATTTCCTGAAGGCGCACTGGGCCAACGCGGGCGTGGCCGTCGTGTCGTACCAGGATCAGGACCAGATCTACGCCGATCTCGTCGCGGGTCGTCTCGACGCGGCGGTGCAGGAAGCGCAGACCGCGCAGGACGGTTTCCTCGACAAGCCGGCCGGCCGCGACTACCAGATCGTCGGCGAGCCGCTGAAGGATCCGGCGACGCTCGGCGAAGGCACGGGCTTCGGGATGCGCAAGAACGACAAGGCGCTGCAGGCGAAGATCGTCGGCGCGCTCGACGCGCTGAAGAAGGACGGCACGCTCGGCGCGCTGTCGCAGAAGTACTTCAAGCGCGACATCGTCGCGAAGTAATGACCGCCGCGCGCCGGCCGCCGGGCCGGCGCGTGCCGCATCGAATCTCGACGCAGTACGGGGAACCATGGATTTCGACGTCATCGTTCTGGGGGCCGGCATCGTCGGCGTGTCGTCGGCGCTGCATCTGCAGGATCGCGGGTTGCGTGTCGCGCTCGTCGACCGGCGCGCGCCCGGCGAGGAAACGAGCCACGGCAATGCGGGGCTGATCGAACGCTCGTCGGTCGTGCCGTACGCGTTTCCGCGCCGGCTCGGCACTTTGCTGCGCTATGCGCGCAACCGCTCGGTCGATCTCTACTGGGACTACCGCGCGCTGCCCGCGTATGCGGGCTGGCTCGCGCGCTTCTGGCGCGAATCGTCGCCGCAGCGGCTCGCGGCCGCCGCGCGCGACCTGCTGCCGCTCGTCGCGGCGAGCGTCGTCGAGCACGACGCGCTGCTCGCGCGTACCGATGCGCAGCCGCTCGTGCACGACGGCGGGTGGATCGAAGCGTTCCGGTCGCCCGCGCTGTTCGATGCGGAAGCGCGCGTGCAGCAGCGCGTGGCCGACGCGCACGGCTTGCGGATGACGGTGCTCGACGCACGTGCGTTGCGCGCGACGGAGCCCGGCGTCAGCGACGCGTTCTGCGGCGCATTCCACTGGCAGGACCCGAAGACCGTGTCGAGCCCGGGCGGGCTGACCAAGGCCTACGCGCGGTTGTTCGAGCGCGACGGCGGCACGTTCGTGCTCGGCGATGCCAAGACGCTCGTGCAGGTGGAGGACGGCTGGCAGGTCGGTACCGAACATGGGCCGGTCTCGGCGCGCTCGGCGGTGGTCGCGCTCGGGCCGTGGTCCGATCACGTGTTCGCGCCGCTCGGCTACCGGATTCCGCTGCGCGCGAAGCGCGGCTACCACATGCACTACCGGCCGACGCGTGCACCGTTGAACGTGCCCGTGTGCGATACCGAGGAAGGTTTCGTCGTCGCGCCGATGGAAGGCGGACGGCTGCGGCTCACGACCGGCGTCGAGATCGCGCTGCGCGGCGCACCGCCGACCGGCGTGCAGCTCGCGCGTGCGGAACCGCTGGCGCGCGACGCGTTCGGCATCGGCGAGCGGCTCGATCCCGAGCCGTGGCTCGGGATGCGGCCGTGCACGCCCGACATGCGCCCGGTGATCGGGCCCGCGCCGCGCCATCGTCACCTGTGGTTCGCATTCGGCCATTGTCACCACGGGCTCACGCTCGGCCCCGCGACCGGGCGCCTGCTCGCCGAAATGATGACGGGCGCGCCGACCTATATCGATCCCCATCCTTACCGGCCCGCACGCTTCGGCTGATCCCGCGGCGCGCGCAGCCTCGCGCGCGCCGGTTGCGACGCGGCCTTTACAATGTTTCATTCTGCTATCCGAATTACCGGAAATCACGCAATCGGAAATGATCTGCGTAATCGGCAAGAAAGATGATCGCCAAATAAAGAAAATCAGCAAATCGGCGATTTATCAATGCATTTTCATTTTGCTGAAATGTGTAATCGGCCGCCGCTCGTGACGGTCTGATGCACCACCCCGGCGGCGCGTTCCGGTGTTACGCGGAATGTACCGGAACACGTTACCACGGGGCTCGCAAACGTTACGTTACATCCGGGCTTCGCCGCGCTTTTTCATCAGATGATTGTGATGCCGGAGTCGTGCTTTTCGTCTGAAATCGATTAAAAAAGCGTTATTGCTTGCCAATAGACAGACGAATCCATCCGGTTTTTCGAATTGGCACACTTCGTGCAATCCGTCCCCATGCTTTATCAACGTTGTGCCAACCGAGATGGGGAAAAACAAAGATGGGACAAAATCTGAAATTGACGGGTGCAGCGCTGTCGGTCGCGACGGTGTTCGGGGTACTGGCTTCGGGTTCCGCGGTGGCGGGGCCCCTTGATGGGCTGCCGATCCCGCAAGTGATCGTCAACCCGCCGACGAACAGCGTCTCGGTCGGGCTGGTCGCGACGGGGACGTCGCCGCTGGGTTCGGTCACTGTGGCGGCGGGCGGAGCGGGCGCGATCCAGACGTCCCTTGGCGATCCCGGCCAGGCACTGTCGGGCGCCGTGGGGGCGGTGACGGGTGCACTCGGCGGTGGCGGCGGCACGGTGCAGCCGCTCGCGCCGGTTCAGGGTGTGGTGAACCAGGTGACGGGTGCGCTGAGCGGCGGCAACCCGGCTGGCGCGTTGAGCGGTGCGCTGAATACGGCGACGGGTGCGTTGGGCAATGCGGTTGGCACGGTGACGGGGGCACTGGGCAATGTCGGCGGCGGGGCGAATCCGCTGGCGCCGGTTCAAGGTGTCGTCAATCAAGTCACGGGCGCACTCGGTGGAGGCAACCCGGCTGGTGCGTTGACGGGGGCACTCGGCACGGTGACCGGTGCGCTGGGGAATGTCGGTGGCGGGGCGAATCCGCTGGCGCCGGTGCAGGGCGTGGTGAATCAAGTCACGGGCGCACTCGGTGGCGGCAACCCGGCAGGTGCGTTGACGGGGGCACTCGGTACGGTGACCGGTGCGCTGGGGAATGTCGGTGGTGGGGCGAATCCGCTGGCGCCGGTGCAGGGCGTGGTGAATCAAGTCACGGGCGCACTCGGTGGCGGCAACCCGGCAGGTGCGTTGACGGGGGCACTCGGTACGGTGACCGGTGCGCTGGGCAATGTCGGTGGTGGGGCGAATCCGCTGGCGCCGGTTCAAGGTGTCGTCAATCAAGTGACGGGTGCACTCGGCGGTGGTAACCCGGCTGGTGCGTTGACGGGGGCGCTCGGTACCGTGGCGGGTGAGCTCGGTGCTGGCAATCCGGCCGGCACGGTAACCGGTGCAATCGGCAACGTGACGGGGGCGCTCGGCGCATTGGGCGCTATCGGCGGCGGCAATCCCGCGGGTGCGCTGACCGGCGCACTGAACACGGCGACCGGGACGCTAAGCAACGCACTCGGTACCGCAACGGGTGCGCTCGGCGGCGGCAACCCCGCAGGCGCACTGACCGGCGCACTCGGCACGGTCACGGGCGCACTGGGCGGCATCGGCGGCGGCTCGAACCCGCTGGCCCCGGTCCAAGGTGTCGTGAACCAGGTCACGGGTGCGCTCGGCAGCGGCAACCCGGCCGGCACGCTGAGCAACGCGGTCAACACGATCACGGGCACGCTCGGCAACGTCGGCGGCGCGGGCAGCCCGCTGGCGCCGGTGCAAGGTGTCGTCACGCAGCTCGCGGGCACGCTCGGCGGCTCGGATCCGCTGGCGCCGGTGCAAGGCGCCGTGAACCAGGTCGTCGGCACGCTGTCCGGCGCCGGTGGCGGCAGCCCGATCGCGCCGATCACGAACCTCGTCAACGGCCTGCAGAACGCACTGCCGACGGGCGGCAACGCGGCTGGCGCGCTGACCGGTGCACTCGGCTCGGTGACGGGCGCACTCGGCAGCCTTGGCAACCTCGGCGGCTCGAATCCGCTGGCGCCGGTGCAGGGTGTCGTGAACCAGGTCGTCGGCACGCTGGGCAACAGCAATGCGGTCGGCACGGCCACGAATGCACTGGGTAACGCGGTCGGCTCCGTCGTGGGCGCACTCGGCAACCTCGGCGGCACGAACCCGCTGGCGCCGGTGCAGGGCGTCGTGAACCAGGTGGTCGGTACGCTCGGCAACCTCGGCGGGTCGAACCCGCTGGCGCCGGTGCAAGGCGTCGTGAACCAGGTCGTCGGCACGTTGTCGGGCGCGGCGGGCAACAACCCGATCGCACCGATCACGAACCTCGTGAGCGGCCTGACGGGCGGCAGCAACGCGGCCGGCGCACTGACCGGTGCGCTCGGTTCGGTGACGGGCGCACTCGCGAACGGTCCGGTGGCCCTCGGGCAGGCGGCCGGCGCGCTGTCGGGCGCGGCCGGTTCGACGGCAGCGGCGGGCGGCAGCCTGCTCGGCTCGGGCGCGAACGCAGCCGGCGGCACGGCGGGTGCGGTTGGCTCGCTGCTGACGACGGGCGGCAACGCGACGGCGACTGTTGTCAACGCGGTCGGCACGACGGTGGGCACGGCGCTCGGCTCCGCGCCGGGCCTGTCGGTCACGCCGCATTCGGGCAACAGCGCGCCGGGCAACCCGCTCGCACCGGTGTCGTCGCTGCTCCAGTCGCTGACGGGCGCACTGCCGAAGTAAACGGCCGGACACGCTCGGCGGCGCGATATCGGCCGCCGAGCGCAACGGGTCGCGCAACGCGGCATGACAGGGATGTCATGCCGCGTTGTCCTTTTTGGGGCGGGCTTTCTTTTGTCGCATGAATGGTCGCGGCATGAACGGTCGCGGCCGACGCGGAATATTCGGCCTCCTTCGTCCGTTTACATACCGAATCCCGGCAGCGCCGGCCGGCGGGATAATCGTCGTGACGAAGCCGATCGTTCCTGCCGGTGCCGCCGTGTCGCGATGCCGTGCCAAGGAGAAAGGACATGAAACGGATACTCGTTGCCGCCGCGCTGACGGCGGCTATCGTGCGGCCGGCTGCCGCGGAACCGCCCCGTGCCGGCGACGGCAAACTGGTCGACGAAGATCACATGACGCTCTACGTGTTCGATCGCGACGCGCCCGGCAAGAGCGCGTGCGACAGCGCGTGCGCGGCCAACTGGCCGCCCGCGCTCGCCGACGCGTACGACAAGGCCGCGGGTGCGCTGAGTCTCGTCGCGCGCGACGCCGGCCGCAAGCAATGGGCGTATCGCGGGCGCCCGCTGTATCGCTGGAAGCAGGATCGCAAGCCCGGCGACGCGGGCGGCGACGGGATCGGCGGCATGTGGCACGTTGCGCGCCCGTGACCGCGTGGCGGTGCGCGAGGCATCCTGATGAGCTATGAATCGGATCTGCTGGTGTGGCTGCCGCATCTCACGCGCTATGCGCGTGCGCTGACGGGCGACCGCGCCTGGGCGGACGATCTCGTGCAGGACACGCTCGAGCGTGCACTGAACCGCCCGCCGCGCGATGGCGGCAACCTGCGCGCGTGGCTGCTGACGCTGCTGCGGCACCGCTTCATCGACCAGTTGCGCGCGCGGCACGAGATCGCGGTCGACGATGCGACGGCGCCGTGGCAGACGATGGCCGCGCCGGCCGGCGAGATCGGCGGGCTGGTGCTGCGCGACGTGCAGCGCGCGCTGTACCGGCTGCCGGTCGAGCAGCGCGAGGTGTTGCTGCTGGTCGCGCTCGAGGAGTTGAGTTATCGCGATGCTGCACAGGTGCTCGGTGTCCCGGTGGGAACGGTGATGTCGCGCCTCGCACGGGCGCGCGGGCAGATGCGCGCGATGCTGTCGGACGAGCCGTCGGCGCACGGCACGGCCGCGTTACGGGTGATCGGGAAGACATGATGGACGAACCGCGCAAACCTTCGAACGACGAACGGGACGACGATGCGTCGGCGCAACTGCTGTCCGCGTTGCTGGACGGCGAGCTGTCCGGGCGCGAGCGAAACGAGATGCTCGAGCGGGTGCAGGCCGATCCGGAGGAGGCCGAACGATTCGCGCATTACCGGGCGCAGCGCGACGCGCTGCAGGCGCTGTTTCCGCTGCCGGGTGCCGCGCCCGCGCTGTTCGTGCAGCGCCGCGCGCCGCGTCGGCGCGGGATCGCCTATGCGCTCGCGGGGCTCGCGGCCGGGCTGCTGATCGGCATCGCGCTGCACGCGGGCTGGGTCGCGCTCGACAGCGAACCGGCGTTCGCCGCGCGCGCGGATGTCGCGTACGCGACGTACGTGGCCGATCGCGAACATCCGGTCGAAGTCGGAGCGGGCGACTCGGAACGCCTCGCCGGGTGGCTGTCCGCGCGTCTCGGGCGGCCCGTGCGCGCGCCGTCGCTCGACGAATACGGCTACGCGCTGCTCGGCGGCCGGCTGCTCCCGGGCGACGCGGGGCCGGCCGCGCAACTCATGTACCAGCGCGCGGACGGCGAGCGCGTGACGCTTTACATGACGGCCTACGACGCACGGCGCGTCGCACCGCGGGCGATGTCGGCCGGCGACCGCTACACGTATTTCTGGTCGGATCGCGGGATGGGTTACGCATTGTCCGGCCGGGGCGATGAACGGCGCCTGCGTGAACTCGCGATCGAAGCGTGCGGTGAGCTCGGCGGCCAGACCGACGCGTGGAAGGGGTGACGCGGCGGCGCCGGTACGGAGCAAGCGATGAAGATGACGATGACGATGACGAAGGGGCTCGTGCTGATCCCGTTGCTGGCGGCACTCGCCGCGGGCACGCCGCTTGCCCGGGCGGAAGGTGACGCACCCGTGCGCGTGCCCGTCGACGCCGACGGCGTGCAGCGGGTCGCGATCGTCGGCGGCAGCTATTTCTTCCGGCCGAACCACGTGATCGTGAGGGCGCACGTGCCGGTCGAGCTGACCGTGTCGGCCGAGCCCGGCCTGGTGCCGCACAGTTTCGAAATCGATGCGCCGCAGGCCGGCATCGTGGTGCACATGGACCTCGGCACGACGCCGAAGACGTTTCGCTTCACGCCGGCGCAGCCGGGCCGGTTCGCCTACTATTGCACGCATCGGCTGCTGTTTTTCAGCAGCCATCGCGAGCGCGGGATGGAAGGCGTGCTCGATGTCGAGGCGGCGCCGTGATCGCCGCGTTGCTGGCCGCGAGCCTGATAGGAGCGAGCATGACCGCCGATCCCGTGACCGTCGCGCAGGCGCATTTCGACCACGTCCGCTCGTACCGCGCGACGATCCGCTCGTCCGCGCGCAGCGGCGAACACACGGAATTCCGCTACGCGTACCTGAAACCGGGCTTCGTCCGGATGGATTTCGTGTCGCCGCATCACGGCGCGGTGCTCGCGTACGATCCCGGCGACGGCAAGGTGCGGCTGCGCCCGTTCGGCGCGCATGCACCGCCCGCGCTGACGCTGTCGCCGTCCAATCCGCTCGTGCGCGACCGCAGCGGCCACCGGGTCGACCGGTCCGACGTCGGCGAACTGTTGCGCAACGTTCATGCGCTGCAGGAAGGCGGCTCGACGGTGACCGAAGGCGAGGAGGCCGTCGGCGGCCGGACCGCGCTGCGCGTGTCGGTCACGGGTGCGCCCGCGCACGCGGTCGACGGCGTGCATCGCTACCGGCTCTGGCTGGATACCGAGGACGGTTTTCCGCTGAAGGTCGTCAGCTTCGCGGACGATGGCGACGTGCCGCTGGAGACCGTGACGCTCGACGACGTCGAGATCGACGTCGCGTTTCCCGAACGTTTCTTCGCGCCCTGAACGGTGCACTGACTCATGCCCCTGACGGGCATGCCGGAGGCTGCATGGCGGAATACAGGTTCTCGACGACCTGGCGCGTGGACGCGCCGCTCGCGGCGGTGTGGGACGCGATCTACCAGGTCGACCGCTGGCCCGACTGGTGGAAGGGCGCCGTGCGCACCGTCGAGATCGAGCCGGGCGACGTGCGCGGCGTCGGCGCGCTGCACCGGTACACGTGGAAGGGCGCGCTGCCGTACCGGCTGACCTTCAACATGCGCGTGCGACGCGTCGAGCCGCGTCATGCGCTCGAAGGCCGCGCGAGCGGCGCGATCGAGGGCGACGGATGCTGGTCGTTCGCCGCCGACGGCGCGCGCACGATCGTGAGCTACGACTGGCACATCCGCACGCACGTGCGCTGGATGAACTGGCTGGAGCCGCTGGGTCGGCCGATGTTCCGATGGAATCACGACGTCGTGATGCGCGAAGGCGCGAAGGGGCTCGCGCGGCTGCTGGGCGCGGCCGTCGAGACGGACGGCCGGATTTTCCGGCCGTTGCCGGATGCGGGTTGCGCCGATGCCTGAACGTGCGTGAACGCGTGTAAAAGCGCCAAACGCCAAACGCCAAACGCCAAACGCCGCACCGCGCCGCTCAGCGCGCGTACGCCATCACCGCGCCATCCACCACCAGGGCGACACGTTCGCCCACGGCCGGACACCGGTGTCCCGGCACGCGAGCGCGCACGAGCACGTCGGGATCGGCATCGAGGCGCACGACCACGTCGGCATCCTGGCCCGCGAACTGCGCGGCTTCGACGCGCGCCATGTGGCCGCGCGCGGCGTCGGCCTGCGTGACCGGCACGATGCCGATCTGCTCGGGACGCAGCATCGCGTCGGCCGGCCCGTCGGGCAGCGGCGCGACGAGCGGCAGTTCGCCGAGCGCGCAGGCGATGCGCATGCTGCGCACGCGGCCGGCGAGCAGCACGGCTTGCCCGACGAACGACGCGACGTCGCGCGTGACCGGCTGCCGGTACAGCGTCTGCGGCGCGGCGGTTTGTACGAGGCGGCCGTGCCACATCACCGCCACTTCGTCGCCGAGCGTCATCGCCTCGGGCTGGTCGTGCGTGACGAGCACCGATGTCGCACCCGCCGCGGCGAGCGCATCCGCGACCGCGCCGCGCGTTTCGTGGCGCAGCGACGTGTCGAGCGCGGAGAACGGTTCGTCGAGGATCACGAGCGACGGCTCCGGTGCGAGCGCGCGGGCGAGCGCGACGCGCTGCTGCTGGCCGCCCGACAGTTGCTGCGGCGCGCGGCTCGCATACGATGCGGGCAGCCCGACCATCTCGAGCAGTTCGTCGACGCGATGATGGCGCCGCCGCGCCGCGCGCGGCAGCCCGAACGCGATGTTGTCGGCCACCGACAGATGCGGAAACAGCGCGCCTTCCTGCGGCACGTAGCCGATCCGGCGTGCCTCGGGCGGCAGGTGCAGGTCGAGCGCGGCCACGCGGCGCCCGTCGATTTCGACGGTGCCGCGCTCGGCGCGCTCGAAGCCGCACAGCACGCGCAGCAGGGTGGTCTTGCCGCTGCCGGACGGGCCGAGCAGCGCGAGGCGCGAACCGCGCCGCACCGTGAGGTCGATGTCGTGCAGGACGGTATGCGATCCGAACGATTTGGACAGGCCGCGGATGCGTAGTTCACTCATGGGCGGTTCCGGGGAAAAAGGGCGGCGCTCAGTTGCGCACCGACGCGCGGCCGAGCAGCAGGAACAGCAGTCCCGATGCGCCGAGCGACAGCGCGACGAGCAGCGCCGCATAGGGCGCCGCGGCGGCGAACGCGAGCGTCGCCGTATCGCTCCACACCTGCGTCGCGAGCGTGCGGGTGCCGATGGGCGACAGCAGTAGCGTCGCGTTGAGTTCCGTCACGACCGAGATGAACACCATCGTCGCGGCCGCGCCGAGGCCGGGTGCCGCGAGCGGCAGCACGACGCGCGTGAGCGTTGCGCGCCAGCCGAGGCCGAGCGAGCGCGCGGTTTCCTCGAGCCGGACCTGCACGTGCGACAGCGCGGCGCGCACGCTGACGACCGCGAGCGGCAGGAACAGGATCGCGTACGCGGCGACGAGCGCCGGTGCGCTCTGGTAGAGCGGCTGCAGCAGCCGCACCGTGATCGACACGATCGCCAGCGCGACGACGATGCCCGGCACGCCCTGCACGGTCATCGCCGTGCGCTCGAGGAGGGTGGCGACGCGGCCCGGATAACGGACCAGCAGGAACGCGAGCGGCAGCGCGAGCAGCGTCGTGACGGCCGCCGCCGCGAGGCCGTAGCCGGACGACGCGAGCGTGGCCTGCCACAGCAGCTCGGGCGACACGTCGGCGGGTGTGACGGCGGCCGCGCCCTGTTGCGTGAGCCAGTAGCCGATCATCGCGAGCGGCACGCCGAGCGTCGCGGCTGCGAGCGCGGCGAACGCGACGGTGACGGGGCCGCGCAGGTTGCCGAGCGGATAACGCATCGCGACGCGGCGTGCGGCGCGGTGCGTATGACCGTAGCGCGCATGGCCGCGTGCGCGAGCCTCGATCGCGAGGCACAGCAGGCACAGCGCGATCAGCACGCAGCCGAGCAGCGACGCGCCGCCGCCGTCGAACGCGGTGCGGTATTCCGCATAGATCTCGGTCGTGAACGTGCGAAAGCGCAGCAACTGGAATGCGCCGAACTCGGACAGCACGCCGAGCGCGACGAGCAGCATCCCGCCGCACAGCGCGGGGCGCAGCTGCGGCAGCACGACGCGGAAGAAGGTATGCCACGGCGAGCAGCCGAGCGTGCGCGCGCTTTCCTCCAGCGCGGGGTCGAGTTCACGCAGCGCGGCGGCCACCGGCAGGTAGACGAGCGGGAAGTACGCGGAGGTCAGCACGATCAGCGCGCCGAGGAAATCCTGCAGGTCGAGGCTCAGCGACACCCACGCATAACTCGTGATGAACGGCGGCACCGCGAGCGGCGCGGCCGCCAGCGCGGTCCACAGCGGCCGGGCCGGCAGGTCGGTGCGCTCGATGAACCACGCGAGCGCCGTGCCGAGCAGCGTGCACGCGAGGGTCGCGGCGAGCGTGATCGACAGCGTGTTGACGAGCAACTCGCCGACGAGCGGGCGCCACAGCAGCTCGATCGCATCGTCGACGCCGAAGGTGGCCGCGCGGTACAGCGTGAAGCCGAGCGGCAACAGGATCGCGAGCGGCCCGCACGCGGCCGCGGCGACGAGCGCGCGCGACGGGCGCCGCCGTGTCGCGGTGCGCTCGTCGTCGCGCGCGGTGCGCGCCGTGCGGGACACGGCGTCGCTCATGCTCAGAGGAGGCCGGCCTGACGCAGCAGCTTGCCGGCCTGGCTGTCGTCGCCGAGCTGTTCGAACGTCAGCGCCGGCGGGCTCAGTTCGTTGAACGGTTTCAGGATCGGATCGGGGGCGACGCCCGGGTGCAGCGGATACTCGAAGCTGACATGGCCGCCCGCCATCAGCTTCTGCGCACGCTCGCTGACGAGATACGCGACGAACTTCTGCGCTTCCGGCTGGTGCTTCGATGCTTTCAGCACCGCGGCGCCGGACACGTTGACGGCACCGCCGACATCGCCGTGGCCGAAATGGTGGATCGCGCTGCGCGTCGACTTGTCGCCGAGTTCGGCGTGCAGGCGGTCCCAGTAGTAGTTGTTGACGATGCCGGTCAGCACGCCGCCGCGGTTGACGGCCGCCGTCACGCCTTCGTCGTCGTCGAAGATCTGCGCGTTGGCCTTCAGGCCCTTCAGCCATTGCAGCGTCGCGGCCTCGCCGTGCAGCGCGAGTACCGCGCTCACGAGCGGCAGGAAGTCCGCGTCGCTCGGCGCGACGCCGACCTTGCCCTTCCATTCGGGCTTCGCGAGATCGAGCAGCGACGCGGGCAACTGCTGCGGCTGGATTTTCGCGGTGTTGTAGACGAGCACGTTCTCGCGCGCGAGCACGCCGACCCAGTTGCCGTCGGCCGGGTTGAAGCGCGCGGGCACCGACTGCAGCGTGGCGCCGTCGGTCTTCGCGAACAGGCCCTTGCGATCGAGCAGCACGAGCTCCGGCGAGTTTTCGGTGAAGTACACGTCGGCCGGCGTGCGGTCGCCTTCCGCGACGATCTGCGCGGCGAGCGCGGGGCCCTCGCCCGAGCGCACCTTCACGGTGATGCCGCTCTGTGCTTCGAAGTCCTTGACGAGCTGGTTCACGACTTGCTCGTGCTGCGCGTTGTACAGCGTGAGCGTCGCGGCATGCGTGCGGGTGGCGTGCAGCGCGCCGGTCAGCATCAGCGCGGCGGCCGCCGCGGAAATCAGGTGCCGCAGCGGGCGGCTAACGGGTGAAGTGATCATGTCGTTTTCAGCAGGTTGCATCCGGCCGGGCCGGAAAAGGTGTGCGTTGGCTGGCGTGGCGCGACGTCATGCCTCGAACAGTGCGGCGCCGATGTACGAACCGGGTTGCGCGCCCGGCGGGCACGCGAAGATCGCGCTGCCGACGTGCGTGGTGAACTGGTTCATGATGTCCAGCTTCGAGAGCTTCTCGTTGATCGGAATGAAGCCCTTGCGCGGGTCGCGCTGGTGCGCGACGAACATCAGCCCCGCGTCGTACTCGGTCTGCTGGCGCCACGGCGGCCAGCGCTCGATGTAGAAGCTCGTGCTGTCGTTGTACGAGTACGCGCGGCGCAGGATCTGCGCGCCGTTGTTGACCTGCGGCGATGCGAGGCGCGCGTGCGAGTTGTCCGGGATCACCGGGTTGCCGTCCTTGTCGGCCGCGTCGAGGTCGAGCGCCTCGAACTCGTGCTTCTGGCCGAGCGGCGCGCCGCTGTACTTGTGGCGGCCGACCACCTGTTCCTGGAAGCCGAGCTCCGTGTTGTCCCAGTGTTCGAGCGTGATGCGGATCCGGCGCACGACCGTGTAGGTGCCGCCGTTCATCCATGCCGGGCCTTCGCTGCCGGCCCACACGAATTCGTTCATCGCGGCCGGATCGGACATCGGCGGATTCATCGTGCCGTCCTTGAAGCCCATCAGGTTGCGCGGCGTCTCGCCGGGCTTGCCCGACGTGAAGCCGGCCTGGCCCCAGCGCATCTGCGTTGCGTTCGCGCCGAGCCGCACGAGCTGGCGCACGGCGTGGAACGCGACCTGCGCGTCGTCCGCGCACGCCTGGATGAACAGGTCGCCGCCGGTCTTCTCGGGCAGCAACTGGTCGCCGTTGAAGCGCGGCAGGTCGACGAGCGCGGCGGGGCGATGCTTCGCGAGGCCGTAGCGGTCCTTGCCCGCGAGCGCGAACAGGCCGGGCCCGAAGCCGAACGTGATGGTCAGGCGCGCGGGGCCGAGGCCGAGCGCGTCGCCGCCGTCGGCCGGCGCGACTTCGTCGCTGCCCGTCGCGGCGAGCGGTTGCGCGGTGTCGCCGCGCGTCATCCGCGCGGCGGCGTCGGTCCAGGTCTTCAGCAGTGCGATGACGTCCGCGCGCTGCGCCGTCGTCAGGTCGAGCGCCGCGAAATACGCGTGGCGCTGCTGCGGCGTCGTGATGCCGCTCTGGTGCTGGCCGTAGAACGGCTCGACGCCGTCGTGCGCGGAGGCCGGTACGGCGGCGGCATCCGCCGCCTTCGCGGCCGGTATCGACGCCGCCGCGAGGCCGGCGGCCACCGCGGCGCCGCCCGCCTTCAGGAAGCCGCGCCGTGCGGGGCGGGGCGGCTGGTTGTGATCGTCTGCCATGGTTCGTTCCGTTACTTCGCGAGCAACAGCGTGTTGACGTCGTCCGCGACGTAGTAGAAGCCGTCGCCCTCGGGCGTCATTGCGATGCCGAACAGGTTGCCGTTGCCGGGGGGCGACTGTGCCTTGTCGGTGTTGATCCAGCGCGCGTAGAGCTGCTTGCCGGCGACCGGGTCGATCTCGACGACCTGGCCGTTCTGCGCGTTGGTCGCGAGCAGGTGGCCGTTCGGTGCGGTCGCGAGCGCGAGCGGGCGGCGCAGGAAGCCGTCGGCGGTGACCTGGCGGCCGACGCCCGCGCTGGTGTCGCGCGTGAGCGGGTCGTCGATCTCGACGATCCGGTTGCCGATCGCGTCCGACACGTACAGCTTCTTCTGGTCGCCGGACAACGCGAGGCCGGTCGGGCCGACCAGGAACACGCCCTTGTCGGCCTGCGCGCCAAGGCCGCTCGCGACGACCGTTTCCTGCTTGATCACGGGCGGCTTGCCCGCCGGCACGTCGAGATCGAGGCGCAGTACGGTCGCCTGCTTGTAGACCGGCGGGTTGCCGTCTGCGCGGCCGACGCCGAAGCCCGCCATGCTGACGAACAGCGTCGCGCTGTCGCCGCGGTCGACCACGGCCATGTTGCCCCACGGGTCGTTGATGTTCGGGGTCGACCACGTCGATGCGATCTTGCCCTGCGGATCGAGCACGATCAGGCAGCCGGCACCCTTGGTGTTCGTCGTGCCGTCGTTGCTCGGCGTGCTGCCGACGATCACCCAGCCGGATTTGAGCATCGTCATCGCCGTCGACAGGCCGATGCCGCCCGGGCACGCCTTCAGGTCGCGCGGGATCGATGCGAACAGGCTCAGCTGCTTCGTCGACGGGCGGTAGTCGACGATCGTGCTGCCGGTACCTTGCAGGTTCGCCGAGTTGTTGAAGTTGTCGACGAGCACGTCGCCCGCCTGGATCGTGCCGGCCGACACTGGCGCGACCGCGATCGCGTACGGGTTCTGGTCGCCGTTGTCGGGCACCGTGTTGACGAGCGTGGTGTGGCGATGCAGCGTCTCGAGGAAACCTTGCGGCTCGGCGAGTGCGCCGGCGGCGGCCGTCAGCGCGGCGGCGGCCAATGCGCCCGTCGCGAAGCGGCGAAGCGGGGCGGATTGAATCATGTGAATCTCCTGGAGGGCGCGCCGTCCGGGCGGCGCGCGAAAAACGGGTAGCGTGGGCGCGTCGCTCAGAACGTGATCGTCGTACGCGCGCCGAGCACGAACGTGTTGCGCAGCGGCTGCGTCGCGTCGCTCGGGTTCTGGCCGGCGCCCGCGTTGAACGTGTACTGCGCGTCGGCCTGGACGATCCACCACGGGTTCACCTGGTACTGGTAGGTCGCCTCGAGCGTCGTCTCGCGGGTGCGCACGCCGTACGGGCCGGTCGCGAACGTCCGCGCGGCCTGGTCGAGGTCGGTCACGTGGTTGCCGACCTGGATGTACGTGACGCCGAGGCCGACGCTGTCGTTGTCGCGGCCTTCGAACGGCGCCTTCAGCACGATCCCCGCATTGGCCGAGAAGCTCACCAGGTTGCGGTCGCCCGGCGCACCCATCACGCGCGCGAACACGCCGAGGCTGCGCGGGCCGGTCGGGTCGGGGCGCCAGATCATCTGGTCGGCCACCGCGTAGAAGCTGTAGTCGCCATGGTGCTGCTGCGCGTTGCCGTTCGACGCGGGATCGGAGAGCGACAGCCCGTCGGTGCCCACGTTCTGGTCCGCGAAGCGGCCGTTGTGATACCAGACGCCGATCTTGTAGGTGCCCGGCAGCCCGTTCGAGCGGCCGGTGTCCATTTCGCCGTCGGACGGCTGGTTCAGCGCGTACTGCAGCTCGCCGATATAGAGCGTGCCGTTGTGCAGGTTGAAGTTGGTGCCGCTGAGGTTGTTCGGGTTGTTGCCGAGCGGGTCGCCGTCGAACACGCCCGCGAGCGCGGTGAGCTTCGGCGTGATCTGCGCGCGCACGCGCACGCCGAGGCCCGCGAGCGGATACGCGGGGCCGCCGTTGGGCAGGTCGTACGACGGCAGCGCGGGCCAGCCGAACATCGTGTTGACGAACGTGTTCGCATACGTGCTGACCATGAATTCCTGGTCCAGGCTCTGCTGGCCGATCTTCACGTCGACGCGCTTGTCGAGGAACGACTGCTGGTACCACAGCTCCCACAGGCGCGTCGTGCCCTGCGCCTCGATGCCGCTCGCGGTGTTGAGCGTGCCGAGGTTCCGCGCGCTCAGGTTGGTGCCGTGGATCTGCAGCGCGCTGACGTTGAACGTGCCGCCGGCCAGGCCGATCGCCTTCTGCGTGTCGACCGTCAACGTGGCCGTCGTCAATCCGTCGTAGGCGCCGCCGCGGTTCAGGCCGCCGCGCAGGTTCGCGAGGTATTCGCTGGTTTCGGTGATCTGCAGCGTCGCGCCGTACTTGCCGAGCCACGGGCGGATGCCGCCCATGTCGCCGAGCAGGCTCTGGCGCGTCCAGATGCCGGTCCACATGTTGGTCGGCTTCGCCTGGATCGCCAGGTCGGCCTCGGGTGCTTCGGGTTGTGCGTCGACGGGTACGTCGGCGAAAGCGGCGCCGCTCGCGAACGACGCGCATGCAAGGATGGCCGCGCAGGCGGCGGGGCGCATCCGGGCACGGACGCTGTCTCCCTGGAACGACGCAAACTTCATATCAAATTCCTGCTTCTAATTGGTGTGGAGTCCTGCTTGTCGATCGCTGTCCGGACGCTCGGCTCCGATTGGCCAGGGCAAGAAGCGAAGCGCAACGCGGCGCATCGTAGGAGTGTCAAATGGGAAAGTCAATGTAAACGAGAATGATTCGCATTAAATTACCGAATGTAATCCAGAGGCTTACGGACAGGGCGTTTGGCGTGTTTGGTGCAGAGGTAAACCGTAAATATCGGCGTAATGGAAATGAATGCTTCGATGTGAAGCGATGGATCCGCGGGGCGGGGCACGGGAGGCATCCGGCTGGTGCCGGAGGGAGCGTGTGAGCGGACGGAAGCGGTGCCGTTACGGAAGTTTTTGTGTGATGACGTCGATCGCAGGAACTCCGTGCTTTCCCGGTGTCCCAACGGGGCTGGATGAGATTTCTGGGCCGCGCGGGCCTGCCAGGTTGGCCGGGAAGTGAATGTAAGGGGCTGTTGTGAAAGGATTTTTTGCCGTTTCCGCGCGCTTTCTGCGCTGCGTCTCCGCCCTGAAAATTCGTCCGGTTTCCCTTCTTGAATTTGTCAAAACCCGTCCATATAATTAGCACTCGCTGCACGAGAGTGCTAACAATTCTCTGCCGGGCGATAAGCCGGGCAGATTCCCTAAGCGTTCTTCAATCTCAGTCAAGAGAGGAGTGAATATGAACCTTCGTCCTTTGCACGATCGCGTGATCGTCAAGCGCCTGGATCAGGAAACCAAGACCGCCTCGGGCATCGTGATCCCCGACGCCGCTGCTGAAAAGCCGGACCAGGGCGAAGTCCTGGCCGTCGGCCCGGGCAAGCGTGACGACAAGGGCGCCCCGATCGCGCTCGACGTGAAGGTCGGCGATCGCGTCCTGTTCGGCAAGTACGCAGGCCAGACCGTGAAGGTCGACGGCAGCGAACTGCTGGTCATGCGCGAAGAAGACATCATGGCCGTGGTCAACGCCAAGTAAGCGTCCACCGACGGTACATATTCCCAAGAATTCAAGGAGTTAGAAGATGGCAGCTAAAGACGTCGTATTCGGCGATTCCGCCCGTTCGAAGATGGTCGAAGGCGTGAACATTCTCGCCAACGCAGTCAAGGTCACGCTGGGTCCGAAGGGCCGCAACGTGGTGCTCGAGCGCAGCTTCGGCGGCCCGACGGTCACCAAGGACGGTGTGTCGGTCGCGAAGGAAATCGAGCTGAAGGACAAGCTCCAGAACATGGGCGCGCAAATGGTCAAGGAAGTGGCTTCCAAGACCAGCGACAACGCAGGCGACGGCACGACGACGGCAACCGTCCTCGCGCAATCGATCGTTCGCGAAGGCATGAAGTACGTCGCATCGGGCATGAACCCGATGGACCTGAAGCGCGGCATCGACAAGGCAGTCGCAGCGGCTGTCGACGAGCTGAAGAAGATCAGCAAGCCGTGCACGACGAACAAGGAAATCGCACAGGTCGGCTCGATCTCGGCGAACAGCGACACGTCGATCGGCGATCGCATCGCTGAAGCGATGGACAAGGTCGGCAAGGAAGGCGTCATCACCGTCGAAGACGGCAAGTCGCTGGCCGACGAGCTCGACGTCGTCGAAGGCATGCAGTTCGACCGCGGCTACCTGTCGCCGTACTTCATCAACAACCCGGAAAAGCAAGTCGCCGTCCTCGACAACCCGTTCGTGCTGCTGCACGACAAGAAGGTGTCGAACATCCGTGATCTGCTGCCGGTGCTCGAGCAAGTCGCGAAGGCTGGCCGTCCGCTGCTGATCATCGCTGAAGACATCGAAGGCGAAGCGCTCGCAACGCTGGTCGTGAACAACATCCGCGGCATCCTGAAGACCGTTGCGGTCAAGGCGCCTGGCTTCGGCGATCGTCGCAAGGCGATGCTGGAAGACATCGCGATCCTGACGGGCGGCCAAGTGATCGCCGAAGAAACCGGCCTGACGCTCGAGAAGGCAACGCTGGCAGAACTGGGCCAGGCGAAGCGCATCGAAGTGGGCAAGGAAAACACGACGATCATCGACGGCGCAGGCGAAGCCGTGAACATCGAAGCACGCGTGAAGCAAGTGCGCGCGCAAATCGAAGAAGCGACGTCGGACTACGACCGTGAAAAGCTGCAAGAGCGCGTGGCCAAGCTGGCCGGCGGTGTTGCAGTGATCAAGGTCGGCGCAGCGACCGAAGTCGAAATGAAGGAAAAGAAGGCACGTGTCGAAGACGCACTGCACGCAACGCGCGCAGCTGTGGAAGAAGGCATCGTGGCAGGTGGCGGCGTTGCGCTGATCCGCGCTCGCACCGCGATCGCAGGCCTGACCGGCGCGAACGCCGACCAGAACGCCGGCATCAAGATCGTGCTGCGCGCAATGGAAGAGCCGCTGCGCCAGATCGTCACGAACGGCGGCGAAGAAGCCAGCGTCGTGGTGGCGGCAGTTGCTGCAGGTACGGGCAACTACGGCTACAACGCAGCAACGGGCGAGTACGTCGACATGGTCGAAGCCGGCGTCGTCGACCCGACCAAGGTGACGCGTACCGCGCTGCAGAACGCAGCTTCGGTTGCAGGCCTCCTGCTGACGACGGACGCAGCTGTTGCCGAACTGCCGAAGGAAGACGCACCGATGCCGGGCGGCATGCCGGGCGGCATGGGCGGCATGGGCATGGACATGTAATCGACTTCGGTCGATGGTGTCCGGAACGCGCAGCGATGCGCGTTCCAGCCAAAAGAAAAGACCCGCAGCGATGCGGGTCTTTTTTTATTGGTGCCGTCGAATCGGCGGCGGGCGCGAGACGGCCGGGTGCGGCAAGGATGGCGCCGCGGGTTCGCCGCGACGGCGGGACGTGCCCGCCGTGTCCGGCTCAATGCCGGTGCGACGTCCTCGGCACCGGGTCGACCTTGACCGCCGGCGGCGTATCCGCGTCTTCATTGCTGCGCGCCCAGAAGAACCGGTCGGGCAAATACGCGCCCATGCCGGGCCGGAACGCGTCACGCACGGCCTGGTACAGGTATTCCTGCGCCTCACGAACCGCTTCGGGCGGCTCCTGGCCGTTCGCGAGCAGTGCCGCGATGGCCGCGCCCAGCGTGTCGGTGATGCCCATCAGCCGATGCGGCGAACGATCCCACATGTCCTCGCGCAGCTGGCCTTCTTCGCCGTACAGCGTGTTGACGAGCCGGTGCGAGCCGGTTTCGGACGACAGGATGTACTCGCAGCCCTGCGACAGCAGGTGCGACACGGCCGCGTCGAGATTCGGTGCCTCGGCGTCGCCGTCCGGCTGCGCGAGCGCGATCAGCGTCGCGTAGTCGGCAACCAGCAGCGTGGTTTGCGGCGCCAGAAGATCGGCGATCGATTCGCGCAGGTCGTCGGCGGCGAGCACGTGTTCGTCGTCGAGCGTGAAGTCCGGCGCGAGCACGAGCGGCACGCCGTCGTAGTCGGCGACGACCTCGGCGATCGCGCTCACGACTTCCGCACGCGTCGCCGCGCCGATCTTGAACGCGGCAACCGGCATGTCTTCGAGCAGCATGCGCGCCTGGGCGGCGACCACGTCGGGATCGAGACCGGTGACTTCGTCGCAGGCGGCCGAGTCGCGCACCGTGTAGCCCGTCAGGACGGACACGCCGTGACAGCCCATGCTCGCCAGGGTCATCAGATCGGCTTGGAGGCCGGAGCCGCCGGTGGGATCGGACAGGCCGAAGGTGAGGACGATCGGAGGGGCGTTGCTGGACATGTAAAAATGGGGCAAGAGAAAAACGGGAAAGCGACGGACATGCGGACGGCGAGGCGAAATGGGCGTTTTCGGCCCTGTGTTGCCCGGCAGGCCGCACTTTTCAGCCATTATGCGGCGGAATCCGGCCCGCACGACGGATTTTTTAGCGCAGCGCAACGTAGTCGCCTTACTCCAGCGCGATTGCTAGGCAGTCCGGCCCCGACACGGTACCATCATGGCTCCCGAATTTACCGACTTTCCCGACGCGGCTTAAGATGGAATACAAGAGCTGGATGTGCCTGATTTGTGGCTGGATTTATGACGAAGAAGCCGGGCTGCCCGAAGAGGGCATTGCCCCGGGCACGCGCTGGGAAGACGTCCCGATCAACTGGACGTGTCCTGAATGCGGCGCCCGCAAGGAAGACTTCGAGATGGTCCAGATCTGACCGGACCCTCGGCCCACGGCACACCGCTCAGGCCTCGCATCGGCCCGGCGCTCGCGCGCCGAGGCCTGCGCGAGCGACTTGACGATGACAGGCGCGCGTGTGCATGAGGCCCGAACCGGCGAACGTTCCCCACCCTGACGCATTGCCCAACCCGCGCGGCGGGGCCGTGCGCGCGGCCGACGCGTGGCTTGCGGCGGCTGCCGACGCATTCGAGCGTCGCGACGACGCTGCCGCGCCGCTGTCCGCCGCGGCGGCCGTGCTGGCGGAAGCCGGCTGGCTGCCGGCCGCGCGATTCGCGGGGCAGTTGTCGGCCGCCGTGCCGCTCGTCGCCGTCGAGCCGACTTCGGCTGGCTGGCGGGCCGCACTGCGCGATTTCCGCGCGGCCGTCGGCCGTCACAACCTGCGCGAGCTCGCGTGCTCGCCCGTTCTCTTCGAGCATTTCCGTGCGTTGCGCGCGCAAAGCGCCGCCGACCTGCGCGCGAGCGCGCCGCTCGACGCGCTCGCGCTCGTCGGCCGCGCGGTGCCGCCGGCCACGCTGCGCGCGTTGCCCGATGCGTTTGCGACCCGGATTCGTGCCCGCTACGAACAGGCGCTGCTTGGCGTGCTGCGCGCGGAGCACGGCGCGCCCGATGCGGCACTCGCCGAACTCGACGCGATGCTGGCGGCGCTCGCGGGCGACGATCCCTACGATTTCTGGCGGCTCGCGGCCGCGTGCGTGCGCGCGCTGCGCGCCAGCGGCGCGCCGGAGCTGAAGCGCTTTCTCGCGCGGACGAACCTGCTGCTCGGCGAGCACGCGCAGGGCCGGCGCAGTGCGCCGCCGGAACTCGTGCGCGAGACGGTGGCGCTGCTGTGGCGCGATTTCGCGCTGTTCGGCGCGGCAGCCGAGGATGTCGCACTCGTCGACGTGTTGCACGACTACGGGCTGACGGTCGACTGGCACGTCGCCGGCACGCCCGCATCGGAGGCGCTGTGGGAGGCCGATGCCGCCCGGGCCGAGCACGATGCGGTTGCCGCCGCGCCGACCCGCGCGCTCGGCGTCGTGACGGTCAATGCGCACGCCTATGAGGATTTCCTGCAGACGGCCGATGCGTCGATGGCCGACCTCGCAGCCAACCCGGCCGCGGCCGACCCGGGCGCCGCATGGCACGCGTCCGCCGCCGCCTACCGGGTCGGCACGGCCGCATGCGCGCTCGGGCTCGGCCATGCGGCACTCCTCGCCGACACGCTGGGCCTGGCGTGGCGGCGTGCGGCGCACGGCGTGCCGCTCGCCGACGGCGGCCTCGATGCGCACGGGCATGCGTCCGACATGCTGCGCGCGGCGCTGCTGAAGATTGCGGCCGGCGTTGCGCCGCCGGACCTCACCGCGGCGTCCGGCGCGCTAGGCGCGGCGCTCGGCCGGGCCTGACGAACAAGGGGGCGAACACGCGGCGGCGGCCCTTGCCGCGCGGGCCCGCAACACGCTGCCGACAGCGCCCGCGCGCGTGTTAGAGTGCCATGTGATCCGTGCGCGCCGTTGCCAGCGCGGCGCGGCGTTGCTTGTTGATCGCGGCCCGGTCAGGCCGCGGCGTCTTTGCTAAAATTCAAACCATGTCAAAGCCTTCCGATCGCATCAATCTCACCAACCAGTTCCTGATCGCCATGCCGAACATGGCCGATCCGACGTTTTCGGGAACGGTGGTCTATCTTTGCGATCACAGCGAGCGCGGTGCGCTCGGCCTCGTCATCAATCGTCCCACCGACATCGACCTCGAATCGCTGTTCAACCGCATCGACCTGAAGCTCGACATCGAGCCGCTGCTGCACATTCCGGTGTATTTCGGCGGCCCGGTCCAGACCGAACGCGGTTTCGTGCTGCACGAGCCGGTGGAGGGCGCGAGCTACAACTCGTCGATGTCCGTCGAGGGCGGGCTGGAGATGACCACGTCGAAGGACGTGCTCGAGGCGGTCGCGACGGGCACCGGCCCGAAACGCTTCCTGCTGACGCTCGGCCATGCGGGCTGGGGGGCCGGGCAGCTCGAGGAAGAAATTTCCCGCAACGGCTGGCTGACGGTCGCCGCCGATCCGCGCATCGTGTTCGACACGCCGGCCGAAGAGCGCTTCGAAGCCGCGCTCGGCCTGCTCGGCGTCAGTTCGTCGATGCTGTCCGGCGAAGCAGGGCACGCATGAGTGGCGCGAGCGCGCGCGATGCGACGCTGCTCGCGTTCGACTACGGCGAAAAACGTATCGGGGTCGCGATCGGCAATGCGCTGACGCGCTCGGCCCGTGCGCTCGTCGTGATCCAGAACCTGAACCGCGAACACCGCTTCAAGGCGGTCGGCGACTTGCTGGCCGAATGGCGGCCGGACGCGCTCGTCGTCGGCCTGCCGATGCATCCGGACGGCACGCCGCACGACATGACGCAGCAGGCGAAGCGCTTCGGCAACCAGCTGAACGGCCGCTTCGGGCTGCCCGTCACCTGGGTCGACGAGCGTTATTCGTCGGTCGAGGCCGAGGCCGGGCTGCGCGAGCGCAACGTGCGCGGCCGTGCCCGGGCCGAGATGCTCGATGCCGAGGCCGCGCGCGTCATCCTTCAACAGTATCTCGATCAATTGTCCGACCATGAGCACCATTGACGCCGAGGCGCTTTACCGCGTCCTGCTCGACCAGATCCGCGCCGCGTACGGCACGGCGTTCGCCGAACCGGGCGGCCCGCGGCTCGCCGGCATTCACAGCGGCGGCGCATGGCTCGCCGAGCGCCTCGCGCGCGATCTCGGCGCGCCGGCGTTCGGCGTCGTGAACGTCGCGCTGCACCGCGACGATTACGCGAAAAAGGGGCTGCACAGCCAGGCCAGCCCGACGTCGCTGCCGTTCGAAGTCGACGGTGCGCGCATCGTGCTCGTCGACGACGTGTTGTATACCGGGCGCACCGTGCGCGCGGCGCTCAACGAGCTGTTCGACTACGGCCGTCCGGCCGCGGTCGAACTCGCGGTGCTCGCCGATCGCGGCGGCCGCGAGCTGCCGGTCGCCGCGCGCTTCGCGGGCGGCACGCTCGACGTGCCGGCCGGCGCGACGCTCGTGCTCGCGCGCGACGACGCGCAGTTCACACTGCGCGTCGAGGCGCACGGCGCCTGAGCGGCACGCGAACCGTATCCCGGGCCGCTGGTTTGCACCGCGGCCCGTTTGCATAGTTGGAATCACGCACACCATGACCACCGACACCACTGGCCGCACCGGCAATCCCGCTGCGGTCGCGAGCCCCGACCGGTTCCGCTACGGCTTCCTGAAGGGCAATCCGCAGCTCACGAAAAACGGCGAGCTGAAGCACCTGCTGTCGATCGAGGGCCTGCCGCGCTCGATCGTCAATCACATCCTCGATACGGCCGAGCAGTTCGTCAGCGTGACGGACCGTGAAGTGAAGAAGGTGCCGCTGCTGCGCGGCAAGTCCGTGTTCAACCTGTTCTTCGAGAACTCGACGCGTACCCGCACGACCTTCGAGATCGCCGCGACGCGCCTGTCGGCCGACGTGCTGAACCTGAACATCAATGCGTCGTCGACGAGCAAGGGCGAATCACTGCTCGACACGATCAACAACCTGTCGGCGATGCATGCCGACCTGTTCGTCGTGCGTCACGCGTCGAGCGGCGCGCCATACCTGATCGCCGAGCACTGCGCGCCGCACGTGCACGTGATCAACGCAGGCGACGGCCGTCATGCGCACCCGACGCAGGGCCTGCTCGACATGTACACGATCCGTCACTACAAGCGCGACTTCACGAAGCTGCGCGTGGCGATCGTCGGCGACATCCTGCATTCGCGCGTCGCGCGCTCCGACATCCACGCGCTCACCACGCTCGGCGTGCCGGAAGTGCGCGCGATCGGCCCGCGCACGCTGCTGCCGGGCGGCCTCGAGCAGATGGGCGTGAAGGTGTTCCACAACCTCGACGAAGGGCTGAAGGGCGTCGACGTGATCATCATGCTGCGCCTGCAGAACGAGCGGATGAGCGGCGCGCTGCTGCCGTCGGCGCAGGAGTACTTCAAGACCTGGGGCCTGACGCCCGAGCGCCTCGCGCTCGCCGCGCCCGACGCGATCGTGATGCACCCCGGCCCGATGAACCGCGGCGTCGAGATCGACTCGCAGGTCGCCGACGGCCCGCAGTCGGTGATCCTCAACCAGGTCACGTTCGGCATCGCCGTGCGGATGGCGGTGATGGGCATCGTCGCCGGCAACAGCGACTGAGCCCGCTTTCGCGCATCCTGATCCAGGCACTCAACGCATTCAACGCATTCACAGACAGCGCATGAAGATTCATATCAAAGGCGGCACGCTGATCGACCCGGTCGCCGGCACCGAACGGCAGGCCGACGTTTTCGTCGCGGACGGCAAGATCGCCGCGATTGCCGACACCGGCAACGCCGCGCCGGCCGGTTTCAACGCCGGGAAGACCATCGACGCATCGGGCCTGATCGTCGCGCCCGGCCTCGTCGACCTGTGCGCGCGGCTGCGCGAGCCGGGCTACGAGCACAAGGCGACGCTCGCGTCCGAGATGGCCGCGGCCGTCGCGGGCGGCGTCACGACCCTCGTGTGCCCGCCGGATACCGACCCCGTGCTCGACGAGCCGGGCCTCGTCGAGATGCTCAAGTTCCGCGCACGCAACCTCCACCAGGCGAACGTGCATCCGCTCGGCGCGCTGACGGTCGGCCTCAAGGGTGAAGTGATCACCGAGATGGTCGCGCTGACCGAGTCCGGCTGCGTCGGCTTCACGCATGCCAACGTGCCGGTGCGCGACACGCAGGTGCTGCTGCGTGCGCTGCAGTACGCGAGCACCTACGGCTACACCACGTGGCTGCGCCCGCAGGACGCATTCATCGGCCGTGGCGGCGTTGCCGCGAGCGGCGCCCTTGCGTCGCGGCTCGGGCTGTCCGGCGTGCCGGTCGCGGCCGAGACGATCGCGCTGCACACGATCTTCGAATTGATGCGCGTGACGGGCGCACGCGTGCACCTCGCGCGGCTGTCGTCGGCGGCCGGCCTTGCACTCGTGCGCGCGGCGAAGGCCGAGGGGCTGCCCGTGACGTGCGACGTCGGCGTGAATCACGTGCACCTGATCGATGTCGACATCGGCTACTTCGATTCGCAGTTCCGGCTCGATCCGCCGCTGCGCAGCGAGCGCGATCGCGAAGCGATTCGCGTGGCGCTCGCCGACGGGACGATCGACGCGATCTGCTCCGACCACACGCCGGTCGACGACGACGAGAAGCTGCTGCCGTTCGGCGAAGCGACGCCGGGCGCGACGGGGCTCGAGCTGCTGCTGTCGCTGACGCTGAAGTGGGCGGACGAGACGCGTACGCCGCTCGCGCAGGCGCTGCGCCGCATCACGTCGGCGCCGGCCGACGTGCTGCAGCTGCCGGCCGGCCGACTCGCCGAAGGCGGCGCGGCCGACCTGTGCGTGTTCGACCCGCGCGCACACTGGCGCGTCGAGCCGCGTGCGCTGAAGAGCCAGGGCCACAACTCGCCGTTCCTCGGCTACGAACTGCCCGCCTGCGTGCGCACGACGCTCGTCGCCGGACAGATCGCGTTCGAGCGCCCCTGAACCACGCCGGACCTTCGCCATGATTGCCCTTCGCAAGCTGCGTCTCGTCTTTCACCTGTTGCGCGGCATGGCGATCGTCGCGCTGCGTTTTTCGCACGTCATGCCCGCGCGGCGTGCCGAGATGACGCGCCGCTGGTCGCTCAAGCTGCTGCGGATCTGCGGGATGCGCCTCGTCGTCCACAACGACGGCGCGCGGCTCGATGCGAGCGCGCTCGTGGTCGGCAACCACGTGTCCTGGCTCGACATCTACACGATCAACGCGTGGCGGCCGACGCCGTTCGTGTCGAAGGCCGAGGTGCGGCAATGGCCGGTCGTCGGCTGGCTCGCCGAGAAGCTCGACACCGTGTTCCTGCAGCGCGAGAAGCGCACCGAGGCGATGCGGGTCATGCACGAAATGGCCGAGCGCCTGCGCAACGGCGGGCTGATGTGCGTGTTTCCGGAAGGCACGACGACGGACGGGCAGGAACTGCTGCCGTTCCATGCGAACCTGTTCCAGGCCGCGGTATCGGCGGGCTGCGCGGTGCAGCCGATCTGCCTGATGTACGAGGACGCGCAGCGGCGGCAGTCGGTCGCGCCGGCCTACACGGGCGAGCTGGCGCTCGGCAAGTCGCTCGACATGGTGTTGCGCGGCGGCCCGATCGTCGCGCATCTTTACGTGTGCGAGCCGATCGCGCCGGGCGGCGACCGGCGGGCGACGTCCGCCGCGGCGCGCGATGCGATCGCGGCCGCGCTCGCGACGCTGCAGGAGAAGGTCGGCAAGCCGTCGGCCGAGTCGCTCGCGGAACTGGCGAAGCATGCGTATCCGGCGACCGAGGTCGGTGGCGGCGAAGCGGGGAACGAGGCGGCCGACGCGCCCGTGCCGGGGCGAGAGGGCTGACGCATTGGGGCCGATCCACCTCCGGCCCCGCGAATCAATCTCTCGTCACTCTCCGCCCGGTGAGCGGCATGCTTCGCACTGCACCTGCGTGACCGTGCGCTGCGCCGGATCGGCCGTCAGCCGCACGGCCGACAGCTGGTTACCCCACACACATCCCGAATCGAGCGCGACGACGTTCTCGCGCAGCATCAGGCCGAGCGCGGCCCAGTGCCCGAACACGACCGTCACGTCCTCCGTGCGGCGCCCCGGTACGTCGAACCACGGCAGGTAGCCGGGCGGCGCACTGTCGGGGCCGCCGTTCGCCTTGAATTCCATCGCGCCGTCGGGCGTGCAGAAGCGCACGCGCGTGAATGCGTTGAACGCGACGCGCATCCGGTCGCGTTTCTTCAGGTTGGGACTCCATTGATTCGGCTCGTTGCCGTACAACTGCTGCAGCGTGTCGCGCCAGTCGGGCGCGCGCAGCGCGCGCTGGAGTTCGTCGGCGAGTTCGAGCACTAGCGTGGTGTCCCACTGCGGCAGCACGCCCGCATGCACGAGCAGCATTCCGTTTTCCGCATGCACGAACGGGCGGTGGCGGACCCAGTCGAGCAGCGCGTCGGCGTCGGGGGCGTCGAGGATTTCGCCGATGGTGTCGCCCGGGCGCTCGGTGCGCAGGCCGGCGGAGACCGCAAGCAGGTGGAGGTCGTGATTGCCGAGCACGACGGTCGCGCGCGGGCCGAGGTCGACAACGGCGCGCAGGGCGGCAAGGGAGCCGGGCCCGCGGTTGACGACGTCGCCGGCGATCCAGAGCGGGGTGTCGGCAGGTGGGGACAGCTTGTCGAGCAGCGACTGGAGAGCGGAATGACAGCCCTGGATGTCGCCGATGGCGATGGGGGTCGAATGCATGAGGGTCGGATCGTGAGGAATCGGGTGAACTGAGAAAAAAGTCGCATAAACACAGGCGTAATGCAAAGGTCGTTCCGCATCGGGCCGTCCGTGAGGCATGCGATTTTTCGTGACGCAAAGGGCCGGGGCGCTGTATCAAGTTGTTAGCAGCGTGGAATTGACGTCGACTGGATTCCTATAATTGACATTTTCGCTCCGAAATTAACATCTCGTGACTTTGCCGGTCATGGCGACCGGTTAAAATGCCGGGCCTGATCGGCCGAGACTTGGCCACTGTGACATGACAAGAAGTGCGACGAGCGCCTGCCAGGCGCGCCGCACACTATTACTAGAGGAAGCTTCATGATCCTGGTTACCGGCGGCGCGGGTTTTATCGGTGCCAATTTCGTACTCGACTGGATGGCTGCTTCTGGTGAGGCCGTGCTCAATGTCGACAAGCTGACCTATGCAGGCAACCTGCGGACGCTGGCACCACTGGACGGAAGCCCGGATCATGTGTTCGCCCGGGTCGACATTTGCGATCGCGCAGCACTTGATGCGCTGTTCGCCGAGTACAAGCCGCGGGCCGTGATCCACTTTGCCGCTGAAAGCCACGTCGACCGCTCGATCCACGGGCCGGCCGATTTCGTGCAGACCAACGTCGTCGGCACGTTCACGCTGCTCGAGGCGGCACGCACGCACTGGAACGGGTTGAGCGACGTGGAGAAGGTGGAATTCCGCTTCTTGCACGTGTCGACCGACGAGGTGTTCGGATCGCTGTCAGCGACCGATCCGCAATTCTCGGAGACGACTCCGTACGCACCGAACAGCCCCTATTCGGCGACGAAGGCTGGTTCCGATCATCTGGTGCGTGCGTATCACCATACGTATGGCCTGCCGACACTCACGACGAACTGCTCGAACAATTACGGCCCGTATCAGTTTCCGGAGAAGCTGATTCCGCTGATGATCGCGAATGCACTCGCGGGCAAGCCGTTGCCGGTCTACGGCGATGGCCAGAACGTGCGCGACTGGCTGTACGTCGGCGACCACTGCAGCGCGATCCGCGAAGTGCTTGCGCGCGGCGTGCCGGGCGAGACGTACAACATCGGCGGCTGGAACGAGAAGAAGAATCTCGATGTCGTGCATACGCTGTGCGATCTGCTCGACGCGGCGCGGCCGAAGGCGGCGGGTTCGTATCGCGAGCAGATCACCTATGTGAAGGACCGCCCGGGCCACGACCGCCGTTACGCGATCGATGCGCGCAAGCTCGAGCGCGAGCTCGGCTGGAAGCCCGCGGAGACGTTCGAGACGGGGCTCGCGAAGACCGTACGCTGGTACCTCGAGAACCAGCCATGGGTGGACGAAGTCGCGTCGGGCGATTACCGCAGGTGGGTCGAAACCAATTACGCGCAACGCACGTGAGGGCTTGATCGATGGCACGCAAAGGCATAATCCTCGCCGGCGGCTCGGGCACGCGACTGTATCCGATTACCTACTCGGTGTCGAAGCAGTTGCTCCCGGTGTACGACAAGCCGATGATTTACTACCCGCTTTCGACGCTGATGCTCGCGGGCATTCGCGACGTGCTGGTCATTTCGACGCCAGCGGATACGCCGCGCTTCCAGGCATTGCTGGGCGATGGCTCGAAGTGGGGGATGAACCTGCAGTACGCGGTCCAGCCGTCGCCGGACGGGCTCGCGCAGGCGTTCATCATTGGGCGGGACTTCATCGGCAACGATCCGAGCGCGCTCGTGCTCGGCGACAACATCTTCCACGGCAACGATCTCGCCAAGCAGTTGCTCGCGGCCAACGCGCGCACCGAAAGCGCCACCGTGTTTGCCTATCATGTGCAGGACCCGGAGCGTTACGGCATTGTCGAATTCGACGACCAGATGCGCGCGCTGTCGATCGAGGAAAAGCCGCTCCAGCCGCGCTCGCGCTACGCCGTGACCGGCCTGTATTTCTACGACAACGATGTGTGCGACATTGCGGCCGACATCAAGCCGTCGGCGCGCGGCGAACTCGAAATCACCGACGTCAATTCCCGTTATCTCGCGGCGGGCAAGCTGCAGGTGGAGATCATGGGGCGCGGTTATGCGTGGCTCGATACGGGCACGCACGATTCGCTGATGGAGGCTGCGGCATTCATTGCGACCTTGCAGAAGCGCCAGGGCCTCGTGGTCGCGTGTCCGGAGGAAATTGCATACCGACTGGGCTGGATCGACGCCGAGCGCCTCTTGGAACTCGCCGCGCCGCTCGCCAAGAACGGGTACGGGCAATATCTGAAGAACCTACTGACGGACAAGATCCTATGGCAATCACGGTAACTTCCACGGCAATTCCAGACGTCAAGCTGATCGAGCCGAAGGTCTTCGGCGATGCTCGCGGGTACTTCTTCGAGAGCTTCAATCAGCGGGAATTCCGAGAGCAGGTTGCGGATGTCGAGTTCGTTCAGGACAACGAGTCGCGCTCCGGTAAATCGGTGCTTCGCGGGATGCACTATCAGATCAGCCATGCGCAGGGCAAGCTGGTCCGCGTCGTCGAAGGCGAAGTTTTCGACGTTGCCGTCGACCTGCGCCGTTCGTCGCCGACGTTCGGAAAATGGGTCGGCAGCGTACTGTCCGCGGAAAACCACCTTCAGATGTGGGTGCCAGCCGGATTCGCGCACGGCTTCCTGGTGATGTCCGAGACAGCGACGTTTCAGTACAAGACGACCGATTTCTGGTACCCCGAATTCGAACGCGTGCTGCTGTGGAATGATGCGCAGGTCGCCATCGACTGGCCGCTCGACCGGGATCCGGTGGTCGCGCCGAAAGATCTCGCCGGTACCGTTTTGGCGGATCTGGAGACCTACGCATGAGGATTCTCGTGACCGGGGCGAACGGGCAGGTCGGGTGGGAGCTCGTCCGCGCGCTGCAGCCGCTGGGTGAGGTGGTCGCAGCGACTCGCCACGTCGTCGATCTCGGCGACGCGGCTGCCGTCGACGCATACGTCGACACGCTCGCGCCCGATCTCGTGGTCAATGCGGCCGCCTATACGGCTGTGGATCGTGCCGAGGACGAGCCCGAAGCCGCTTTCGCGGTCAATCGCGATGCGGTGGGCTCGCTCGCGCAGGCGGCACGCGAGCGCGGCGCATTGCTGATCCATTTCTCGACTGACTATGTGTTCGACGGAAGCAAGCGGACACCGTATGTCGAAAGCGACGCGGTGTGCCCGCTGAACGTCTACGGCGCGAGCAAGTTGGCAGGCGAACAGGCCATCGCCGATGCCGGCGGAGACTGGCTCGTGTTCCGTACGTCATGGGTGTACGCCTCGCGCGGGCAGAATTTCCTGCGCACGATGCTCCGGCTGGGTGCGAATCGCGAGGCGCTGTCCGTCGTCAGCGATCAGTTCGGCGCGCCGACGAGCGCGCGCATGATCGCCGATCTGACCGCGCACGCTGCGGCAAAAGCGCTTGCCGAGCGTCGGGCGGGATCGTTCACGAGCGGCCTGTACCACATGACGGCGCAGGGCGAGACGACCTGGCACGCGTTCGCCAAAGCCATTTTTGCCGGCGCCAGAAGACTGTCCCCACAGATCGATCTGGCGATCCGGGAGGTGAAGCCGATTCCCGCGGCCGAGTATCCGGCGAAGACCGCGCGTCCGACCTTTTCGGTGCTCGACAACACGCGGTTCGACGAGCGTTTCGGATTGCATCGACCGCAGTGGTCGGACGGGCTTGCACTCGTCCTCGCGGAACTGTTCGATGCCTGATGCCGCCCGGTTCGGGCGGCGCACATCACAATTCATGCCGCGTCGTGTATGCGGTATGGCTTAGCTAGAGATTGTCATGCGGGAACTCATCCAACCATCACTTCCTATCTGGCGGCATCGCCGCCTGATTCTCCAAATGGCGCGCCGCGAGGTGGTCGGCCGGTATCGCGGCTCGGTGCTCGGCCTGCTCTGGTCGTTCTTCAACCCGCTGCTGCTGCTGACCGTCTACACGTTCGTGTTCAGCGTGATCTTCAAGGCGCGCTGGAACACCGGCTCCGATTCGAAGACCGAATTCGCCGTCGTGCTGTTCGTCGGGATGATCATGTTTCAGGTGTTTTCGGAAGCGGTGAACCGTGCGCCGTCGCTCATCATCAGTAACGCGAACTACGTGAAGAAGGTCGTGTTTCCGCTCGAGGTGCTGCCGGTCGTCGCGCTGCTCGTCGCGTTGTTCCATGCCGGGATCAGCTTTTGCGTGCTGGTGCTCGCGATGGTCGTGCTGGGTTTTCCCGTGCATGCGACGATCCTGTATTTCCCGCTGATCGTGTTGCCGTTCATCCTGTTTACCCTCGGCGTTTGCTGGTTCCTCGCTTCGCTGGGCGTATTCATCCAGGACATCGGCCAGTCGATCGGGCTCGTGACGACGGTGCTGATGTTCCTCACGCCGGTGTTCTATCCGGTGAGCTCGCTGCCGGCCCATTACCAGCGTATCGTCGGCATGAATCCGCTCGCGTTCGTCATCGAGCAAAGCCGAAACGTCGTGATCTTTGGGACCGTGCCAAGCTGGACCGGTGTGTTGTTGATGATGGTCGTCAGTATCGGTGTCGCGGCGCTGGGCTACCAATGGTTTAATCGCACGAGGAAAGGATTCGCAGATGTCCTCTGATCTCGCAGTCAGCGTGAAGGATTTGAGCAAGGTCTTTCATATTTACGATAGCCCGCGGGCCCGCCTGTTGCAGATGTTGTTCGGCTCCCGCAAGCAGTATTACCGCGAGTTCTGGGCGCTACGTGACATTTCGTTCGACATCGCACGGGGCGAAACGGTCGGAATCGTCGGTCACAACGGCTCCGGAAAGTCCACGCTGCTCCAGGTGATCTCGGGGACGCTCGCGCCGAGCGCCGGCAACGTCGAAACGAACGGCAAGGTCGCCGCGCTGCTCGAACTCGGGTCGGGCTTCAACCCCGAATTCACCGGTCGCGAGAACGTGATGCTGTACGGCCAGATTCTTGGGATGAGCGAGGAGGAACTGGAAGAGAAATATCCGGCGATCGTCGATTTCTCCGAGATCGGTGATTTCGTCAACCAGCCGTTGAAAACCTATTCGTCGGGTATGTACGTGCGTCTGGCGTTCTCGGTCGCGATCCACGTCAACCCGGACATCCTGATCGTCGATGAAGCGCTGTCGGTCGGCGACGCGCTGTTTCAGGCGAAGTGCATGGCAGTGATGAAGAAGCTGATGGATCGCGGCACGACGCTGCTGTTCGTCAGCCACGATCCGGGCTCGGTGAAGGCGCTGTGCGACCGGGCGATCCTGCTCGATCACGGCAACATGCTGGCCGTCGGTTCGACGGACCACGTGATCGAGTCGTATTACTCGTCCTACGTCCGCAAGAAGCAGCACGTGATCGAGGACGCCGATGCACCCGCGGCGCAGATCGCCGAGCTCGATGCCGACCTCAACGATGGCGCGGACGAGTTCCAGAAACAGGCGGCGTTCCAGCGGATCCGTAATGGACGCGCGAGCTTCGTCAACGTGCAATTGCTGAACGAACAGGGCCGCGCGACACGCCAGGTCACGTACGGCGACACCGTGACGCTGAGAATGGTCGTGAGCATCGAGGAGGATCTGCCGCTGCTCGCTTTCGGCTATCACCTGCGCGACAAGAACGGGTTCGATATCGCGTACTCGGACACCGGTCTCGAACATGCGCATTTGTACGACCTGCACGCGGGCGAAGTCCACGTGGTCGACTGGACGTTCAAGGTATCGCTGCGCGGAGGTGACTACAGTATCAGTGCGGCGACTTCGGTGCCGACTGACCTGAGCATCGGCCAGGTCGACACGTGCGATCATGTGCCGATCGCCGTGCAGTTCAATGTCTCGCGCGGCACCTACCTGCCGCTGTATGGCGCCGTGCATTTCGACAACAAGGTTCAGACGCGTCTGTTGTCGAAGACGGTGGCCTGACGCAGCGTTGGCCGGCAGTGGATCCGGCGCCGGGGCCGGCGTGCGGATTCGCACGAGGAATCAATCAGGAGCGCCCTATGAGACAGAAGCCGGATGGTTTCGCCAATCCGATCTATGTGACGAGACCGATGTTGCCGCCGCTCGGCGAATTTACATCGCAACTGGAAGACATCTGGGACAGCGCGTGGCTGACCAACGGCGGTGCGAAGCACGTCGCGCTGGAGGCAGCGCTCGCGAAGCGGCTCGGCGCCCGCCACTTCTCGCTGTTCAACAATGGGACGAGTGCGCTGCTCGTCGCCTGCCAGGCGCTGCGGCTCGCCGGTGAGGTCATCACGACCCCGTTCACGTTTCCCGCAACGCCGCATGTGCTGCACTGGAACAACGTGACGCCGGTGTTCTGCGATATCGACGAGGATACGCTGACCATCGATCCGGCCGTGGCCGAAGCGCTGATCACGCCGCGCACGACGGGTGTGCTCGGCGTGCACGTGTACGGGATGCCGTGCGACGTGAAGGCGTTCGAGCGCATCCGCGAGCAGTATGGCGTCAAGGTGCTCTACGACGGCGCGCACGCGTTCGGTACGGAAATCGACGGCAAGCCGGTCGCCGAGTTCGGCGACGCGACGATGTACAGCTTCCATGCGACGAAGCTGTTTCACTCGGCCGAGGGCGGTGGGCTGGCGATGGCGGACGAAGCGACGAAGCGGCGCGTCGATTTGCTGAAGAATTTCGGAATCTTGAACGAAACCGAAGTCATCATGCCGGGTACCAACGGCAAGATGAACGAAGTGCAGGCGGCACTGGGGCTCGTCAATCTCGCCCATTACGATGCGGAGCACGCCGCGCGGCAGCGCGTGGCACAGGTCTATCTGAGCCGCCTGGACGAGATTCCCGGCATCACGTGCTTCCGGCTGCCGCCGAACGTCGGCCACAGCATGCAGTACTTCATCGTGCGCGTGAATCCGCAGGCATGCGGCGTGTCGCGCGACCAACTGTACGACACGCTGAAGCAGTTCAACGTGATTTCGCGGCGCTATTTCTACCCGCTTTGCAGCGAGCACAATTGCTATCGCGCCCTGCCGAGCGCTGATCCCGGCCGCCTGCCGGTTGCGACGCGCGTGTCCCGCGAAGTGCTGGCGCTGCCGCTGTACGGCGAACTCGGGGAGGACGGCGCGAATCGCATCGTCGACATCATTCAATACATCTGCAATGGCAAACAATAATTATTCGACCGGGGAATCGCGGCCGCGTGTCAGCATTCTCACGACGTCTTACAACTACGGCAGATTCATCGGGGAGACGATTCGGTCGGTACTGTCCCAGACGTACGCGTCATGGGAGCTGATCATAGTCGACGACTGCTCGACCGACGATTCCTGGGAGGTCATCCAGCAGTTCGACGACCCGCGGATTCGCGCGGTGCGTCAGGAGCGGAATCAGGGCGCGTGCGCGGCGTACAACACGGCGCTGCGTCTCGCATCCGGTGAATTCATCGCGAGCCTGGATTCCGATGACGTGTTCGTGCCCGAGAAGCTGGCGGCGCAGGTCGCGTTCATGGACACCCATCCGGATGTCGACATCTGCGGCAGCTTCATGGCGGAAATCGATGCGTCGAGCCAGCCGGTCGACGTCGACAAATGCTTTTATGCGCCGTGGTTCAATCAGGATCTCGACCTCAATGCGCCCGACAGCTGGGTGTGGGAAAACCACCTGTGCCATTCGACCGTGCTGGTCAGGAAGTCCATGCACGATCGAATCGGTTTTTTTCGGGAGGATCTGACTTACTCGCCGGACTGGGATTTCTGGTTGCGTTCGCTCGCCGGCGGTGCACGATTTCATGTGATGAAAGACGCACTTCTGCTTTACCGTGCGCATGGCGGCAACATCACGCACCGCAATCGCGATGCGCTGATGTGGGAGTATGCGGACATCTCCGGCGGTGTCGTGCATCCTTACCTCGCGCGGATCGAGCGCTTCGACTTGCTGCGCAAGAGCATGGAGTCGTTCGTCGGGCGCTTCTTCGAAATCGACGGCGACTGGCGGCGGTTTCTGGAACTGATCGAGATGCTGCGCGTGTACGACCGTCATGAGGACACGTTCAGGATTCCGCCGCATCTGTTCTTCAACAGCGAACTGACCGCGTTCGTGACGAGACTCGCATCTGGCTGGTCGCCGCAAGCTTTTGCCGCCGTTCGAGAGCGCCTGTCGCGGCTAGAGGGCGAGTACCCTGGTTCAGCGCATGCGCCCGAAGACGCCGCGACGTTTCAACTGATGATTCGCGGCGAACGTGACCGCGCGCTTGCCGAACTGGATCAGGCGCGTACCGAGCGCGAGCAAATTGCCACGGAACTCGAACACGCGAAAGCGGCGCTGCGCGCCGCGGCCGAGCGGGAAGAGCGGCTCACCGCCAGCCTGGCCGACGCGCAGACGGAACTCGATCGTGTCAGGGGAACCATCTGGGGCAAGGCGGATAATCTGTACCGGCGCCTGAGCCGATAGCCTATCAGCGAATGATTCAAGATATCTAACCATGCCGCGATACCAGCATCTTCTGTACTTTGCACAACGCGTCTACCATCGCCTGCCGGTGAGCCAGGAGGCGAAGTGGCGCGTTCGCAAGGCCATTTCGCCGGTTATCACGTCGTTGCGTCAAGGCAAGTCGATTCGTCAGGCGTTGCGCTCGGCGGTCCGGCGCGAAAAGTTGCTCGATCACGCTCGCGAATCGCGCCTGCAGCACCTGCTGCTCGACCTCGCGCAGCGGGGCGTGCGAAACGTCAGCCACGTCATTGCGGTGCCGTTTCTCGGAACGGGGGGCGCAGAGAATGTCGCGCTCAATTTCTCCAGAGCGCTGCGCGAGATCCATCCCGATCGTCAGGTCCTGGTCGTCGTCGCCGATCGCGACCTGGTCGACGAGCGCGTCGCGCGGATCGATGGCGTGCATGTAGTCGTTCTGCGCGATTTCACCGAAGACGATTCGTACGCGCTGAAGCAGGCGCTCCTGTATGACATGCTGCTGGCAATCCGGCCCGCCGTGTTCCACAACATCAATAGCGAAGTCGCGTGGAACGCGGTCATCTCGCAGGGAAGCCGGCTCCAGGAAATCACGCGTCTGTTCGCCAGCATTTTTGCGTTCCAGTTCGCCGAGGACGGCAAGAGCAAGATCGGCTACGCCGCTTATTTCCTTCAGCCGGGGCTGCCGGCGCTGACCGCGCTGCTGTCCGACAACCAGCGCTTCGTGACCGATGCGCGCGCCGAATACAACCTCGGGCAGCAGGGTGACAAGCTGCGTGCCGTGTACAACCCCAGCCGCATGGCGACCGACGGCTGGAAGACGCGCGCGTTAGCGCGCATCGCGAGCCGCGGGCAGGATCTGGCGGGGCAGCGCCCGGCATTTCTGTGGGCCGGGCGACTCGACAAGGAGAAACGTGTCGACCTGCTGTTGGCGCTCGTGCGGGCATGCCCGCATATTGATTTCTACGTCTATGGCCAAGCGGTTGTGAACGTCAGCGAGCAACTCCCCGATCTCGCGAATCTGCATCTGATGGGGCCGTTCACGTCCCCGGAGGAACTCGTGCGCGAACGAGCGTACACGGGCTTCATCTTCACGTCGAAGTGGGAAGGCATGCCGAACATCCTGCTCGAGATCGGGGCGCTGGGCATGCCGATCATCGCGCCGTCGGTGGGTGGTGTTGGCGAACTGATATCCGATTCGACCGGATATCCGCTGTCGGAGAAGCCGGAGGTCGCGGATTATCGCGCGGCGATGGAGTTGGTCATTTCGAATTCGCAGGAAGCCGAAGCGCGCGCCCGCGCGCTCGTCGAGCTGATCGACGGGCGCCATACGTGGCAGCGATTCGTCGAGCATGTCAAGGAGTTGGAAGGTTATGGGAGCTGACCGGAAAGAATCGGGCGCTGACGACTCGCGAGATTCGTCGTTGCCGCTCGTATCGGTGGTAATCCCCTGTTTCAATCAGGCGCAGTATCTGAATGAATCGATCTCGTCGGTGCTCGATGCGTATCGCGGGCCGCTGGAGATCATCGTTGTCGATGACGGTAGCACGGCACCCAGGACCGATAGCCATCTGCGTGCAGCCGAAGCGCTGTCGCCCATGGTGCGGGTGATTTCGCAGCAGAACGCGGGCCTTTCGGGCGCGCGCAACACGGGTATCGCTGCCGCGACGGGCGAATTCGTGCAGTTGCTGGATGCAGACGACATCGTCGTTCCGCCGAAGCTCGACCTGCAGGTTGCGCATTTCCAGGTCGCCAATGCACTTGACGTATCGGTGTCCAACTTCCTGTTGTGCGACGATACACGCTCGGTCTTCTCGAAAAACGACGAAGCGATCGCGCACTCGTCGCTCAGCCTGTCCGATTTTCTGTACAAATGGGAGCGCGGCTTCGCGATTCCGATCCACTGTGCGCTGTTTCGCCGAACGGTGCTGATGGACGCGCCGTTCGACACGTCCGCGCGCGCGAAGGAAGATTGGCTGTTCTGGTGCGGCCTGAGCGCGCGCGGCGCGCGCATGGCGTACCTCAACGCGCACATTGCGATTTACCGGCAGCATGCGCAAAGCATGCGCCGGTCGTACGTGAAGATGGGCAAGAGCTGGCTGCATGCTGCGGCCAAGATCGACGCGATGGTGTCCGCCCGCGAACCGGCGTTTTTTGAGTCTGCGGTCGACTGGTTCGAGAATTTCTATCGAAAGCACCCGGCGTACGTCGAGGAAATCGCACAGTTGCGCGGCCATGCGCATGAAACCGGATCGGGGGCTGCCACGTCGCCGGCCGCTCCCGCGGATCTGCTTGCGCGGAAGCTGGCGCGCCTGCAGGCCGCCATTGCGAAAATGCCAGTGTCGGCGACACCGCTGATCAGCGTCGTGATCCCGGCATACAACCACTTCGACTACATCGACGGCTGCCTACTGTCCGTGATCGAGCAGCAGGACGTCGCATTCGAGATCATCTGTGTCGACGACTGTTCTCCCGATGCACGCACGACCTCACTGCTGCATGCGTTGCAGGGCAGTCATCCGAACGTGCGAATCGTCCTCAACGGCGAAAACAGGGGTATTTCGCGCACGCAGAACGAAGCAGTCGAACAGGCGGCTGGAGAATATGTTGCATTCGTCGATTGCGACGACGCGCTGGCGCCCGGCGCGCTGTCCCGCGTCGCACAGGTACTGGCGCAGGGGCAGCCGTGCGATTACCTGTTCACCGACCGGTTCGACATCGACGAAAGTGGCGACGAAATCCGGCGTGCGGACTATGGCGGTTATCCCGGCATCGCGTTCCGGAACGACGCGAGCATCAGGGGCGACCTGCTCGACGGCATGGTAGCGTCGCACCTGAAGGTGATTCGGCGCAGCGCGTATCTGCAGGCGGGCGGATCGGTCGATGCCTATTCAGGCATCCAGGACTGGGAGCTGGCGCTGAAGATCGCGGAGTTCGGCAATTTCCGGTATCTGCATGAACCACTCTATCGGCACCGGATTCATACGCGCTCCGTTACCTCGTCGGACAGCGTTGGCCAGTTCAGGCGGACCAATATCGTCCGGCGGCAGTTTGCCGGCAGGTGGCTTTGCGAAGGACGCGACCGAACCGGGCCGGTCACGCGTTTTTCGAGCGACGCGAAGTCGATACCGTCGATCGAACAACTGAAGGAAGTGTGGCGGCAGGGGCGGCGATGCGAGATGGTCGTCGCGGTGGACGCGCCGCTACCGGTGCTCAATTTCCTGCGGGAATTCAATTCGTACTTCGATCGCATCGTGTGGACGAGCGCCGAAACCTACGCGGGTCTGCTCGGGTATGTAGAGCCCGGCGTGATGGTGGCGTACGGGCGGGCGCAGCACGACTGACCGGAGTGTGGAGCGCGCGTTGCACGCGCGCCCGGCCTGACGGTTTGCCCGTCGGCCGGTGCCGTGCCGCAGTTACTTCCTCCCGGTAAACGGCCGCATGATCGCCCGCAGCAGCGGGCCCAGCACGGGAATCCGGTGCAGGCGAAGATACGCGCGATAGATGATGAAAATGCGGGCGCGCTGAAACGCGACCCACTGGTTCGCGTATTGCCGCAGTTCGACCGACTCGCTCCTGAGGACGTCGGCTTCACGTGCGTGGACGAGCAGCTTCGCGCGTGCGTCCGCGAGTTCCCGCCTCAAGCGACGCAGTTCTTCCTGGTTTTCCGCGGATGCGGCGGTCTGGCCGGCGGATGCCGGTGCGGGCTCGTGGGATTCGTGATGGGAGGCATTCATACCGAATATTCGCTGAATGTTCGCGACGTACTGCGCGTCGCCATGCTTGTCGTGAACGTAGTCGGACGCGCGCTTCGACAGCGCTCCGAGCAAATCGGGTTGGGCGTAAAGGCGCTCGATGGCATCGCGATACGCGTCGACAGCTTCGTCGAGGTCGTTCGATGCCTCGATGAGGATGCCGGTCTCGCCGTCGAGCACGGCTTCGCCGATACCGCCGATGTTCGGTGCGATGACCGGGAGCCCCGACCCCATCGCTTCGAGAATGACGTTCGGCAGTCCATCGAACCATGACGTATAGACGAGCGCATCGTATTCGTGTAGCGGAAGATCCGCAAACGCCGAAAACGGCCCCTTATAGTTTGCGTCGGCCAGGTCGACGTCGAACCCCGGCGTGATGCCGCCGTACAGGTCGAGTGTGATGCCGGAACCGCTCTGCGCGAAGTACTTCGACAGTGCGACGGCCAGTTGCGGCCGCTTCTGGCCATCCAGCCGCGACGCCCACAGCAGGCGACGACGCGGCGTCGCGTGGAGCGTCGGTTCCTTGACGCCGTGCAGCAGCGCGGGGAGGTTGTTCCAGCGGGACGCGCTGGCGCCGAAGATGAATTCGTCGTCGACGACCGTTTGTTCGTTGTCGGTGACGATCCGCGTGATGTGCTGGATGTTGTTCGTCAGGAACTCCACCGCGCCGCCGGAGATGATTGATACGTTGTCTTCGTAGACACGCGTGTCGCAGAACCGGTAGTACGTGACGTCGCGCCCGCTGAACTGCGCGAAATGGCGGCTCAGCATGCGATGGGAAAACACGCATGCGCGAATGTGCAGACGGGCGTCGGGCGCCGCGGCGCGAATCAGGCGTGCGGTGATACGATCGCGCTGGCGGTCCTCGAGCTTCTTGCCGAGCACTGCGACGTCGACGAAGATCGCCGCGTCGGGCAGCCGCGACAACCACGCGTGCTTTTCCATCGGCTCGCCGGAAACCACGAGGATACGCTTCGACGCGCCGCATGCCAGCAGGCCGTTCATCACGTCGAGGATGTAGCGCTCCGCGCCGCCCGCGGGCAGGAACGGGATCAGGAATACGTCCGTGATCGGGCCGGCGTCGCGAATGGCCTCGCACATCTCGTAGTAGACCGCCGACGGTTCGGGTGTCGACCACATCGCGCTCGTCTGGCTGCCGTGCCGCAGCGCCAGCGTGTCGACAGCCGGGTCGATCCGGTTGGCAGCCTCCGTCATGTCCGACAGCAGCCGGCTGCCGAGGAATTTCTGCTTGACGTCGTACCACGGTGGCAACATGCGTTCGCCGGCGCGGTACGCACGGTAGTCGTCCGCGAACACACGCAGGTAAACGGCCGGGTCGAACAGGTCGGTATCCGGCGTTTCGAGCTCGACGTTCAGGCTGCGCGCGGCAGCCATGATGCTCTGCTGGCGCTGGCGATAGTAAAGAACAGTGTCGGGGATGTAGTGTGCCTTCATCCCGAGCGCGATCGCGCACGAATTGAAGTGCCAGTCCTCGAATGCGTGGCCGCGCTGCGTATCGCAGTGCACATACTTGAGGCGATCGAACGTCGAGCGGTGGAAGAACACGCGCGACACGTACGGATGGATGTCCGCGAGCAGGAACGGCATCAGGTCCGCTTCGCCATATTCGGTAATGAAGTACATCGAACCGAATGCGATCAGGTACTGCGGGAACAGTAGCGCATCGTTGCCGTACTGCTTCGCCGCGGCCAGCGCTTCGACGAAGAAGTTGAACGATACGAGATCGTCGGCATCGGCCGTGGCGAAATATTCGCCTTGCGCGATCTCGCAACCGGAGTTTCTGCTAAGACCCAGCGAGCGGTTCGATACCTCGATCGTCTGGACTCCGTCGAAACTGGAAAGGTCGGCCGACGCGATGACAGAGCGGGTCGCTTCGTTCGGGTTGTCAAGGACGACGACAATTTCCAGGGTGATACCGCGGGCTCTTGCGAAGTCTGCCGCTTCAGCGAGGGACCGGAGCGTCCGGTTGATGATGCCGCCCTCATTGTGAGCGTTGAGAATCACCGAAATATCAAACATAGGGTGCAACTGGCGGATGCGTATCGAGGTGACGCATTATATACAGAAGCATTTGGCGTTTCGGAGCCGGCCGGGGCGGGGCCGCACACGCCTGTATTGCGGCCCTTTTTCCGGCCAGGACGCCCGTGGCGCCCGCCGCCACGGCATAATTGCTACAAATGGCAATCCAGTTTGTGTGCGCAGGCATCGCTGCGCACACTGACGGATTCCCCTCGCGCCAAATGTTAACGATAGTCAGCACGTGACATCTCATCCGCAAGCAGTCAATCACGCTCCGCATCCCGTCGACGAAATCCTGTCGATTTCCATCGTGACGTACCACCCGGACGAGGCGCTCCTCGCGCGTACGTTCTCCAGTCTCCGCGCGGCATGTGCGCGTCTCCGGACCGTGCGCGGTGCCAGCGCGATCAGCGTGTGCGTGGTCGATAACGGCGGCTTGCCGGACCTCGCGGCGGATCGTGCCGCGTTCGAGCAGGCCGGCATCGGGTACGGCGTGCTGTCCGGTCACGGCAACGTCGGCTACGGGCGCGGGCACAACCTCGCGATCGAAGCGGCGCGTAGTCGCTATCACCTGATCCTGAACCCCGACATCGACCTCGAGCCGGATGCGCTCGTGCAGGCGCTCGACTTTCTCGATACGCATCCCGAAGCAGGCTTGCTGACGCCGCGCATCGGCGACGATTCGGGCCGGATCCAGTATCTGTGCCGCCGCTATCCGGCGTTGGTGGATCTCCTGGTCAGGGGCTTCCTGCCGTCGCCTCTGCGCCAGCCGTTCGAGCGGCGGCTGGCCAGCTACGAGATGCGCGACAGCATCAACGAAACGGACGTCGTGTGGGATCCGCCGATCGTCAGCGGCTGCTTCATGCTGTTCCGTACCGACGTGCTCGCACGTCTGCAGGGCTTCGATCCGCGCTATTTCCTGTACTTTGAGGATTACGATCTCAGCTTGCGGACCGGCCAGTGCGCGCGCACCGTCTATGTGCCGCTGGCGCGCGTGATCCACCACGGCGGCGGCGCGTCACGCAAGGGCTTCGCACACATCCGCATGTTCGCGGCGTCGGCGTTCAAGTTCTACAATCGCTTCGGCTGGAGGCTCTGGTGACCCGCATCGTCGTGACGGGCGCCAACGGCTTCGTCGGCCGCGCGGTCTGCCGGCTGGCGCTCGCGGCAGGACATACGGTCACGGCGCTGGTGCGCCGTCCCGGCGGGTGTGTCGCCGGGGTGCGCGAATGGGTACATGACGCACCGGATTTCGCCGGGCTCGTGGACGCGTGGCCGGCCGATCTCGAAGCAGATTGCGTGATCCATCTGGCTGCGCGCGTCCACGTGATGCGCGACGAGTCGCCCGATCCGGATGCCGCGTTCGAGGCGACCAACGTTGCGGGGACGCTGCGCGTGGCCGAGGCCGCGCACGCGCACGGCGCCCGCCGTTTCGTGTTCGCCAGCAGCATCAAGGCGGTCGCCGAGGGCGATCGCGGTGTACCGCTCGCGGAAGACGTCACGCCTGCGCCCGAGGATCCATACGGACGTTCGAAATTGCGCGCGGAACAGGCACTCGCGCAATTCGGGTTGCACGCGGGTGTCGATGTGGTCATCGTCCGTCCACCGCTCGTCTACGGCCCCGGCGTGCGAGCGAACTTCCTGAAGATGATGGACGTCGTGTCGCGCGGACTGCCGCTTCCGCTGGGCGCGATCGCCGCCCGTCGCAGCCTCGTTTACGTCGACAATCTCGCGGACGCGCTGCTGCGTTGCGCAATCGACCCGAGGGCCGCGGGCGAATGCTTTCATGTCGCCGACGACGATGCGCCGTCGGTCGCCGGATTGCTGCGGATGGTCGGCGACGCGCTCGGCCGGCCGGCGCGGCTGTTCCCGGTACCCGTCACGGTGCTGCTCGCGCTCGGCAGGCTGACCGGCCGCAGCGCCGCCGTTGATCGCCTGACAGGCAGCCTGCAGCTCGATGCCGGCCGCATGAAGCGCGTGCTTGACTGGCAACCACCTCATACGACGCGGCAGGGCCTCGAAGCGACCGCCGCGTGGTATCGTTCGCGCGACAAACAGAAATAGACAATATGCATCCCGCGATTATCACGTGGCTCATGGCGACCGGAGTGGCTCTGGCCGCCGCCGTCGCCACAACGCTCGTCCTGCGGACGCTGCTCGCCACCGGGCTGGCCTGGCGACTCGCAACCGACATTCCGAACGATCGTTCGCTGCACACGCTGCCGACGCCGCGTGTTGGCGGCTGGGGCATCGTGCCTGTGTGCGTGATCGCGATGCTGTGGCTCGCGCCGTCGATGTGGCTGGTTGCCGTTGCCGCCACGGGGCTGGCCGCGCTGTCGCAGCTCGACGATCGGCGTGGGTTGCCGGCGCGGGTCCGGTTCACCGCGCACCTTGTCGCGGTCGTCGCGCTGATCGTCGTCTATCCGGCCGCCGCACCATGGTGGCTCCTTGCCGGCGTCGGTTTCGGGATGGTCTGGCTGACCAATCTGTACAACTTCATGGATGGCGCGGACGGTCTCGCCGGCGGCATGGCGCTGTTCGGATTCGGCGCCTACGCCGCGGCCGCGCTGGCCGGCGTGCAGCCGGCGCCGGATCTCGCCGTGGGCGGCGCGGCGATTGCGGGCGCCGCATTCGGCTTCCTGCTGCTGAATTTCCATCCGGCGAAGCTGTTTCTGGGCGACGCGGGCTCGATTCCGCTCGGCTTCATGGCGGGCGCGCTCGGCTACTGGGGCTGGCGAGGCGGGGTATGGCCGATCTGGTTTCCGGCGATGGTGTTCTCGCCCTTTATTGCTGATGCATCTGTAACACTTGCGAGACGTTTGTTACGCGGGGAAAAGTTCTGGCAGGCGCACCGGGAGCATTACTATCAGCGCATGGTGCGCTCCGGCACTGGTCATCGGCGTACCGCCATTTACTGGTACCTCGTGATGCTCGCGGGCATAATCACAGGCCTGTGGGCATTGGGCCGGCCGACATTGCAGCAGTGGGGGCTGTTTGTCGCCTGGTATGGCGTGCTGGCGTGTATCGGTTGCGCGATCGACGCGCGCTGGCGACGGGTCGGTACGGCCGCCGAAAACAAATCTTGAGGTCTCCCGCCGATGTTGCGATCCAAAGCATCTTGGCTGTCACTGAGTGCTTTCCTGTTCGACCTGCTGGCGGTTCTTGCCGCATGGTTGTTTGCTTATCTCGTCCGCTTCAACGGTAGCGTTCCCCCCGATTTCCTCGGCGGGGCGCTCATGGCGCTGACGTGGGTTTTGCCCGTATACGCGCTGATGTTCCACATATTCGGCCTGTATCGCGGGCTGTGGGTATTCGCGAGCCTGCCCGACCTGATGCGTATCGCGAAGGCGGTGGTCGGCGGCGGCGTGATCGTGATGATCGGCGCCGTGATGTTCCAGCCTGTGCCGATCATTCCGCGCTCGGTGCTGCTCGTGTCGCCGCTGATGCTGTTCCTGGCAATGGGCGGCGCGCGCGCGCTGTATCGCGCGACGAAGGAGTATTACCTGTACGGCGGCCTGGTCGGGAAGGGCAAGCCGGTGCTGGTGCTCGGCGCCGGCACGGCCGGCGCGAGCCTCGCGCGCGAACTGTCGCGCTCCGGCGAATGGCGCCTCGTCGGCCTGCTCGACGACGACGTCACGAAGCAGGGCCGCGAAATCTACGGCTACAAGGTGCTCGGCTCGTTCAACGACCTCAAGCACTGGACCGACGCGATGAAGGTCGAGTACGCGATCATCGCGATTCCGTCGGCATCGGTCGAAACCCAGCGTCGCGTCGCGACCCTGTGCGTGCGTGCCGGCGTGAAGGCGATGGTGTTGCCGTCGCTGACCGCGTTGATGCCGGGCCAGGGCTTCCTGTCGCAGGTGCGGAACATCGATCTCGAGGATCTTCTCGGCCGCGACGCCGTGACGATCGATACGCCGCACGTCGAGGCGCTGCTGCGCGGACGCGTCGTGATGGTCACGGGTGCGGGCGGGTCGATCGGCTCCGAGCTGTGCCGGCAGATCCTGCGCTTCGCGCCTGCGCAGCTCGTCGCATTCGATCTGTCCGAATACGCGATGTACCGGCTGATCGAGGAGTTGCGCGAGCGCTTCCCCGACCTGCCTGTCCTGCCGATCATCGGCGATGCGAAGGATTCGCTGCTGCTCGACCAGGTGATGTCGCGCCATGCGCCGCACATCGTGTTTCATGCGGCCGCCTACAAGCACGTGCCGCTGATGGAGGAGCACAACGCGTGGCAGGCACTACGCAACAACGTGCTCGGCACGTATCGGGTGGCCCGTGCGGCGATCCGCCACGACGTGCGCCACTTCGTGCTGATTTCGACCGACAAGGCCGTCAATCCGACCAACGTGATGGGCGCGAGCAAGCGCCTGGCCGAAATGGCCTGTCAGGCATTGCAGCAGACGAGCGGGCGCACGCAGTTCGAGACCGTGCGCTTCGGCAACGTGCTCGGCAGCGCAGGCAGCGTGATTCCGAAGTTCCAGCAGCAGATCGCGAAGGGCGGCCCGGTGACGGTCACGCACCCGGAGATCACGCGTTTCTTCATGACGATCCCGGAAGCGTCGCAGCTCGTGCTGCAGGCATCGAGCATGGGGCATGGCGGCGAAATCTTCATTCTCGACATGGGCGAGCCGGTGAAGATCGTCGATCTCGCCTGCGACCTGATCCGCCTGTACGGTTTCTCGGAAGAGCAGATACGGATCGAGTTCACCGGGTTGCGGCCGGGCGAGAAGCTCTATGAGGAACTGCTCGCGGACGACGAGGCGACGACGCGCACGCCGCATCCGAAACTGCGGATCGCACGTGCCCGCGAGGTGCCGGACAATTTCCTCGACGAACTCCTGCCGTGGCTGATGCAGCATCGCGTGCTGCCCGACGACGAAGTGCGGCGGGATCTGCGCCGCTGGGTGCCCGAGTATCAGACGGCCGCCGTGCCGGCCCTGAAGAGCGTACGGGTCGCGTCGAACCGTTGACGGCCTTTGCCGCGGCGGCGCGGCAGTCGCTCCGAGCAAAAGAAAAGCGCCCCGCGGGGCGCTTTTTTCATGCTTCATGCCGGGCCATGAGCGGCTCAGTGGCTGCGCCGCTCCTTCCTCACCACCATCCACCGCGGCACGCGGAACCGCACGATGCTGAGATACAGCCACACGTAGGTCAGCGCGAACAGCACGACGAACACGAACAGGTGCACCGTGTGCCGCCAGAACAGCGTCGCGGGTATCACCGCGACGAGGCACAGCAGCCACAGGTACGGCGACGTCAGCGAATTGCGGCGCGTGAGGTCGTGCGCATGCTTCGTGCCGACCGCCCAGCGCATCAGCCGCTTGTACACGAGCATGTGCAGGTGCACGCCGTCCGGAATGCCGGGCGACATCCCGCGAATGAATTTCTTCCGGTAGATCGAGAAGCAGGTCTCGAAGATCGGGTACATGAACAGCAGCACCGGGTACCAAGCGGATACCTCGCGGTTGCGCATCACGAGCATGATCGCGAGTTCCGCGAGCATGAAGCCGATGAAATAGGCGCCGCCGTCGCCGAGGAAGATCAGCCCGGCCGGGAAATTCCACAGGAAGAAGCCGAGCACGGCGCCCATCATGATGATCGACGCGGACATGACGACCGGGTCGCGGACCTGGAACGCCACGTAAGCGAGCGATGCGAACATCATGAAGCTGACCATCGACGCGAGCCCGTTGAAGCCGTCGATGATGTTGACCGCGTTCGCGAGCGCCGCGACCGCGAGCACGGTGATGAACGCCGAAATGGCCGCGTAGTGGAGCAGGAAATCGAGCGGCGGCACGCTGATGCGCGTGACCGCGATACCCATCAGCCAGAACGCGAGCGCGGCCGCGCCCATCGTGCAGAGCAGCCGCGCGCGCGGCGACACGCGTTTGGTCAGGTCCTCGACGAGGCCGGACAGAAACGCCGGCAGCCCGCAGGCCGCGATGCCGAGAATACTGCCCGCGATCGTCGGATAGTGCCGGGACAGAATCAGCGCGGCCACGACGACCCCGGCGAGGATCCCGATGCCCCCCACGCGCGGCACGGGCCGCACATGGAATTTCTGCACGCCGGCCAGGTCGCTGTCGACCGAGAATTTCTCGTGAAGGTGCGCGTAGCGCACGATGAACAGCGTGACGAGCAGGGAGACGATGAAGCCGGACGCGAAGCTGAGCATGGGATCGCTCGAAAAATGGACAGCGGATTATACAAAACCGCGCGGGTTCCCCTCCTGCCATCGCCAGTGGTCGACACACATTTCCTCGATGCCGAGCGTCGCGCGCCAGCCGATGATGTCGGCCGCGGCCTGCGGGTTCGCGTAGCACTCGGCGATGTCGCCCGGGCGGCGCGCGACGAGTTCGTACGGCACCGGGCGGCCCGAAGCCTTCTCGAACGCGCGCACGACTTCCAGCACGCTGTAGCCCTGGCCCGTGCCGAGGTTCACGACGAAGCTAGCGTCGCGTTTCGCGAGCGCGTCGAGCGCGGCGATGTGCCCCTTCGCGAGATCGACGACGTGGATGTAGTCGCGCACGCCCGTGCCGTCCGGCGTCGGGTAGTCGGAGCCGAACACGCGCAGTTTTTCCAGCTTGCCGACGGCAACCTGCGCGACATACGGCATCAGGTTGTTCGGGATGCCGGCCGGATCCTCGCCGATCAGCCCGCTCGCATGCGCGCCGACCGGATTGAAGTAGCGCAGCGTCGCGATGCGCCACGTCGGGTCCGACACCTCGAGATCGCGCAGGATCTGCTCGGCGATCAGCTTCGACTGGCCGTAAGGATTCGTCGCGGACAGCGGGAACGACTCGTCGATCGGCGAGCGCTCGGGCACGCCGTACACGGTCGCGGACGAGCTGAACACGAACTGCTTCACGTTGCGCTCGCGCATGACCTTGAGCACCGCGAGCAGGCCGCCGAGGTTGTTCTGGTAGTACTCGAGCGGCTTCTCGACCGATTCGCCGACGGCCTTGAGCGCCGCGAAATGGATCGTGCCGGTGATCGGATGCGCGTCGAACACCTTGGCGAGCGCGGCTTCGTCGCACACGTCGACCTGATGGAACGCGGGCGTCTTGCCGGTGATCCGCTCGATGCGGCGCACGGATTCGGCCTTGCTGTTGACGAGGTTGTCGACGATCACGACATCGAAGCCGTTGTCGAGCAACTCGACGGCCGTGTGCGAGCCGATGTAGCCCGCACCGCCGGTAACGAGGATGGTGCCTTTAGCGGTCATTGCAGATGCGCTCCTTCAGAGGGTGATGCCGGTTAACGAATGGATGGTACGCCGGTAGCGTTCGACGACCTGCTGTTCGTCGAATTCCGCCGCGACCTTCTGCCGGCCGCGCGCGCCCATCGCGTCGCGTCCGGCCGTTCCGAGTTCGATCATGCGGAGCAGTTGCACCGCGAGGCTCGCGCTGTCGCGCACACGGCACAGGAAGCCCGTGTCGCCGTCGGCGACGACGTCGCGGCAGCCCGGCACGTCGGTCGCGACGATCGGGCGCCCCATCGCCGATGCCTCCATCAGCGTGCGCGGCACGCCTTCGCGGTACGACGGCAGCACGACGCAGTCGGCCGCCGCGATATGGGGGCGCACGTCGTGCGCTTCGCCGAGATACTCGACGACGCCTTCGCCGACCCACGCATCGACATCCGCGCGGCCGATCGCGCTCGGATTGTCGACGCCGAGCGGCCCGAGCAGCTGGAAGCGCGCGTTCGGGAAGCGCTCGCGCACGACGCGCGCGGCCTCCACGTATTCGCGCACGCCCTTGTCCCACAGCAGGCGGCCGATCAGGATGAAGACGGGGGCGCTGCCGGCCGGCAGCGGCACCGGCGCGAACTGTTCGAGATCGACGCCTTCGCCGTGCAGCAGCCGCGCGCGATCGGGATGCGCGAGCAACTGCTCGTCGGTGAAGGTGGCGAGATCGTCGCGGTTCAGGAACCACACTTCGCGCGGGAAGCGGAACGCGAACCGGTACAGGCGCTTCGCGACGCTCGCCGCGCGGCTCTTCTGGATGAAGACGTAACCAAGCCCCGTCGTCACCGCGATCGACGGCACGCGCGCGAGCCACGCGGCGACCGAGCCATAGATGTTCGGCTTGATCGTGTAGTGAAACACGAGATCGGGCTGCAGCGCGCGGTAATGACGGAACAGTGCGGCAAGCGTGCCGAGATCCTCGCGCGGGCTCGTGCCTTTCGACGCGACCGCGAGTGCCACGTAGCGGCAGCCCATCTGCTCGAGCAGGGGCACCGTGCGGTCGTGCGGTGCGATCACGATGACGTCGGCGCCGCGCGCGACGAGCGTGCGGATCAGCCCGTGGCGATACGTGTAGATCGCCCAGGCCGTGTTGCAGACGAGCGCGATGCGCAGCGGGGAGGTGGCGGACATGAAAAAAAGAAAAAATAAAGCGTCGAAATGGCCGAAAACGCCGGCTACGCGTCAGGCGGACGGCCGGGCGGCGAACAGCGTCTGCTTGATCCGCTGCAACGTACGGTACGGCGTCACGAAATGCAGCAGGTTCTTGGCGAGGCCGGCCCAGTCGTACGGGTTCAGCGCGTTGAAGTGGCTCAACAGCAGCGTGAGCGTCGACACCAGCTGGCGCCGGCGCTTGGTCGCACTGATCCCGCCCTCGTTCAGTTCGTAATAGAGGCCGAGTTCCGGCAGGTTCGCGCAATCGTAGCGTTGCATTAACCGCAAGAAAAGATCGAGATCCTCGGCCGCACGGTATTTCGCACGATAGTTCCCCACTTCGCGCACGGCGTCGATGCGCAGCATGACCGACGGATGCACGAGCGGCGAGCGCAGAAAGCGCGTGCGGCGTAGCGTGCGCGGATCGGCGGGCGGCGTCAGCATGAAGCGCGGTTCGCCGGCGCGCGACACGACCTGCGTCCACATGCCGACGCAGGCGACGCGCGGATGGGCGCCGAGATACGCGCGCTCCTTTGCGAGGCGCTGTGGCGCGGCGAGATCGCCCGCGTCGATGCGGGCCGCGAAGCGAAAGCCGCGCGCGGCGAGCGCGTCGATGCCGGCCGCGAGCGCGCGCTCGATGCCGCCGTTCTCCGGCATGCGCAGCACGTCGATCGTGAGGCCGGGCAGGTCGGGTGCGACGATCGGCGGCGTGCTGCCGTCATCGACGATCAGCACGTGCACGGGCGTGTCCTCGCGAAACGATGCGAGGGTCCGAACGACGTCGTCGTGCCCGTTGTAGGCCGGCATCAGCACGGCCACGTCGTCGAGCGGGGTCGGGCAATCAGGGGACGTCATGGTCGCAGCTTGAAACGGATGTAATAAAAGTTGACGGCGGCGGCGGCCAGATAGCCGGCTGCCAGCCCGACGAGCGCGCCGTACAGGCCGAGCCGCGGGATCGCGAACAGGTTGACGAGCGCGGCGATCGCGAGCGCGAGCAGCCATTTCGACAGCAACACGAATTTTGCTTGATATTTGAGAACGATAAGATTGCCTATCGCCTCGATGCCGGCCGGCACCGACAGCCAGACCGCCCAGCGGAAGATGTCGACCGACGCCTCGTAGCCGTGGCCGAACACCTTGCCGACGATCAGCGGGGCGGCGGCGTCGAGCACGAGCGCGCCGGCCGTCATCAGGCCGGCCGTCATCGCGATCAGCCGGACGATGTTGCGGCGCAGCCGCGCGAGGTCCTGCACGCGATAGACGAAGGCGGGCGCGATCGTCTGCGCGAGCATCAGCGCGAGCGTGATCCAGTTCTCGTTGAGCTGCTGCGCGGCCGAGTAGCGGCCGAGATCGGCGAACGACACGTGACGCTCGAGCATCAGGCGGTCGAGCTTCAGGAACAGGTACATGCAGATGAGGCCGAGCCAGAACACGGTGCCGGCCGTCGCAAAGTGCCTGAACAGCGGCTTGTCGAACGTCCAGCCGAGCGATCCGCCGTTACGATGCCGGTAGTACAGCATCAGCGCGATACCGATGGCGGCGGCCTCGAGCGCCCACAGCCACGCGAAGCGGGCGGGGCCCGCGGCCGCACGGACGAGCAGCCAGACGAGCAGCGCCTTCGCCAGCGCGGTGACCATGCTGGTGACGAGCTGCGGCTTGCTGTAGGTCATGCTCTGCAGCCACGCGTTGATGACGCCGACGAACGGTTCGCGGAACACCATCGTGACCGCCAGGCCGGCGAGCATCGCGCCGACCAGCGGATCGAAGGCACCCGCTGTGATGGCGATCCAGGTCGCGACGAGCGCGGCGGCGGAGACGGCGATGCGCAGCGCGAATGCGCTGCCGAGTACCGCGCCGAGCTGGGCGGGCGGGCGCTGGACGATGGTCGGGACGAGGATTTCCGCGCCGCACACCCAGGTGAGCGGCGCCAGTACCAGGAGGAGCGTATTCGCATACTGCCATTTGCCGAACACATCCGGCCCGAAATAACGGGCCAGCAGGCCGCTGATCGCGATCGCGACGCCGATCTGCGTGAGCCGTTCGAGCCCCAGCCAGACGAGATTCGCGACGGCCTTCGCGACGTCCGGGTTGCCGAAGCGCTTCAGCATGCGCTGTGGCGGCGTGCGCGCAAGGGGGCCGGCAGGGCGCCCGGGGGCTGCAGGTCGGCGGCGACGGGACGGCTAGGCATTAAAATGGGCGGCATGCGCGTCATCAAAACCCGCGATTATAAGTGGGATCGGGGTGGCTTCCGCCGTTCTGCGCCAGCGGGTGCGCTCCTTGCCGGACGGGCATGTATCATGCGCGGCACCGGCGAGCGGCGGCCAGGCAAGCCAGACAATTTTCCATGCACGCAACTGAGAGAAGTGAATCGATGATCTCCCAATCCATCTTCAAGGCATATGACATTCGTGGCGTGGTCGGCAAGACGCTCGACACCGACACGGCGCGCGGGATCGGCCGGGCATTCGGCAGCGAAGTGCGCGCGCAGGGCGGCGACGCGGTCGTCGTCGCGCGCGACGGCCGCCTGTCCGGGCCGGAGCTCGTCGGCGCGCTTGCCGACGGCCTGCGTGCGGCGGGCGTCGACGTCGTCGATGTCGGCATGGTGCCCACGCCGGTCGGCTATTTCGCGGCGAACGTGCCGCTCGCGCTGAAGGACGGCGAGCGCCGCGTCGATTCGTGCATCGTCGTCACGGGCAGCCACAACCCGCCCGACTACAACGGTTTCAAGATGGTGCTGCGCGGCGCCGCGATCTACGGCGAGCAGATCCAGGCGCTGTACCGCCGCATCGTCGACGAGCGCTTCGAAACGGGCAGCGGCTCGTACGAACAGTTCGACGTGGCCGACCAGTACATCGCGCGCATCGTCGGCGACATCAAGCCGGCCCGTCCGATGAAGCTCGTCGTCGACGCCGGCAACGGCGTGGCCGGCCCCCTCGCGACGCGCCTGTTCAAGGCGCTCGGCTGCGAACTCGTCGAGCGCTTCACCGACATCGACGGCACGTTCCCGAACCACCACCCCGATCCCGCCCACCCGGAAAACCTGCAGGACGTGATCCAGGCGCTCAAGGACACCGACGCCGAGATCGGCTTCGCGTTCGACGGCGACGGCGATCGCCTGGGCGTCGTCACGAAGGACGGCCAGATCATCTATCCGGACCGTCAGCTGATGCTGTTCGCGGAAGAAGTGCTGTCGCGCAACCCGGGTGCGCAGATCATCTATGACGTAAAGTGCACGCGCCACCTCGCGCAATGGGTGAAAGCGAAGGGCGGCGAGCCGCTGATGTGGAAGACGGGCCACTCGCTCGTGAAGGCGAAGCTGCGCGAGACGGGTGCGCCGCTCGCCGGTGAAATGAGCGGCCACGTGTTCTTCAAGGATCGCTGGTACGGCTTCGACGACGGTCTCTACACGGGCGCACGCCTGCTCGAGATCCTCGCGAAGACTTCCGATCCGAGCGCGCTGCTCAACAGCCTGCCGGACGCGATGAGCACGCCCGAACTGCAGCTCTGGCTCGACGAAGGCGAGAACTTTCGCCTGATCGACAAGCTGCAGAAGGAGGCGAAGTTCGACGGCGCCGAGGAAGTTGTGACGATCGACGGCCTGCGTGTCGAGTACCCGGATGGTTTCGGCCTCGCGCGTTCGTCGAATACGACGCCGGTCGTCGTGATGCGTTTCGAGGCCGAGACGCAGGAAGGGCTCGAGCGCATCCAGGAAGACTTCCGCCGCGTGCTGACGGCCGCGAAGCCGGACGTCAAGCTGCCGTTCTGAGCCTCGGCGGCCGGCAGGCCGCCCGGGGCGCGAGGGTGGGTCCAATCGTCGCGCCGGCCCCGAAAAGCGGCGCATGCCCAAGGCGTGCGGCCGCTTTTTGTCTGTCCGCCCCCCCGGGCGCGATAAAATCGCGTCTTTATGCCTGTCGCCGGCTGCCAGCCGGCGTTTTTTCAGCGTGCAAAAGATCCTGATCGTGCGCGTGTCGTCGCTGGGCGACGTCGTGCACAACATGCCGGTGATCGCCGATATCCGGCGCCGCCACCCCGATGCGCAGATCGACTGGCTCGTCGAGGAAAGCTTCGTCGACCTCGTGAAGCTCGTCGACGGCGTGCGCAACGTGCTGCCGTTTTCGTTGCGGCGCTGGCGCAAGAAGCCGTTCTCGGGCGCCACGTGGCGCGAGATCCGCGCGTTCCGCCAGCGCCTCGCGGCCGAGCAGTACGACCTCGTGATCGATTGCCAGGGTCTCATCAAGACGGCCTGGGTCGCGAGCTGGGCGCGCGGCCCGCTCGTCGGGCTCGGCAACCGCACCGACGGCGCCGGCTACGAGTGGCCCGTGCGTTTCTTCTATCGCAAGCGGGTGCCGATCGCGCCGCGCACGCACGTCGTCGAGCGCTCGCGGCAACTCGTTGCGGCCGCGCTGGGCGACCCGGCGCCGACGCCGGCCGACCCGGTCGACTTCGGCCTCGATACGCGCGCGGCGGCGCTCGCGGTGGCCGCGCTCGGCCTGAACCTGCCGGTGCCGTACGTGGTGTTCGTCCACGCGACGTCGCGTGCCGACAAGCAGTGGCCGGACGCCGCGTGGATCGAGCTCGGCCAGGCGCTCGTGCGGCGCGGCGCATCGCTCGTGCTGCCGTGGGGCAACGACGCGGAGCGCGCGACCAGCGAGCGGCTCGCGAAGGAATTCGGCGCGGCGGCGATCGTGCCGCCGAAGCTGTCGCTGCCCGCCGTGGTCGGCCTGATCGACGGCGCGGCCGCGACCGTCGGGGTTGACACAGGTCTGGTTCACATCGCGGCGGCGCTGAAGCGTCCGACGGTCGAACTGTACAATTTCGCGACGGCCTGGCGGACCGGCGGCTACTGGTCGCCGAACGTCGTCAATCTCGGCACGGCGGGGCAACCCCCGTCGATCGCGCAGGTGAAGTCGGCGCTCGCGGGCTTCGGTCTCCTGTAACGGCCGCCATAGGCACGAACCGGCACGCACCCGCACGCACCGGCACGAATCCGCGCGAACCCAAGCGAACCGATCATGAGCGAATCCCAGATCATCGAAGTCCCGTCCGCCGACTGGAGCGGACACAACCTGTCGGCGCCGCGCGAGCAACTGCTGGCCGCCGTCGAGGAAGGCAAGGTGCTGTATTTCCCGCACCTGCGCTTCGCGATCGAAGGCGGCGAGGAAGCGCTGCTCGATCCGGCGCTCGCCGACCCGAAACGCAAGAACATCAGCCTCGCGCCGAACGGCGGCGCGCTCGCCGGCGTGCTTGGCGACAGCGTCACGCAGTCGGCGGTGCGCGCGCTCGTCGCGCGTTTCCAGCAGCAGGCCGGCACGCTCGTCGACGGCCTGTTTCCCGAATACCGCGGCAAGCTGCGCGTCGCGCCGACGAGCCTGCGGCTGATGCAGGTCGAGACGCGCCAGACATCCTGGCGCAAGGACGACAGCCGGCTGCACGTCGACGCGTTCCCGTCGCGGCCCAACTACGGCGAGCGCATCCTGCGCGTGTTCACGAACGTGAACCCGGCCGGCGTGCCGCGCGTGTGGCGCGTCGGCGAGCCGTTCGAGGATGTCGCGAAGCGCTTCCTGCCGCGCATCAAGCCGCAGCTGCCGGGTGCCGCGTGGCTGCTGAACCTGCTGCACGTGACGAAGTCGCCGCGCAGCGCGTACGACCACCTGATGCTGAACCTGCACGACAGCATGAAGGCCGATCTCGACTACCAGAAGACCAGCCCGCAGGAGACGATGCCGTTTCCGCCGGGCTGCGTGTGGATATGTTTCTCGGATCAGACTTCGCACGCTGTGATGTCCGGCCAGTTCATGCTCGAACAGACGTTCTTCCTGCCGGTCGACGCGATGGTTCGCCGCGAATGCGCGCCGCTCGGCATTCTCGAACGCCTGAAGGGCAGGGCGCTGGTTTGAGCGCGCACCTGCTTCGACGCAACACGAGGGCCGCCGCATGCTGCGGGTGATCTATCGCGCGCTGTGGTGGCTCGTCGCGCCGGCCGCGGTCATCCGGCTCTACGTGCGCTCGCGCAAGGAGCGCGGCTATCGCGAGCACATCGCCGAACGTTTCGGCCACGTGGCGGGCCGCTCGCGCGACGACCGCGCGCCGCTGATCTGGGTGCATGCGGTATCGGTCGGCGAGACGCGCGCCGCGCAGCCGCTGATCGACGCGCTGATGCGCGCGCGTCCCGATGCGCGCATTCTGCTCACGCACATGACGCCGAGCGGTCGCGCGACCGGCGAACAGATCTTCGGCGATCGCGTGCTGCGCTGTTACCTGCCGTACGACATGCCCGGCGCGGTGCGGCGCTTCCTGCATGCGTGGCGGCCGACGCTCGGCCTCGTGATGGAAACCGAGGTGTGGCCCACGCTGATCGACGAGTGCCGCCGCGCGGACGTGCCGCTGGTGCTGACCAATGCGCGGATGTCCGCGCGTTCGTTCCGGCGCGCGGCGAAGTTCGGCGCAGCGACGCGCGACGTGTTCGGCGGCTTCTCGCGCGTGCTCGCGCAGAGCCCGGCCGATGCGGAGCGTCTGACGTCGCTCGGCGCGCGCAACGTCACCGTGCTCGGCAACCTGAAGTTCGACATGACGACGCCGCCGGAACTGGCGGCGCGCGGCCATGCGTGGCGCGACGCGATCGGCGCGCGGCCCGTGTGGGTCGCCGCGAGCACGCGCGAGAACGAAGAGGCGCTGGTGCTGCAGGCGTTCGCCGCGATGCGTACGCCCGGCGCGCTGCTGGTGCTCGTGCCGCGCCATCCGCAGCGTTTCGCCGAGGTCGAGGCGCTCGTCGGGCGCAACGGGCTCAAGTGCGTGCGACGCTCCGCATGGGCGGCCGACGCGGCGGCACTCGCGGCCGGCCGTCCGGCCGCCGAGCCGCTGCCGGACGACGTGACGGTGCTGCTCGGCGATTCGATGGGCGAGCTCGGCGCGTATTACGCGGCCGCCGACATCGCGTTCATCGGCGGCAGCCTGCTGCCGCTCGGCGGACAGAACCTGATCGAAGCGTGCGCGGTCGGCGTGCCGGTACTGATCGGGAAGCACGTGTTCAACTTCACGCAGGCGACCGCCGACGCGGTCGCGGCCGGCGCGGCACTGCAGGTCGAGGATCCGCTCGATCTCGCGCACGTGCTCGACGCGCTGTTTGCCGACAACGCGCGGCGCATCGCGATGGGCGCGGCCGGCGCGGCGTTCGCTTCGCGTCACCGCGGCGCGACCGCGCGCACGGTCGACGTGCTTGCCGCGCTGCTGCCGCCCGCCGAAGCCGGCGCGCATGCGCTGCCGGGCGTGCAGGACGCCGCCGACGACGCATAGACGGCGGGCGGCGCGATGCCGCCCCGGCGCGCGTGGCGGCGTCGCAGCGCGCCGCCACGCCGCTCACCTCACACCGTCAGCAAGCCCTTCTTCTCGATGAACGCGATCACGTCCGCGACGCCTTCGAGCGCCTTCAGGTTCGTCATCACGTAGGGCCGCTCGCCGCGCATCTTCTTCGTGTCGGACGCCATCACGTCGAGGTTCGCGCCGACCAGCGGCGCGAGGTCCGTCTTGTTGATCACGAGCAGGTCGGACTTCGTGATGCCGGGGCCGCCCTTGCGCGGAATCTTCTCGCCGCCCGCGACGTCGATCACGTAGATCGTCAGGTCCGACAGCTCGGGGCTGAAGGTCGCCGCGAGATTGTCGCCGCCCGATTCGATGAACACGATGTCGGCGTCGGGAAAGCGCGACAGCATCCGGTCGACGGCCTCGAGGTTGATCGACGCATCCTCGCGGATCGCCGTGTGCGGGCAGCCGCCCGTCTCGACGCCCATGATGCGCTCCTCGGGCAGCGCGCCGGCAACCGTCAGCAGCCGCTGGTCTTCCTTCGTATAGATGTCGTTGGTGATCGCGACGAGGTCGTAGCGCTCGCGCATCGCCTTGCACAGCATTTCGAGCAGCGTGGTCTTGCCGGAGCCGACGGGGCCGCCGATGCCGACGCGCAGCGGCGGCAGTTTCTTCGTGCGGCGGGCGGGGGAGGGTGCGGGTGCGTTCATGGCGTGTGTCGTGTTCAGGAGCGGAACAACCGCGAATACTGGGTTTCGTGCCGTGCGGACAGGATGCCGAGCTGCGGCGCGAACGTGTTGACGGCGTCGGGCGGCGTCGCGAGCGCGCGGCGTACGGCCGCGTCGATCGCGCCGCGCAGCGCGACGATGATGCGTTGCCCGGCGAGCTGGCCGAGCGGCACGGCCTTCAGCGCGGCGGACGTCTGGTTCTCGACCCAGCCGAATGCGTACGCGGTGAGCACGGCGTCGGCACCCGCGTCGTGCGCGGCGGCCGCGTAGGCGAATGCGGTCGGCAGCGCGATCGGCGACATCGCCGCGAGCGTCGCGCGGCGCGCGGCATCGCCCCATTCGAGCGACGCGCACAGTTGCGCGAGCGACCAGCCCATCTGTTCGGTCTCGCGGCGCAGTTCCGCCGATTCGCGGCTCGCGACGAACCATGCATTTTCGGCGACGAGCGCGTGCGTGTCGTGCGCGTGCCAGCGCGCGAGCTGGTGCGCGAGGAACGGCAGCTCGCCGTGCGCGAGCACGTCGGTCAGGCCGCTGGCGATCCAGTCGCGCGCGGAATCGGCGTCGTGGATCAGGTTCGCGTCGAGCGCGGCTTCGAGGCCCTGCGAATAGCTGTACGCGCCGATCGGCAGCGCCGGCGACGCGAGATGCAGCAGCGCGACGAGTTCAGTGGTGGTCATGGCCGTGGCCGTGCGTGCATCCGGGACCATGCTGATGATCGTGATCGTGATCGTGATCGTGATCGTGATCGTGATCGTGATCGTGCGAGTGTGAATGGCCGTGATGCTCGCCGAACACCTGCTGCGCAAGCGCGTAATCCTCGGCGAACGTCGCATCGTGCCCGTGCTTGTGTCCGCCGCCGTACGCGCCGGCTTCCGGCTGGAACGGCGCCTGCGTTTCCTCGACCTGCGTGCCGAGCCGGCGCAGCATGTCCGCGAGCACCGGGTCGGCCTCGAGCTTCAGGTAGCCGTCGCCGATCTCGACCGGCGTATGACGGTTGCCGAGGTGATACGCGGCACGCATCAGCGTGAGCGGATCGGCCGCGCGTACGCGCAGCACGGTTTCGGCGGCCGCGGCGATGCGCACGAGCGCGCCGTCGTCGGCGACGAGCACGTCGCCGTCGCGCAGGATCGTTCCGCGCGGCAGCAGCACTGCGACGTCTTCGCCGGTGTCGAGCGTCGCCGCGAGGCGGCTCTTGCAGCGGGCGTCATAGGCGAGCGTGAGCGTCGGCGCGCGTGCGACGAGCGACGCGGCGAGTTTCACGTTCGAGGCGATACGTTTGTCGAGGGTGCGCATGAAACAGGAACCGGAGGCCGGCTATCAGAACAGGAAATAACGCTGCGCCATCGGCAGCACCGTGGCCGGCTCGCAGGTGAGCAACTGGCCGTCGGCGATCACGTCGTAGGTTTCGGGATCGACGCTGATCGACGGGCGCCATGCGTTGTGGATCATGTCGGCCTTCGTCACGTTGCGGCAGTTGCGCACGGGCACGATCCGCTTCGCGAGGCCGTAGCGTTCCGCGATACCGGCATCGGCCGCCATCTGCGACACGAAGGTCAGCGACGTGCGTGCGAGCGCACCGCCGCGCGTCGCGAACATCTCGCGATAGTGGACCGGCTGCGGCGTCGGGATCGACGCGTTCGGGTCTCCCATCTGCGCCATGGCGATCATCCCGCCCTTCAGGATCATCGACGGCTTGATCCCGAAGAACGCAGGTTCCCACAGCACGAGGTCGGCCCATTTGCCGGGTTCGATCGAACCGACTTCGTGCGCGATGCCGTGCGTGAGCGCCGGGTTGATCGTGTATTTCGCGACGTAGCGCTTCGCGCGGAAGTTGTCGTTACGCGCGTTGTCTTCCGGCAGCGCGCCGCGCTGCACCTTCATCTTGTGCGCGGTCTGCCAGGTGCGGATGATCACTTCGCCGACGCGGCCCATCGCCTGCGAGTCGGACGACAGCATCGACAGCGCGCCGAGATCGTGCAGGATGTCCTCGGCCGCGATCGTCTCGCGGCGGATCCGCGATTCGGCGAACGCGAGATCCTCGGCGATCGACGGATCGAGGTGATGGCACACCATCAGCATGTCGAGGTGTTCGTCGAGCGTGTTGATCGTGTACGGGCGCGTCGGGTTGGTCGACGACGGCAGCACGTTCGCCTCGCCGCACACCTTCAGGATGTCGGGCGCGTGGCCGCCGCCCGCGCCTTCGGTGTGGTAAGTGTGGATCGTACGGCCCTTGAACGCGGCGACCGTCGATTCGACGAAGCCGCCTTCGTTCAGCGTGTCGGTGTGGATCGCGACCTGCGTGTCGGTGTCGTCGGCCACCGACAGGCAGTTGTCGATCGCGGCGGGCGTCGTGCCCCAGTCCTCGTGCAGCTTCAGCCCGATCGCGCCGGCCGCGATCTGCTCGACGAGCGGCTCGGGCAGGCTCGCGTTGCCCTTGCCGAGGAAACCGAGGTTGATCGGCCAGCCGTCGGCGGCCTGCAGCATCCGCTCCATGTGCCACGGGCCCGGCGTGCAGGTCGTCGCGTTGGTGCCGGTGGCGGGGCCGGTGCCGCCGCCGAGCATCGTCGTGACGCCCGACGCGAGCGCCTCGTCGATCTGCTGCGGGCTGATGAAGTGGATGTGCGTGTCGATGCCGCCGGCCGTCACGATCAGCCCTTCGCCGGCGATCACTTCGGTCGCGGCGCCGATCGCGATCGTCACGCCCGGCTGGATGTCGGGATTGCCGGCCTTGCCGATCGCGGCGATGCGGCCGTGCTTGATCGCGATGTCGGCCTTCACGATGCCCCAGTGATCGAGGATCACCGCGTTCGTGATGATCGTATCGGGCACGTCGGCGGCCACGCGCTGCGACTGGCCCATGCCGTCGCGGATCACCTTCCCGCCGCCGAATTTCACTTCCTCGCCGTAGGTCGTGTAATCGCGTTCGATCTCGATCAGCAGTTCGGTATCGGCGAGCCGGACGCGGTCGCCCGTCGTCGGCCCGAACATTTCCGCGTACGCGCGGCGGCTCAAGCGTAATGTCATGTGCTGTTCCTGAAGAGCGGGGCGCGGCTTACAGCGGCCCCATCACCTTGCCCTGAAAACCGTAGACGGCACGATCGCCCGCGAGTGCGACCAGCTCGACGGTGCGCGTCTGGCCCGGCTCGAAGCGCACGGCGGTGCCGGCCGCGATGTTCAGGCGGAAGCCGCGCGCGGCCGCGCGATCGAACGACAGCGCGTCGTTGACTTCGAAGAAGTGGTAGTGCGAGCCGACCTGCACCGGGCGGTCGCCGGTGTTCGCGACGACGAGCGCGAGCGTCGCGCGGCCCGCGTTCAGTTCGTGTTCGCCGTCGTCGGTGAGGATTTCGCCGGGGATCATGCGGGGCCTCACGGAATCGGGTGATGGACGGTCACGAGCTTCGTGCCGTCGGGGAAGGTCGCCTCGACCTGGATGTCGGGAATCATCTCCGGCACGCCGTCCATCACGTCGTCGCGCGTGAGCAGCGTCGTGCCGTAATGCATCACCTCGGCGACCGTCCTGCCGTCGCGCGCGGCTTCCATCAGCGCGGCGGTGATGAAGGCGACTGCCTCCGGATAGTTGAGCTTCAGGCCGCGTGCGCGTCGGCGCTCGGCCAGCAGCGCCGCCGTGAAGATCAGCAGCTTGTCCTTCTCTCGGGGAGTCAGTTTCATGAAGGCAAACGTTCAGTAAAACGTAATTTTTATCGGTGCGTGGGCGACAGGGCGAACGCGCGGGTCATCGTAGCACCGCGCCGTTTTGCGTGCGTCGTGTATCGGTTATGTAAGCAGCAAGGCGCGTGCCATGTGCATGGAACGCGGCGCGATGCGCGTTCCTGGTGCGCGATGCATGGGCAACGTGCAGCGTCGGCCGTGGCGCTGCATCGAAACGGTGCGTGGTGCGACCGTGCTCAGGTTTGCCAGAGGCGCAGCGGCCGTGCGTCGACGCCGTGCACGATCGGCCGCAGATACAGCCAGCAGTCGGTGAAGTGGCGCTGCAGCGCTTCCATCGACGTCGACAGCGCGCGCACCAGCACGACGCCGGGCGTCACGCAGGTCGCGCCGGCGCGCAGCGTGTCGTCGAACGGCATGCGCGCGGCGAGCGATTCGGCGAGCGCGGCGTCGCATGCGGCGCCGGCGGCCCACAACGTGCCGTATACCGGAAAGCCGGCGAGGCCCTGCAGCGCACCGCGCAGCGGATCGTGCGCGTCGAGCAGCGCGCGTTCGGTCCACAGCGGCCGGCCGTCGGCATCGACGAGCGCCGACGTCGACGCGATGCGTCCCGCCGACCACGTTTCGCCTGCCGCCTGCCGGCCGAGCTGCGTCGCGTCCCAGCCGATCGCACTTGCGCCGTTGCCGAGCGTCACCTTGAAGTCGAGCGCGGCGTGCGCCGCGTCGAAGAACAGGTTGTTCTGCGGCAGCCAGTCGAGCCTCGCGTGAGCGCCGATCGCGATGCCGATGCGCTGCGTCGCATCGAGACCGTTCGACTTGTACCACTTGGTCGCGCCGGGCGTTGTCAGGACCGCGTGCGTGCCGTCGCCGAGCGCGATGTCGATGTCGAGCCGGTCGCCGCCCGCGACGCCGCCCGGTGGGTGCACGATCACCGCGTGGCAGATCGCGTCGCCTTCCGGATACAGCGGCCGCTGCACGCGCAACGGGCCGTCGTGCAGCCGGTGCGCGAGCGTCGTGCGTGCGCCGTGCCGCTCGAAGCCGAGTTCGAGGCGGCCGCGCCACGACTTGGCGACGGCGGGGCGGGACAGCGAGGCATGCGAATCGGGGGCGGACATCGGCGGCGAACGGGAAACGAGGAAGCGGGTGCGAAGAACGTGGATGCTACCGGAACAATAATGCAGATGCGGCGTTCATTGAAAGCGCCGGGTTGGGTCGAATCCCCAATCTTCTGCGTGACAAGCATGGCCGTACATGTCCGATGGCGCGCCATGCCGTGGAGCGTCAGAGCAGTGCGACGGGCCCGAGCGACGCGAGAATGGTTGCACGCTGCTGGCGCGTTTACGCCTGGCTCGGTGGCATGGTGTCGGTCTCCGTGTCGGCTGACGCGTGTTCGCTGTCCAGCGCGGCGAATTTCTCGCGGAGCGCCGACTCCTGCTGTGCGAACACCTCCGGCTTTTTCTTTTTGAGATTCTCGAGGTTGATGAGCTTCCATCTCAGGGCCGGCAACTCGCGCAGATGCGCGTATGGCATCAAGGACCAGTCCGGCTCGGCCCGGACCAGCGATATCAGGAATCGACGATGATTCTCCGTGAGCGATGCGGGTAGTTCCCGATGGAGCCGTTCTTGAGTTGTTTCGAGCACCGCCAGGTCGACGGGTTCGACCGTCATGCCGACGAAATCGGAGTCATAGGCCTCTGCCATCGAGTGCTTCGGTCCAAACAACACTTCGTGAATCGGTCTGTTATGCCCGGACAGATAGCCCACGAACGCATCCACGATATCCGGGCGCAACCCGTGGTGCGCATACATATGCATCACATCGAAAAGATCGCGCGGATGCTGGCGGTCCAATGCGGCCACCAGCTTGCTGCCATAGAGCTCCGCGTCGTGAAGCGTCGGGACTTCGACGCTGGTGCTGAAGGTGTCCTCGGCTTGCTTCGTGAGGAGGCGCCTGACGGGGTCGAGTAATGTGCCCCGGAATATGTAGTTGACCTCGACCTTGACGGCGGTCGCGCCGGAAATGACGACGAGCTTCACGTCGTCGCCCTTCGCTTTCCCGGACGACGAGGCGGCCGAGAACTCCGTCGCATGTCCCTCGGCCTCGATTTGCTTCCGGGTTCGATCCAGCTCCTGGTCGATCGCATCGAGCGCTTCTTCGCGGTTCAGGCCTCGATCGGTGAACACGACATCGATATCGACCGACAGACGTGGCATGTCATGGAGAAAGAGGTTGAGTGCGGTACCGCCCTTCATCGCGAAGCGCGGCGTGTCGAAGACGATCGGTGCAATCGAGAGCATCAGCCGGACGGTGTCTACGTAGGTCTGGTTCATCACGGTTTGAGTGTGAGTCGCTTGCCGTTTTTCATCTTGTTCGACCATCGCGTGCCTTCGCCGAGACGGTTGACGTGCTTCTGGAGTTCTCGTGCCCACGGAAAATCCGCACCTTGTCCAAGGTCCCGCACCAGTCGTACTACCTTCACGCTCGTACAGTGATGTAGAAGTACGTCCAGCGTTTTGACGCGCAGGTTGCGCAATCCGATCACCAGGTTGGATGCTTCCTCTAATGACTGTCCTTTTCCGATGTCGCTTGCAAGCTCCAGTATGGCTCGCTCCGGCACGGAAACAAGCACGTCGGGTCCCCCGGCGGGAAGCTGCGTCAGCCCGAACGAATAGGGCAACGATTCGTCGAACAACGCAGTGGTCTGGTACGTGTAGTGCATGTGCTCCGCGACCCATGAGGGGATGCGATAGGGTCTCGGGCCCCAGAGAATGACTTTCTCTTTGAATGCGATGTTGTGGCGAACGCCTTGCCAGGCGAGGGCTGTTTTGCCGCCGACGTGGATGCCGGGGACGCGTCGGCCAAGATGCGCGATGATGCCGTCCCGAGAGGGCGTGTCGCCGGTCAGCAGGTAGGTACCTTTCGAAAGGCGTTGCAGCCAGCCGGACTTGACCATATGTGACGCCAAAGCCGCGCTCACGCCCATGTTTCGAAGCATTGCAGAATCGATGGGGTAACCGCGCAGGGTCTCCTGCATCAACCGCTGGACTGTTTTATTGCTCATCGTGGCGTGATCGGAGCGTTGTCTGATTGCAGTATATATAGAGTATGTTTGATTATCTGCAATTTTATAACGCTATCGCGCCAGATTCACCGGATCCCGTCACGCCTCAAGCCACGCCTCGGGAAGGACATGATCCGGCCGACACGTTGACTGCATGCGAGAAATGCGCTGTTTATTTGATAATCCGAAAATATTCAACGCTCAAATAATAAGGGTCTGAATAAAAAGACCTGATTGCCGGCAGCAGGATGGCCAGCCGGTGTCCATCACACTGCGATCAACTCGCGCACGCCGTTCGTCTCCATGTCCCGCGCGTCGCCCCCCGCGACGATCTCACCGCGGCTCATCACCCAGTAGCGATCCGCGATCGAGCGCGCGAAATCGTAATACTGCTCGACGAGCAGCACGGTCATCTTCGATTCGTCGACGAGCTGGCGCAGCGTGCGCCCGATGTCCTGGATGATCGAAGGCTGGATGCCTTCGGTCGGCTCGTCGAGGATCAGCAGCTGCGGCTCGCTCATCAGCACGCGGCCGATCGCGAGCTGCTGCTGCTGGCCGCCCGACAGGTCGCCGCCGCGCCGCGCGCGCATGTCCTTCAGCACCGGGAACAGGTCGTAGATGCGGTCGGGTACTTTCGACGGCGCCTTGCGGCTCGCCGCGCCGACGAGCAGGTTCTCCTCGACGGTGAGCCGCGGAAAGATGTCGCGGCCCTGCGGCACGTACGCGAGCCCGGCCGCGACGCGCGCATACGGCGGCATCGCGCCGAGCGCGGTGCCGCGCCACGACACGCTGCCGCTTTTCGCGGCAACGACGCCCATCAGGCAGCGCAGCAGCGTGCTCTTGCCGACGCCGTTGCGGCCGAGCAGCACGGTGAGCTTGCCGTCGTCGGCGGCGAGGCTCACGTTGCGCAGGATATGGCTGCCGCCGTAGTACTGGTTCAGTGCTTCGATCTTCAGCATCGCATCAACGTCCGAGATAAGACTCGATCACCGCGTCGTCGCGCTTGACCTGGTCGAGGGTGCCTTGCGCGAGGACCGCGCCTTCGGCCATCACCGTCACGCGGCCCGATTCGCCCGCGAGCGCCGCGACGAATTCCATGTCATGCTCGACGACCATCATCGAGCAGGTGCCGCGCAGCGTGTTCAGCAGCTCGGCGAGCTCCATCGTCTCGTGGTCGGTCATCCCGGCCGCCGGTTCGTCGAGCAGCAGCAACGCAGGGCGCTGCATCAGCAGCATGCCGATCTCGAGCCGCTGCTTCTGCCCGTGCGACAGCTCGCCCGCCGCGCGATACGCGTCGCTTTCGAGGCCGATCAGCGCGAGCGTCTCCTCGATCTTCGCCTGCGCAGTGCGGTCGAGCCGCGCGCGCAGCGACGCGAGCCAGCCCTTGTCGGTCTGCATCGCGAGTTCGAGGTTTTCCCACACCGGATGCTGCTCGAACACGGTCGGCTTCTGGAACTTGCGGCCGATGCCCGCGCGCGCGATCTCCGGCTCGTTCATTCGCGCGAGATCGATGGTCTGGCCGAGAAACACCTTGCCCGCATCGGGGCGCGTCTTGCCGGTGATCACGTCCATCATCGTCGTCTTGCCCGCACCGTTCGGGCCGATCACGCAGCGCAGCTCGCCCGCGTCGATCGCGAGCGACAGCTTTTTCAGCGCGCGGAAGCCGTCGAAGCTCACCTCGATATCCTCGAGGTAGAGGATCGTGCCGTGCGACGTGTCGATGCCCGGCGGCACCACGCGTCCCATCGATGCGGTGCCGCTGACGGCGAGCAGCTCGTCCTCGGGCGGCGGCGTGAACTGGTAGAGGGCCGTTCCGTTCATGCACGTTTCCCCTTCGCGAGCACGGTTTCGACGAGGCCCATGATCCCGCGCGGCAGCAGCAGCGGCACGAGCACGAAGATCAGGCCGAGGAAGAACAGCCAGTATTCGGCGAAGTACGCGGTGAAGAAACTCTTCGCGCCGTTCACCGCGAACGCACCGACGATCGGCCCGATCAGCGTGCCGCGCCCGCCCACCGCGACCCAGATCGCCATTTCGATCGAGTTGCCGGGCGACATCTCGCCAGGGTTGATGATGCCGACCTGCGGCACGTACAGCGCGCCGGCGATGCCGCACAGCACGGCCGACACGGTCCACACGAACAGCTTGTACGCGAGCGGGCTGTAGCCGAGGAACATCAGCCGCGTCTCGCCGTCGCGCACTGCGGTGACCACACGCCCGAGCTTGCTGGTGACGATCGCGCGCGCGGCGATGAACGCGAGCACGAGCGTCGCGAACGTCAGCAGCAACAGCACCGTGCGCGTGCCGGGCGACGTGATCGCGAAGCCCGCGATGCGCTTGAAGTCGGTGAAGCCGTTGTTGCCGCCGAAGCCCGTCTCGTTGCGAAAGAACAGCAGCATCGCGGCGAACGTCAGCGCCTGCGTGATGATCGACAGGTACACGCCTTTCACGCGCGAGCGGAACGTGAAGAAGCCGAACACCCAGGCGAGCACGGCCGGCACGAGCACGACGAGCGCGAGCGCCCACGCGAGATGCTGCGTGCCGCTCCAGTACCACGGCAACTGGTGCCAGTCGAGAAACACCATGAAGTCGGGCAGGTCGCTGCCGTACTTGCCGTCGCGGCCGATCTCGCGCATCAGGTACATGCCGATCGCATAACCGCCGAGCGCGAAGAACAGCCCGTGGCCGAGGCTCAGGATGCCGCAGTAGCCCCACACGAGATCGAGCGCGAGCGCGGCGATCGCGTAGCACATCAGCTTGCCGGCGAGTGTCATCGCATACGCGGACAGATGGAACGCGCTCGACTCGGGCGCGACCAGCGCGGCGAGCGGCACGCCGATGCCGATCGCGATGCACAGCGCGATCAGCGCGAGCCACGCGCGGCGCGACAGCAGCGCGGGGCGGGGCGGCAGGCCGAGCGCGAAACCGTTCTCCGCACGCGCGGCGGCGGCGGGCTTCGGCGCGTCGGCGAGCGGCTTCGACAACGAATCGGTGATTGAAGTCATGTCACGCCTCCGCGCTGCGGCCCTTCGGGGCGAACATGCCCTGCGGACGCTTCTGGATGAACAGCACGATCATCACGAGCACCGCGATCTTCGCAAGCACGGCGCCCCAGAACGGCTCGATCGCCTTGCTGACGAGGCCGAGCCCGAAACCGCCGAGCACGGTGCCGGCGATCTGCCCGACACCGCCGAGCACGACGGCCATGAACGAATCGATGATGTAGTTCTGGCCGAGGTCGGGGCCGACATTGCCGATCTGCGACAGCGCGCAGCCGCCGAGGCCCGCGATGCCGGCGCCGAACGCGAATGCGTACGCGTCGACGCGTGCGGTTTTCACGCCGACGCACGCGGCCATCCGGCGGTTCTGCGTGACCGCGCGCACGAACAGGCCAAGGCGCGTCTTCGTCAGCACGGCCCACGCGACGAATACCACCGCGAGCGCGAACGCGAGGATCACGAGGCGGTTGTACGGCAGGATCAGGTTCTGCATCACCGTCACGCCGCCGCTCATCCACGACGGGTTCACGACCTGCACGTTCTGCGCGCCGAACAGCATCCGCGTCGCCTGGATCAGGATCAGGCTCACGCCGAAGGTGGCGAGCAGGGTCTCGAGCGGGCGGCCGTACAGGTGCCGCAGCACGAGCCGTTCGAGCACGATGCCGACGAGCGCGGCCGTCACGAACGACACCGGCACGGCGACGAGCGGATACCAGTCGAACGCGCCGGGTGCGTAGCGCTGGATCAGCGTCTGCACGACATAGGTTGCGTACGCACCGATCATCAGGAATTCGCCGTGCGCCATGTTGATCACGCCGATCAGCCCGTACGTGATCGCGAGGCCGAGTGCGGCGAGCAGCAGCACGCTGCCGAGCGACAGCCCCGCGAACAGCGTGCCCGCGATCTCGCCGCGGCGCTGCAGCGAGTGCAATGCGTCGAGCCCTTGCTGGGCGGCGTCGCGCACACGCGCGTCGGGCTCCGCGTAGCTGCCGTCGGCATTCTTCGCGACGAGCGGGCGCAACTGCTCGATCATGTCGAGATCGCTGCGCGCGGCCACGACCTGCACGGCTTCGAGGCGCTTCGCCGGATCGGCGTCGTGCAGCGCGGCGATCGCCCACAATGCATCGAGGCGGCGCTTCAGCGCGGGATCGGTTTCCTTCGCACGGGCGCGGTCGATCATCGGCTTGAGTGCCGCGTCGGGCGACTTCAGCAGCGCATCGATCGCGTCGCGGCGCGCGGCGACGTCGGGCGACGCGAGCGCGAGCCCTGACAGCGCGCCCGCGATTTTCGTGCGCAGCAGGTTGTTCAGCATCACGGGCTGCGCGTCGCCGGCCGGCGTCGCGGCCTGCGAGAGCGCGTCGTGTGCGGTGTCGCCGGACTGGATCAGCAGGCGGCCGTCGCCGGTCGCGAGCGCGTCGCCGCTCGACAGCGCGTTGAGCAACGCGACGGCGCGCGGATCGGGATCGGCGGCGAGCCGTTCGATCGCGGCCGTCTTCGCGTCGAAGTCGTCGCCGGCGAGCGCGGCGGTATCGGCAGCCGTCAGCGCGAACGCGGCGCGCGGCAGCCCGCCCGCGAGGGCGGCGCACGCGACGATCGCGACGGCGGCTCGGCGAAAGCGTGTAGGCATCGGGAAATCCTGTCGGGCGTGGAAGGCGGATGCGGGCGGCGATGCGCGGGCGCTTGCGGTGCGTCGGCAAGCGCGCCCGGGGCATCGGCGCCTGCAAGCGGGCGGAGCATCGCGCCGGTGCGCGACGCCCCGCGTCGCGTCAGGCGAGCGCCGTGCGCTGCCGGCGCAGGAACGCCGGGATCGACGTGACGATGTCCGGCTTGCCCTGGTTACCCGCGATGTACGGGCTCCACGGCTGCGCGCGCACGGCCGTCTTCGTCTTCCACACGACGTTGAACTGCCCGTCGCCGCGGATCTCGCCGATCATCACCGGCTTGTGCAGGTGATGGTTGCCGTCCATCGCGAGCGTGAAGCCCGACGGCGCGGCGACCGTCTGGCCGATCATCGCGACACGCACCTTGTCGACGTCGGTGCTCTTCGCCTTCTCGACGGCCTGCTTCCACATGTGGATGCCCACATAGGTCGCCTCCATCGGGTCGTTGGTCACGCGCTTCGCGCCGCCCGGCAGGTTGTTCGCCTTCACCCATGCGGCGAACTGGTCCTTGAACTTCGTGTTGGTCGGGTTCTTCACCGACATGAAGTAATTCCACGCGGCGAGGTGGCCGACGAGCGGCTTCGTGTCGATCCCGCGCAGTTCCTCCTCGCCGACCGAGAACGCGACGACCGGCACGTCGGTCGCCTTGATCCCCTGGTTGCCGAGCTCCTTGTAGAACGGCACGTTCGAGTCGCCGTTGATCGTCGAGATCACGGTCGTCTTGCCGCCCTGCGAGAAGTTCTTGATGTTCGCGACGATGGTCTGGTAATCGCTGTGGCCGAACGGCGTGTAGACCTCCTGAATGTCGGCGTCCTTCACGCCCTTCGATTTCAGGAACGCGCGCAGGATCTTGTTGGTCGTGCGCGGATACACGTAGTCGGTGCCGAGCAGGAAGAAGCGCTTCGCGCTGCCGCCTTCCGCGCCCATCAGGTACTCGACGGCCGGGATCGCCTGCTGGTTCGGCGCCGCGCCCGTATAGAACACGTTGCGCGACATTTCCTCGCCTTCGTACTGCACCGGGTAGTAGAGCAGCCCGTTCAGCTCCTCGAACACCGGCAGCACCGACTTGCGCGACACCGACGTCCAGCAGCCGAACACGCACGCGACCTTGTCCTGCGTGAGCAGCTGGCGCGCCTTCTCGGCGAACAGCGGCCAGTTCGACGCGGGATCGACCACCACGGGCTCGAGCTTGCGGCCCATCACGCCGCCGCTCTTGTTGATGTCGGCGATCGTCATCAGCGCGGTGTCCTTCAGCGACGTCTCCGAGATCGCCATCGTGCCCGACAGCGAGTGCAGGATGCCGACCTTGATCGGGCCGGTGCCCGCATCGGCCGCGTGCGCGAACGGGCTCTTGCCCGCGAGCGCAAGCGCGCCGGCCATCGAACCGAACTTCAACAGACTGCGACGTTTCATCGGGTTCCCCTTGACGTGTTGGATATGCGTGCGCCTTGACGGCGTCGGCCAACAGATAACGCAAGGCATGTGCCAGTCGTGCGGATGCACGCCCGGCGTGCCTGCGCGGGGCAGGGTGGGGCGCCGGGACGGGGCACATGACGCGTCGTGCAGCATGCGCGGTCCGTCGCGGTGCAGGGTCGCGGGCGGAAATGGTGCACGGTCGGGGTTCCCCGTTCCGGTGCCTGCGTGCGGTGCGGGAACGGTCGTGCACCATGACTTCACGCCAAGCGGGGTGGGGCGGCGCGGTACCGTCGCAGGTCAGACGACGCCGAGACGAACCGGAGCGGGAAAGAAAAACGGGCGCGCCATGCGCGCCCGTTCGGCGGGTCGGTATGACCGGCAGCGATGTGCCGGCCGGTGCGGCGGCGCGCGATGCGCCACCGGCGGGATCAGTAGCGCGGGACGGACGGATCGACGTCGCGCGACCACGCGTCGATCCCGCCTTGCAGGTTGTACAGCTTCGTGAAGCCGCGCGACTCGAGGAACATCGCGACCTGCGCGCTGCGCATCCCGTGATGGCACACGCAGACGATTTCCGCTTCGTCGTCGAGTTCTTCGCTGCGCGCGGGAATCTGCTGCATCGGGATCGACACGCTGCCGGCGATGTGCGCGGTCGCGATTTCCCACGGTTCACGCACGTCGAGCACGACCGGCGCGGGGCGCGCCTTGTCGCCGAGCCATTCCGCGAGCATCGCGGCGGTCAGGATCTGCATGGAGGCTCCGCTGCTCAGAACTTGAAGCGCGACGGCTCGATCGCGTTGACGAGGTGGTCGATGTAGGTTTCGAACACGTCGGCGACGCGGTACTGCTTGTCGTCGATGCGCGTGATGATCTGCGCCTTCATCACCGGACGGCCGCCGACGAATGCCGACAGGCGGCCGCCGACCTTCAGTTGCTCGAGCATTTCCTGCGGCACGACGGGCAGGCCGCCCGCGACGCAGATCACGTCGTACGGCGCCTTGCCGGCCCAGCCGCGCGAACCGTCGCCGAGGACGACTTCCGCGTTGGTCACGCCGTCGTTGCGCAGGTTGTCTTCCGCGAACTTCGCGATGGCCGGATCGATCTCGACGGCCGTCACGTGCCGGGCGCGATGCGCGAACAGCGCGGCCAGGTAGCCCGAACCGGCGCCGATCACGAGCACGTTCTCGTGCTTCTTGACGGCCAGCTCCTGCAGCACGCGCGCTTCGACGCGCGGGAACAGCATCTTGCTGGTGCCGCCCGGCAGCGGCAGTTCGAGGTCGGCGAACGCGAGATCGCGGTATTCGGCCGGAACGTAGTTTTCACGCTTGACGATCGACAGCAGGCCCAGGACGTCGAGATCCAGCACGTCCCACGGCCGGATCTGTTGTTCGATCATGTTGAAACGCGCGTTTTCGATATTCATGGTGTGGTCACGCAGCCTGGTCGGCCATCAGCGGGGATAGAGAAACTTCGTGATTGTACCAAACGGGGCGGCCGCGAAGCCTTCAGGCGGCCTGCAACTGACCTTTACCCCTTGCTCTTCCTGATCTGCGCCTCGAAGGCGAGGTCGAGCTTGCTCGCCTTGCGCGGCTTTTTGGGGCCGAATTCGTCGACGAACTTGACGAACTCGTCGAGCGGCAGCGGCTCGCAGCGCTTTTCGGCGGTGCCGCCCGAGCGGTCGACGAGATAGAACAGGCCGCCCGCCATTGCGACGGCCGCGAAATGCGGGTTGCCGGAGCGGGTCTTCAGGCGTTCGACCGCGTGGGTCGCTTTGGTGGTGCGCATCTTGCGGATTCTGGCGGGGCGTAAGCCCCACACTGTATCAAACCGGCCGCCCGCATGCGCCCGGCCGACCCTAGACCGTGCGTGAATACCGTTGCTGCTGCGTTTGCCCGAGGTACGCGTCGAACGCCATCGCGATGTTGCGCACGACCATCCGGCCCGCCGGATGGATCGTCAGGCGGTCGCCCGCGATCGTCAGCAGCCCGTCGCGCTCGAACGGGCGCAGCGCGTCGAGTTCGCGCGCGAAATGATCGGCGAAGCGGATGCCGTGTGCGGCCTCGACATGCGAGAACGGCAGTTCGAGGTTGCACATCAGCTGCGTGATCACGTCGCGGCGCAGCCGGTCGTCGGGCGTGAGCCGTACGCCGCGCGCGATCGGCAGCCGGCCCGCGTCGAGCGCGGCGCCGTAGGCGGGCAGGTCCTTCGCGTTCTGCGCGTAGACGTCGCCGACCTTGCCGATCGACGACACGCCGAAACCGACGAGATCGGTATCCGCGCGCGTGCTGTAGCCCTGGAAATTGCGTTGCAGCGTGCCGTTGCGCTGCGCGCGCACGAGTTCGTCGGACGGCCGCGCGAAGTGATCCATCCCGATGTACACGTAGCCGGCCGACGTCAGCATGTCGATCGCGAGGCCGAGCAGCGCGATGCGCGTTTCCGGCGGCGGCAGCGTCGCATCGTCGATCTGCCGCTGCATCTTGAACAGGTGCGGCATGTGCGCGTAGCCGAACACCGACAGCCGGTCGGGCGCGAGTTCGATGATCGTTTCCAGCGTGCGCGCGAAGACGGCAACGGTCTGGTGCGGCAGCCCGTAAATCAGGTCGACGCTCACCGAATGAAACCCCGTCGTGCGCGCGGCGGAGAGCAGGTCGGCCGTCATCGCGCGCGGCTGGACACGGTTGATCGCCTGTTGCACGGCCGGGTCGAAATCCTGCACGCCGAGGCTCAGCCGGTTGAAGCCGATATTGCGCAGGTGGACGAGCGTGGCGGGCGTGACCGTGCGCGGATCGATCTCGATCGAGAATTCGGCGTCGGCATCCGGCGCGAGCGCGAAGTGCTCGCGCGTGGCCGCCATCAGCTCGGCCGTTTCGTCGTCGGACAGGAAGGTGGGCGTGCCGCCGCCCCAGTGCAGCTGGGTGACCGGGCGTGCGGGATCGAACAGCGCGGCCTGCAGCGCCATCTCGCGCTTGAGCTGCTCGAGATACGGGCGCGCGCGGCGGCGGTTGTTGGTCGCGATCTTGTTGCAGCCGCAGTAGAAGCACGCGGTGTTGCAGAACGGGATGTGGAAGTACAGCGACAGCTCGCTCGACGAGGCGCCGGGGTCGCTCGCCGCGCGCAGGTAGTCGGCCGGGTCGAAATCGTCGCGGAACTGCAGCGCGGTGGGGTACGACGTATAGCGCGGTCCGTTCGCGCCGTATTTCGCGAGCAAATCGGGACGGAACATTGAGTCGGCAGAACCGGAACGCATGAGGGTCTCGCGCTTTTTAGATGCTTTCGAGTATATAAACGCGCGATTGAGCTGCATTGTGTAATAACGTCGCAGCCGGCGATGGCACAATGCGGGGTGGGCTGCCGGCACCGCGTCCGGTTGCCGCACCGTTTTTTGTTGTTCGTTCGAGAGAGCCGAGTGTCCGTCGAAATGCCTGTCCGCCCGGCGCCTGCCGATGTTCTGCCGCCGCATGCGTGCCGCGAGGGCTGCGGCGCGTGCTGCATCGCGCCGTCGATTTCCAGCCCGATTCCGGGCATGCCCGACGGCAAGCCGGCCGGTGTGCGCTGCGTGCAGCTCGGCGACGACCTGCGCTGCCGGATCTTCGGCCGCCCCGAGCGGCCCGCGTGCTGTTCCGGGCTGCAGCCGGCCGCGGACATGTGCGGCGCGTCGCGCGACGACGCGCTCGCGTGGCTCACGCGTCTCGAGGCCGCGACGCGGCCGTCGCAACCAGGAGAGTGTTCAGCATGACCGCACCTTGCGCGCCCGGCCGGCGCCGTTTCCTCGCCGCAACCGTCGGCGCCGTCGGCGTGACGCTGTCGCTCGCCGCGTGCGCGTCGACCTTCCCGTTCATCCCCGATCACTACACGTTCTCGCGCGGCGACGTGCAGAAGGCCGTCGCCCGCAAGTTCCCGTACCAGAAGACGGTCGCGCAGGTCGTCGACGTGTCGCTCGCGAACCCGGCCGTCAACCTGCTGCCCGACCAGAACCGCGTCGCCGTGCAGCTCGACGCGCATTTCGCGAGCCCGTTCCTGCGCGCGCCCGTCAGCGGCAAGTTCACCGTGTCGGGCCAGCTTGCTTACGACGCACCGAGCCGTTCGGTGGTGCTGAAGTCGCCGGCCGTCGACAGCCTCGCGCTCGACGGCGACGCGCAGATGTACGCGCAACAGGTCGGCGCGGCCGCGGGCCTGCTCGCGACGCAGTTGCTGACCAACTATCCGATCTACACGTTCAAGCCCGAACAGCTGCAATTTGCCGGGGTGAACTACGAACCCGGTACAATTACGATTCTTACAAACGGCATACGCGTGGCGATCGTCGAAAAGTGACGACGAACCGCGCCCGGCCGGAGGGGGGCCGCGCGTGGAAGAGTGGCCCATTCATTCGACCATTTCGGAGTTGGGCCACGGATGGACTGGATCCTGATCTGCAAGGCTTTGATCCTCGGCGTCGTCGAGGGGCTGACGGAATTCCTGCCGGTGTCGAGCACCGGTCACCTGATCGTCGCGGGCAGCTTCCTGAATTTCAACGATTCGCACGCGAAGACTTTCGACGTCGTGATCCAGTTCGGGGCGATTCTCGCGGTCTGCTGGGAATACCGGCAACGGATCGCGTCCATCGTATCCGGGCTGCCCAGCCGGCCCGATGCGCGGCGCTTCACGCTGAACGTCGTGATCGCGACGATTCCCGCGATCGCACTCGGCCTCCTGCTCGAGAAGAAGATCAAGGCGGTGCTGTTCTCGCCGGTACCCGTCGCGTTCGCGCTCGTCGTGGGCGGGGCGATCATCCTGTGGGCCGAGGCGCGGCAGCGCGAACGCAGCGAGCCGCCGCGCGTGGTGTCGGTCGACGCGCTGACCCCGCTCGATGCGCTCAAGGTCGGCATCGCGCAGTGTTTCGCGCTGATTCCCGGCATGTCGCGCTCGGGCTCGACGATCATCGGCGGGATGCTGTTCGGTCTCGACCGGCGCGTCGCCACCGAATTCTCGTTCTTCCTCGCGATTCCGATCATCTTCGGCGCGACACTCTATGAAACCGTCAAGGACTGGCAGGCGTTCACCGTCGATTCGCTCGGCCTGTTCGCGCTTGGCCTCGTCGCCGCGTTCGTCAGTGCGTTCGTGTGCGTGCGCTGGCTGCTGCGCTACGTCGCGACGCACGATTTCACGGTGTTCGCGTGGTACCGGATCGCGTTCGGGCTGTTCGTGCTGCTGGTCGGGTACAGCGGCTGGCTGAACTGGGCGTGACGCGGCACCGAGGCGGGCGCGCCTCCAATGAGAAAAGCCCGATCGGCAGATAACCGATCGGGCTTTTTTTATCCGGATCCGGGCGGCATGCGCCGCCGCAGCGGGAAGGCTCAGCCGGCGCGCTTGCGGAACACCAGGTCCCACACGCCGTGGCCGAGGCGCAGCCCGCGCCGTTCGAACTTCGTGACCGGGCGGTAGTCGGGGCGCGGGGCGTAGTCGGCGGCGGTGTTTTCGAGCGTCGGTTCCGCGCCGAGCACTTCCAGCATCTGTTCAGCGTAGTTCTGCCAGTCGGTCGCGCAGTGAATGTATGCGCCGGGCTTCAGGCGCGACGCGAGATGCGCGACGAGCGGCGGCTGGATCAGCCGGCGCTTGTGGTGGCGCGCCTTGTGCCACGGGTCGGGGAAGAAGATGTGCACGCCGTCGAGACTTTCCGGCGCAAGCATGTGCTCGAGCACCTCGACCGCGTCGTGCTGGATGATGCGGATGTTCGGCAGATCCTGCTCGCCGATCAGCTTCAGCAGCGCGCCGACGCCCGGCTCGTGCACTTCGACGCCGAGGAAGTCGTCGCCGGGGCGGTTCGCGGCGATTTCCGCGGTCGATGCGCCCATCCCGAAGCCGATCTCGAGGATGCGCGGCGCGCTGCGGCCGAACACCGCATTCCAGTCGGGCAGCTCCGGCGCATACGGCACCACGAAGCGCGGGCCGAGTTCGTCGAGCGCGCGGCGCTGGCCGGTCGACACGCGGCCGGCGCGCGTCACGAAGCTGCGGATGCGGCGGTGGTGCAGCGGATTGACGGCGTCGGCACCTTCGGCGGCTTCGTCAGGAATGGCGTCGTCGTGCGGCGGCAGGCCGGCTTCGTTCGGATCGTCGTGCATCATCGGTACAGAGAAAGGCTCGGTTGCGGGCGAGGGCCCGTTGCGCGCAGCAGTGCGCCGGGTGAACCGGCACATGGTACAAAAAAGCCGCCTTCGACGAGGCGGCTTTTGCGCAGGCTGCGATGCAGCCGGAAAGTGGAGCGGGCGATGGGAATCGAACCCACGTCATCAGCTTGGGAAGCTGAGGTAATGGCCATTATACGACGCCCGCAGAACGCGTGATTCTACAGGGGTTCGGGTCGGGATGGCAAGCGGGAGGTTCGGTGCAGAGCAACTGACAGGGTTCGATGCCGGACCGTTGGCGTCGCGCGCAGTGGCGGGTGAGCCCTCGTTATTCACGGGATCTACCGTCCTGGCTGAAGGCACATCTCTTCGGCGCGCTGTAGCATCGGAGCCGAATTTCAATGGCCCAATGGATGTGCCGCATAGCCGATGGCGGCAAATAATCGACGGACGAACAGGTTCAATGATGTTGAATATTTTGACCATGACCCCCGAGCAGGAACAGGATGCGCGGGCCAAGGCGTTCTACCTGCTCAAGAAATGGACGAGTGTCACGTTCCTGGAATACGCCGTTGGACTGTATCGGGACTTTCTCGGCGCGTACGCAAAACAACTGGACACACCGAGCCCAAATCAGGTCGAGCTCGAGGAAGCCTACACGCATGATTTCTCGGGGGCACTGGTGCACATGGATCTGGGCATCGATGCATTGCGCCGAGGTCTCGACAAACGAGGAGCATACGACGCGTTGGTTAGAGGAAGCCAGCAAGGTGGCGACCTGTTGTTTGGACGGAGTGCGCTTGAAATCGGTCGTAAATACGATCCGTTTTTTCATTCACTGGGACTGAAGGACACCAACTTTTCGGACCCGGTGTATGCCACCGGGTTCGCGGAGGGGGTATGGATCGAGAGATTGATTTGCTACGCGCTCAAGTGCACGGTCGGATTCGGTTATACCGGGATGCTTGCATACGGAACACGTGCGGATGGCGGGACCCGCGTATGCGAGCACTGGACCTATGAATCCATGTTCGAAAACGCGCCCCTTCCTGCATGGCGATATTGGCCACCCGGTCGCACCTATCCTGCATCGCTTCCTCCCTGTCCGCCGAAGAACGAATCCGCAAGCGGCGAGGTTTGCAGCGACCAGGAGATTCCTGTTGAGGGTATCTGGGAGCCGTGGTTTCCGTTCGGCAAGGTGGGCTGTCCGAGCTACTTCCTCAAAGGCAGTGTTGCCCACAAGTACCTGTTGGAAGGTACGAACGACGAGCATGAGGTGCGCTGGTGGCTGCTGTGGGAAGACGAGCGTTACCGGGATGGCAGCATTCCGGCGGAGGAGGAAACTTACTTCCCCAAGCCTGTCGCCTGACCGACGCTACGGGGCCTGCCAGGAGAGCGCTTGTCCGCGCACCGGTTACTGACAAAGCCCGACCGCATCGTCAGGTGGCACCGCAGCGCCAACGCCGAACGAAACGCGCCGCCGTGCGCTTCCCCGCAGGCCGGTGTCGAAAATAGACGAGTCGGTGTCGGAAGCATGCAAGTCCCGACCACGCTTTCGCACTAACGTGACAAGCCTCTTACACGAACGTTAGTCTGGAGCTGACATGTCCGATTTCATCACCGTTTTGCGCGAAACCTGCCCGACGCCGGTCCTTGATGCGACCAAGTGGAAGCGTATCGGCGGCGATCCGCACACCGTGAACCTCAACGCGTACCTCTCCAAGGACGGCAGCAAGATCATGGGTACCTGGATCTGCACGCCGGGCAAGTTCGAGGTGAACTACGAGAAATGGGAGTACTGCCACTTCCTCGATGGCTACTGCATCATCACACCGGAAGGCGAGGAGTCGGTGCACCTGAAAGCCGGCGACGTTTTCGTGATCGAACCCGGCATGAAAGGAACCTGGGAAGTGGTGGAGACGGTGCGCAAGTACTTCGTCTTCGCCTGAGCGGGCCGGTAGATTCGAGCCACGCATACCGTCGTCGTCCGGATACCTTCGAGGTTCGCGCCCTCCGGGCGACCGCACGTTTTCGCGCGACTGCGTGGCCGATGCGGTGTGCGCGGTCAAATCGCCAGCCCCGGCGATGCGTTCAACCGCGTGCTCGTTCAAGCCGGCACACACCGGCGCATTCCGTCCAGGCGGTGCGCCGGCCGATTCGAAAAGGCGATCGCCGCGCCGGCCTGCGCGTCATCGCCCAAACCCCTATGATGCAGCGATCCGCCCACCGTTCCGGTCGCATCGCGTACCTCGTTCGCTTGCGCCGGTCGCCACCCCGGAACCCCGACCATGCGTATCACCGACATCCGCGAACGCACGATTCCCGTCTCCCGCTATGCCGACCCGGCCATTCCATCCGGCGGCCTGACGACGAGTGTCGTCGCGCTCACCACCGACGTCGTGCGTGACGGCCGCCCCGTGACGGGCTACGGCTACGCATCGGTCGGCCGCTTCGCGCAGGGCGGCCTGATCCGCGAACGGTTCGCGCCGCGCCTGCTGGCCGCCGCCGACGCGCTCGCCGACGAAGCCGGCACGAACCTCGACCCGTTCCGCGCGTGGCACGCGATGATGGCCGGCGAAAAGCCGGGCGGACACGGCGAACGCTGCGTGGCGATCGGCGCGCTCGACATGGCGATCTGGGACGCCGCCGCGAAAATCGCCGACCTGCCGCTCAATCGCTTTCTGGCCGACCGGCTTGGACGCACGGCGGCACCGCGCGTGCGTGTGTACGCGGGCGGTGGTTATCGTTATCCGCACGACGATCTCGCGCGCCTGTCGGACGAGATGCGCCGCATTGCCGACCTTGGCTACACGCACGCGAAGATCAAGATTGGTGGCACGGACGTCGCTCAGGACAGCAGGCGCATCGAAGCGGCCGCCACGCAGTTGGCGGACAGTTCGCATCTCGCGGTCGACGCGATGAACACGTACGACGCGACGACCGTCGATATTGCCGTCGCGATGCTCGAGCCGTTCGGCCTCTGGTGGTTCGAGGACATCTGCGATCCGCTCGACCTGCCGCTCCAGGCGGACGTCGCCACGCGCTACGCGCCGCCGATCGCGGCCGGCGAAGCGCTGTTCTCGCTCGCGGAAGCGAAGCTGCTCGACCGCTACGGCGGCCTGCGTCCCGACCGCGACGTGCTCGTGTTCGACCCCGTGCATTGCTACGGGCTGCCGGGATACCTGCAGATCGTCGAGCACTTCGCATCGCGCGGCTGGCGGCGCGACGCGTTCTGGCCACATGGCGGCCACCTGTTCTCGCTGCACGTCGTCGCTGCGCTCGGGCTCGGCGGTGCGGAAGTCAATCCGTTCGCGTTCGATCCGTTCAGCGGGCTCGCCGATGGCGAAACCGTCGACGCAGGTCATGCGCGCACGCCGCAGGCACCGGGCATCGGTTTCGAGCGGCATGCCGGCGCGCATCGCGCGTTTCGCGCGGTATCGGGCCGCTGACACCCAAAGCGCTAAAGCGCGTCGATCGCGAAACGCATCGCGAAGCCGAGCATCATCGCCGCGACGAACAAATCGAGCACGCGCCACGCCAGCGTACGGGCAAACCACGCACGGCACGCGCGTGCGCCATAGGCGAGCGTCAGGAACCATGCGAGCGAAGCCGCCATCGCGCCGAACGCGAACGGCGCGCGTTCGGCGGGCGCGTGACTCACGAGCACGGTGCCGAGCAGCAGCACGGTATCGATCCACGCATACGGATTGAGCAGCGACACCGCGGCCGTCGCGAGCAGCGTGCGCAACAGCGCGGGGGCGTGGCGCGCGTGTGGATCGTCGACGTGCTCCGGCTGCCGCCGCCGGATCGCCGAGCGCAGCGCGAGCAGGCCATAACCGGCGAGATAGGCGATACCGGCCCACAGCGCGGCCGATACCACACCGGGATGCCGTGACAGCAGTGCAGACAACCCCTGCGCGCCGAGCGCGATCAGCAGCGCGTCGCTGCCTGCGCAGACGAGGGCGATGGAGAAGAGATGGGGGCTCGAGATCGAGCGCTTGATGACGAAGGCGTCCTTGGGGCCGACCGACGTGAACAGGCCGGCGCCAAGCAGCAGGCCTTCGATGAAGGCAGAGGTGTCGAGCACGAGCGGGCCGACAACCTCTTAAGCTGAACCGGTGATGGTTACGATGAACGAAACGTTAAGGGCCGCGCGGGGGCATTGTCAATGCCACTGGCGCCCATGCGTCGACGACCGGCCCGCCACCGGTCAGCGCGTCGCCGCCTCACCGAGGTTGAGCGCGACGAGCGCACAAACGGTCAGCGCGATGCCGGCGAGCTTCAGCGACGACACCGATTCGTCGAAGCAGACGATGCCGATCACGGCCGTGGCCGCGGTGCTGGCGGCGGCCCAGCTCGCGTACGCGAGCCCCATTTCGAGCCGCTTCGTCGCGAGCGCCATCAGCCAGACGGCGCAGGCATAACAGACGACGGTGAGCGCGGACGGGAGCGGGCGGGAAAAGCCGACCGAGTATTTGAGGCCGACGGAGCCGAGCACTTCGGCGAGGACACTGACGCCCAGCAGAAGCCAGGCAGACTGGAGCGGGGACACGAACGGCCTCCTTCCCCCGACGCTTATACCGAGCGGCGAGGAGAAGTGGAGGTGTCAGCGGTACCCAGAACGAAAGCAGCTTAGTACGCGCGGAAGGGCAATACAAGGCATGCGCCGCGCCAGTCATGCGCGGTCGGTGTTGCCGGCCGCCCACTCCGGTCGCTGCCCGAGCGTGTCGAACAGCCGGACGATCTCGGCTTTCACCTTCTGTACCGCGTTGCTGACGAGCGCCGTATCGTGCCAGCACAGCGACAGGTCGCGCGCGAACAGCCGGTGCGCGACCGTCGACAGCTTGAGCTTGCGTTCCTCGATCTCGACGTGCGCGGCCGTCCACGGCAGGATCGTCACACCGAGCTGCGCCATCACGGCCGCGAACAGCAGCCCGGTCGAGCTCGCCTCGAAGCCGATCTCGTACGACAGCCCGGCCTCGCGCATCGCCCATTCGACACGGTTGCGGATCGTGTTCGGTGCGCTCGGCAGGACGAGCGGCATCCGTGCGATCGCATCGAGCGGCACGGGATCGTCCGGCACCGGGAATTCGGGCCACGTGATCAGGTACAGCGTTTCCGTCAGCAGCCGGTGGATCGCGATGCCGCGCGTCTCGACCGCGTCGACGACGATCGCGAGATCGAGCCGTGCGCGTTCGAGCAGCGTGTCGAGATCGGCGCTCGGCGCCTCGATCAGTTCCAGCATGATGCCCGGGTAGCGGTCGCGCACCGCGCGGGCGAGCGGAATGGCCAGCACGCGCGCGGTGCTCGACGGCATCCCGACCGTCACGCGGCCCTGCGGCGTGTCGGCGTCGCGGCGCAGCAGCTCGCGCGTGCCGTCGGCCTGGCGCAGCAGTTCGAGCGCATGCCGGTACAGCGTGCGGCCGGCGGCGGTCGGTGCGACGCCGCGTACGCTGCGTTCGAGCAGTTGCATCCCGAGATCCTGTTCGAGATTGCGCATCTGCTGGCTCACCGCCGGCTGCGCGACATGCAGCGCCTCGCTCGCATGCGTGACGTTGCCGCATTCGACGACCTTCACGAAATAGCGCAACTGCCTCAAGTCCATCGCCGCCGCCTCCCGATTCAAGCCATAAGCCAATCCGATCGAGCAAGATGAATATCATATTTTTCCCCGATCGATGGGGTTTCTATACTCGTCTCACACAAGAGCCAGCCTGCCGGCCATCCCGGACCGGACGCGGCAAAAGCGCCGGCCCCGCCGGCAAGGAGACGAAGATGTTCAAGGCGATCGACGCGCCGGCGGCCGGCGCGAAGCCGCGGCGCACGCCGCTCACGCGCGAGCAGGTCAAGGGCTTCTGGGCCGTGTATGCGGGCTGGGTGCTCGACGGCGTGGATTCGGTGATCTACGCGCTCGTGCTGATTCCCGCGCTGACCGAGCTGCTGCCGGCGTCCGGCATCGCGGCGACGCCCGCGAATCTCGGGATGTACGGCTCGATCCTGTTCGCGCTGTTCCTGATCGGCTGGGGGCTGTCGTTCATCTGGGGGCCGCTCGCCGACCGCTTCGGCCGCGTGCGCACGCTCGCCGCGAGCATCCTGATCTATTCGGTGTTCACCGGCGCGGCCGCGTTCGTGCACGACGTGTGGGCACTGGCCGCGTGCCGTTTGATCGCCGGGATCGGCGTCGGCGGCGAATGGGCGCTCGCGGGCACCTACGTGGCCGAGAGCTGGCCGGAAGACCGCCGCAAGATGGGCGCCGGTTACCTGCAGACGGGCTACTACTTCGGCTTCTTCATCGCGGCGTGCCTGAACTATACGATCGGCGCGACCTACGGGTGGCGTGCGATGTTCCTGTGCGGGCTCGCGCCCGCGCTGCTCGCCGTGTTCACCGTGATGCGCGTGAAGGAGCCCGGCCAGTGGCGCCGGCACGACGCACGCGACGGCGACGTGGCCGACGCGCGGCGCGCGCATCCGCTGCGCGACATCTTCGCGCCGGCCTTCCTGCGCCGCACGCTGACGAGCGCGAGCCTGGTCGGCGTCGCGATCGTCGGGCTGTGGGCCGGCTCCGTGTACGAGGCGAGCGCGGTCACGACGCTGGCGGCGCGTGCGGGCATCGATCACATCGGCGCGCTGCGGCTCGCGTCGATCGGCGCGGCGATCCTGTCGTGCGCGACGATCGCCGGCTGCCTGGTTGCGCCGTGGCTCTCCGAACGGCTTGGCCGGCGCACGGCGCTCGGTGTGTATTTCGCGGGCATGGCCGGTTCGATCGTGTTCGCGTTCGGCTGGGCGTTCTACCAGCCGAACGGGCTCGCGGCGTTCATGGTGTCGCTCGCGTTTCTCGGTTTCTTCGGCGGCAATTTCGCGATCTTCTCGTTGTGGCTGCCCGAGCAGTACCCGACACGCGTGCGTGCCACCGCGTTCGCGTTCAACGCGTCGGTCGGCCGCTTCATCGGCGCAGGCGTGAACTTCCTGCTCGGCGCCGCGATTCACGGTTACGGATCGCTCGGCGTGCCGGTCGCATGGACCGCGGCCGCGTTCGGGCTCGGCATCCTGATCCTGCCGTTCGCGGTCGAAACGCGCCATCAGACGCTGCCCGAATGAGCGGTGCGCCGCGATCGTTCGGAAACAAGCCACACCCAGTCATCAATCTCAGGAGTCCGGAATGCAGGCATTACAAGGAATCAGGGTCGTCGATCTGAGCCGCGCGCTGTCGGGGCCGTTCTGCTCGATGGTGCTCGCCGATCTCGGCGCCGACGTGATCAAGGTCGAGTCGGGGCCGCACGGCGACATGAGCCGCGCGTGGGGGCCGTTCGATCGCGGCGTGAGCACGTACTACCTGTCCTGCAACCGCAACAAGCGCGGCATCTGCGTGGATTTCCGGCAGCCGGCCGGCCTCGACGTCGTGCGCCGGCTGATCGCGCAGGCCGACGTCGTGATCGAGAATTTCAAGGCCGGCACGATGGACGCAATGGGGCTCGGTTACGCCGCGCTGAGCGCGCGCGACCCGCGGCTCGTGATGGGCAGCGTCACCGCGTTCGGCCCGCGCGGCCCGTTGCGCGACTGGCCGGGCTTCGACCAGATCGCGCAGGGCTACGCGGGGCTGATGAGCCTCACCGGTTTTCCCGACGGCGAGCCGACCCGCACGGGCACCGCGATCGGCGATCTCAGCTCGGGGATGTGGGTCGCGACCGGCGTGATGGCGGCGCTGTTCGAGCGCGAGCGCACGGGGCGCGGGCAGCATGTCGGCACGTCGCTGCTCGAAAGCCTCGTGTCGCTGCTGAGCGTGCACGGGCAACGCTACCTGAGCCTCGGCGACGTGCCGCGCCGCACCGGCAATGCGCATGCGGTGATCGCGCCGTACGGCGTGTTCGAGACGGCCGACGGGCCGCTCAACCTTGCGCCGATCACGACCGACATGTGGCTGCGGCTTTGCCAGTTGCTGGATCTGCCCGAACTGCCGGACGATCCGCGCTTCGCGACCAACGATGCGCGTGTCGCGCACCGTGACGAACTGAAAGCGCTGCTCGAAGGCCGGTTGCGCATGCGCGGCAAGCGCGAATGGACCCAACGATTCGTCGACGCCGGGCTGCCGGCGGGGCCGATCAACACGCTCGACGAAGTGTTCGACGATCCGCAGCTCGCGCATTGCGGGCTGGTCGAACCGGTCGTGCATCCGACGCTCGGCACGCTGCGCCAGGTCGTCACGCCGCTCGGCGGGATGGGGGACGCGGTGCCGGCGCCGCGCACGCGCCATGCGCCGCCGCTGCTCGGCGAGCATACGGTCGACGTGCTGCGCGAAGCGGGCTACGACGACGACGCGATCGACACGCTGCTGGCCGGGCGTGCGATCTTCCAGGCGGAAGCGGTGGCGGAGGCCGTGCAATGAGCGACACGACGAAACACGATGGCGCGTCGCGCGTCACGGTCGACATGGTCGGCGAACGGATCGCGCGCGTGCGGTTCGCGAATCCGGCGCGACGGCATGCGCTCGACGCGCCGTTGCTCGATGCGCTCGTCGCGCGCCTCGATGCGCTGGCCGAACACCGTCCTCCGCCCGTCGTGATCCTGTCGAACGACGGCAGCGGCGACGTGTGGAGCGCGGGGCACGATCTGCGCGAGCTGGCCGACGATCGCGATCCGCTCGCGTACGGCAAGCCGCTCGAACGGGCGCTGCGGCGCGTGCGGACTTATCCGGGCGCGGTGATCGCGGCGGTGTCGGGGTCGGCGTGGGGCGGGGCGGTCGATCTCGTGATGAGCTGCGACCTGGTGGTCGCGGCGCGCGATGCGCGTTTTGCGATGACGCCCGCGAACATCGGCCTGCCGTATTCGACGAGCGGCCTGCTGCGCTTCCACGACAACCTGCCGATCCACGTGCTGAAGGAGATGTTCTTCTGCGCGCAGCCGCTCGATGCGGAACGCGCCGCGCATCACGGGCTCGTGAACCGGCTGGCGGAAGCAGGCGGTGTCGACGAGGCGGCGCTCGACGTCGCGCGCACGATCGCCGCGAAGGCGCCGCTTGCGGTGCACGCGGTGAAGGAGCAGTTGCGCGTGCTGCAGGATGCGCGGCCGTTGCCGGCCGACGCGTTCGAACGGATCGCCGAGTTGCGCCGGCACGCGTGCGAAGGCGAGGACTTCGACGAAGGGCTGCGCGCGTTTGCGGAGCGGCGCGCGCCGGTGTTTCGCGGCGCGTAGGGCCGGCGCAAGCCCGCTATCGGCGTGAACAGGCCCGCTGCGTTCACGTGCCCGAGCGGTTCCGCGGTGCGAGGCGGCCTGCGTTACGCGCCGCCGATCGCGTGCACGCCGACGAGCAGCAGCGCGCCGATGGCGATCAACAACAGCGCATGGACGCGCGTATACATCACGCACAGCGTCGACGCGACCGCGATCGCGCGCGCGGCCCAGCCGCCGTCGAGCGCCTGCAGCAGCACCCACACCGACGCGAGGATCATGCCGGCCGCGACCGGGCGCAGGCCGCCCTCGAGCGCGATCTGCCAGCGCGCGCCCTGGTGCCGCCGCCACAGATGCGCGACGCCGTAGATCAGGAACGCCGTCGGGCCGAACAGCGCGAGCGTCGCGATCACCGCGCCCCAGAAACCGGCCACCTGCCAGCCGATCAGCGTCGCCAGCAGCGAGCCGGGGCCCGGCGCCATTCGCGCGATCGCGAAATCGTTCACGAATTGCGTGGCGGTCATCCAGTGATGCACGTCGACCACCTGCCGCTGGATGTCGGCGATGATCGCCTGCCCGCCGCCGATCGTCGCGATCGACAGCGGCGCGAACACGCCGAACAGCGCGGCGTAGCGTTGCGATGCGGTCATCGTGTGTCGCGCCCGGCCGGTGTGGCGGCTGCGCGGCGGTATTCGAGCGCGACGCTCAGCGTGCCGCCGACCAGCACGGTCCACACCAGCGGCCAGTGCAGCACCGCAACCGACACGAAGGTGAGCGCCGTCACCGCGAACGGCAGCGCGCGGCGCGGCAACCGACGCACGGCGGTGATCGCCATCGAGATCGACAGCCCGATCGCCGCGGCCGCCGCGCCGGCGAGTGCGACGTGCGTGAGCGGAAAGCGCGTGAGGGTCGAGAACGCGATGCCGAACAACACGATCAGCACGGCCGGCGGCGCGATGATGCCGGTGAAGCCGGCCACGGCGCCGCGCCATCCGGCGAGCCGGTAGCCGATCCAGATCGCGAGGTTCTTCACGTTGACGCCCGGCAGCGCCTGCGACAGCGCGAGGCCGTTGAGGAACGCCTCCTCGTCGAGCCAGCGGCGCTCGTACACGAAGTCGCGCATCATCCGGCCGCTGAGCCCGCCGCCGAAGCTGGTCAGGCCGATCTGCGAGAACGCAATGAACAGTGCGAGGACGCCGGGCGTCGGCGCGTCGCCTGCGGGCGGCGCCGACGGGGAGGTGGCGGAGGGCGGGGGCATCGGGCGTGCGGTGCGTGGCGATGGGGTGGGCGCCCATGTTAGCAAGCGGACGCTGTCAGCACGCTGACATCGGCGAGGTGTTGGCGTGATGAAAGCACGCAGGTGATACGACGGACATATCCAGCCCATCCGCCTCGGCCACGACCGACGCTACGCGCGCACGACCGTCACGCCCGCCGCTTCGATCGGCTTCGTCAACGCGGCGTCGGTTTCCTTTTCGACCACCACGGTGTGCGCCAGCGTCAGCTCGCCGATCACGAACTGCGACGCCGCGCGCAGCTTCGACTGCGATGCGAGCACGACGGTCTCGGCCGCGCGTTCGGCCAGTGCGCGCTTGATCGCCGCTTCCTCGAAATCGCCGGTGCTGAGCCCCGCAACCGGGTGCACGCCCGTCACGCCCATGAAGTAAAGATCCGCGTGGATGCGCGCAATGCCTTCCATGGCCGCCGCGCCGACGGCGACGATCGAATGCTTGTAGAGCCGCCCGCCGATCAGGATCACGTCGATCGACGGATGCGCGGCGAGCGCCACCGCGACACTCGGGCTGTGCGTGACGATCGTCGCGCGCAGGTCGGCCGGCAACTGGCTGACGAGCAGCGCCGAGGTGGTGCCGCCATCGACGATCGCCACCTGCCCGGGCGCGATCATCTCCGCGGCGCGGCGTGCGATGCGCCGCTTTTCCGCCGTCTCGAGCGTTTCGCGCTGCGCGAACGGCGCAACGGCCGGCGACGCCGGCAGCGCACCGCCATGCACGCGCTGCAGCAGGCCCTCGGCCGCGAGCTCGCGCAGGTCGCGGCGGACGGTGTCTTCGGATACGCCGAATTGCGCGCTCAGCTCGACCGCCAGCACCTGGCCGTCGCGCGCGAGTGCGTCGAGGATCGCTTTCTTGCGTTGTGTCGTCAGCATCAGGTTTGCACGAATTTTCTTGAAATTGCACGAATCTGCACGTTACCATGGGCACCGTCTTTTGTCGAACCGGAGGCTGGGATGGCTGCAACGCGGGACCGTGTCCGCATCGTCGATACGACGGTGCTGTCCGATGACTGGTATGTGCTGAAGAAGGTGACGTTCGATTTCCTGCGCCGCGACGGAACGTGGCAGCGCCTGAGCCGCGAGACCTACGATCGCGGCAATGGCGCGACCATCCTGCTGCGCAATGCCGATACCGGCGACGTGCTGCTGACGCGGCAGTTCCGGATGCCGGCGTTCGTCGGCGGACACGACGGCATGCTGCTCGAGGCCGCCGCCGGCCTGCTCGACGACGCGACGCCCGAGGCGCGCATCCGCGCGGAGGCCGAGGAGGAGACCGGTTACCGCGTGCGCGGCGTGCGCAAGGTGTTCGAGGCGTTCATGAGCCCGGGCTCGGTGACGGAGAAGCTGCATTTCTTCGTCGGTGAATACGATGCGTCGCTGCGCACCGGCGACGGCGGCGGCGTCGCGGAGGAGGGCGAGGATCTCGAGGTCGTCGAGATGCCGCTGCAGGCGGCGCTGGATGCGGTCGAGTGCGGCGAGATCGTCGACGCGAAGACGATCATGCTGCTCCAGTACGTCGCGCTGCGGGAAACCGCCGGCGCGCGCACGGCATGACGCCGCTGCTCGTGCTGGTCGCCGGCCCTTACCGCAGCGGCACGGACGGCGACCCCGCGCGCATCGCCGCGAACCTGCACCGGCTGGAGGAGGCGGCGCTCGCCGTGTATCGCCGCGGGCATGTGCCGATGATCGGCGAGTGGGTGTCGCTGCCGCTCGCCGTCGCGGCCGGGTCGCGACAGGTCGGCGATGCAGTCAGCGAGGCGTTCCTGTATCCGGCCGCGCACCGGCTGCTGCGCCGCTGCGATGCGGTATGGCGGATCGACGGCGCGTCGCGCGGAGCCGACGCGGATGTCGCCCTCGCGCGGCAGCTCGGCAAGGCCGTCTATTTCTCGGTCGACGACATTCCGGTCGTGCAGGACGATTCGGATCGCTGAACAGGAGGCGCCCGGCCAAGGCGGTGCAGGCGGCTCCGCGCGACGCTCGCCCGCACCGCCCGCGGCCGGGCGGGCGGGCGTCGCGTCATGCCGTTGCATCGTGCACCTCATGCATGCCGCGCTGCGCGCGAACCGGCGTATGATCGCGACGCTACCCGCGCACCGTCCGACGCCACCGACGCCCCGTCATGCCGCTCTCCGATTCCGCTGATTTCACTGCTGCCGCCGCCGCGCAACTGCCCGCCGATCTCGTCGCTTCCGCCGTTGCCGCGCTCGCGCGCGCCGATGCATTGCTCGTGACGGCCGGCGCCGGTATCGGCGTCGATTCCGGGCTGCCCGATTTTCGCGGCACGGACGGGTTCTGGCGCGCGTATCCGGCGCTGCGCCACGAGCGCTTCGAATTCCACGAGATCGCGTCGCCGCACGCGTTCCGCGCGCGTGCGCCGCTCGCATGGGGCTTCTACGGGCACCGCCTCGCGCTCTACCGTGCGACGGTGCCGCATGCGGGCTTCGCGATCCTGCGCCGCTGGATCGACGCGATGCCGGACGGCGGCTTCGTCCTGACGAGCAACGTCGACGGCCAGTTCCAGAAAGCCGGCTTCGATCCGGCGCGGATCGTCGAGATCCACGGTTCGATCCACGTAATGCAGTGCCTGCGCCCCTGCTCGGACGACACGTGGGATGCGGCGCCGTTCGTGCCGGACGTCGACGAAACCACCTGCCGCCTCGTCGGCGAAATGCCTCGCTGCCCGCGCTGCGGCGGCCTCGCGCGGCCGAACATCCTGATGTTCGGCGACACCGGCTGGCTCGGTGCGCGCTACGACGCGCAGGAACGCGCGCTGGAAGACTGGATCGCGCGGGCCGGGCGTGTCGCCGTGGTCGAGATCGGCGCGGGCACCGCGATCCCGACCGTGCGCCTGCTGAGCGAACGGCTCGGCGCCGACGTGATCCGCATCAACGCGCGTGAAGCGCATGCGCGCCGTGCGGACGTGATCGGCCTGAAGGGCGGCGCGCTGGCGACGCTGGGGGCGCTCGACGCAGCCTGGCAACGCGCGTGACCGTGTGTGAACGTGCGGGTACCCGCCACGCGAACGGGCGGGCATCCCGCCGGTGGCGGCCGTTGCAGGCGCGACGCGAATCCGCATACAGTTCAGCCAGTGCCGCCCGCACGCGCGCCGCATGCGTGCGGCCCGGACATCACCCCGGGCGACCGGGGCCGGCGGCTGAATCCAGCCGCTTCATCGAACGGGAGCGCCCTTGTTCTATTCGATCGTCGCGATCTTCGTCGGCGCCGGGCTCGGCGCATTGCTGCGCTGGTTCCTGAGCCTCGCGCTCAACGAATTCTTTCCCGCCGTGCCGCTCGGCACGCTCGCCGCGAACCTGATCGGCGGCTACGTGATCGGCATCGCCGCCGTCGTGTTCACGACCCGCGTCGGGTTGCCGCCCGAGTGGCGGCTGTTCGTGATCACGGGCTTTCTCGGCGGCCTCACGACGTTCTCGACCTATTCGGTCGAAGTGATGACGCATGCGTTGCAGGGCGAATTGGGATGGGCGTTTGCGGTGGCTGCCCTACACTTGACTGGATCGTTCGCGCTGACGGCGCTCGGCATGTGGACCGCGCGCGCATGGCTCGCGGCGGCCTGAGCGTGCCGCCATCGGAGGGAGCGATGGACAGGATCTTCTTGCGCTTCTACGTGCACGAGCAGCACCGGCTGCACTGGAAGCCGCTGTGGGAATGGCTGCTGGAGGAGGCGAACCGGATGGGCGTCGCGGGCGGTTCCGCGTTTCGCGCGATGGCCGGCTTCGGCCAGCATCGCGTGCTGCACGAGGATCGCTTCTTCGAGCTGCAGGGGTCGGTCGCCATCGAGGTCGAATTCATCGTCACCGAGGACGAGGCGCAGCGCTTGCTCGCGAGGCTGTCGCAGGAAAAGGTGCGCGTGTGCTACGCGATGATGCCGGCGCAATTCGGCGTGATCGACACGCTCGGCGCACCGCCGGCGCAGGGGCCGGCGGTGTAGGGGGCGACGGCGTCAGATGCCGAACATCGTCAGCGACACGGCGGCGCGCGTGACGATCATCAGCAGCACCTGCACGATCACGAACAGCAGGATCGGCGACAGGTCGATGCCGCCGAGATTCGGGATCACGCGGCGCAGCGGGTTCAGGAACGGCGCGGTGAGCTGATAGAGGATCGGCATGGCCGGCGAGCGCGGGTTGAGCCACGACAGCAGCGCCATCAGGATCGTCATCCAGATCACGAGATTGAGCGCCCACTTCACGACGGTGAGCAGCGCGACCACGACGAGCGTCGCGATCACCGCGGCCGGGTCGAAGCCGGCCATCACGACCATCAGCACGACATAGACGAGCGCGGTGAGGAGGGCGGCGACGACGCTGGCCCAGTCGATGCCGCGTACGCCCGCGATGACGCGGCGCAGCGGCAGCACGAGCCAGTTGGTCGCCTGCAGCACGGCCTGCGTGACGGGGTTGTACGGCGGCACGCGGACGGCCTGCATCCAGACGCGCAGGATCAGCGCGGCGCCGAACAGCGTGAAGACGGTATTGAGCAGAAAACGGGCGATCTCGCCGAACATCGTTGGCATCCTTTTTATACGGTCAGTAGCGTGCGGCCGCCAACGCCGGATGGCGGCGCATCGGCCGACACCTTATCACGCCTCGTCTCGCGACGGGGAGGGGTGCGCGGCCGTGCGCGCGAGTGACGTTTCGACGGCTTCGGCGAGCGCCGGCAGCGAAGCCGGCGGCGTCGCGCGCTGCGCCGCGAGCGCGACCGCGCGGCGCGTCAGCAACGCGTACAGCGTCGCGTGATCGCCGCCTAGCGTTTCAAGCAGTGCCAACTGGCGTTCGACGATGCCCGTATCGCCGCGCGACACGGGGCCCGAGAGCGCGTTCGCGAGCCCCTTGTCGCGTGCGGTCTCGATCGTACCGGCCAGCATCGGCAGCAGCGCGCGCAACGCGGCTTCCTCGTCGAAACCGAGGCCGCGCCACAGCTCGACCGCTTCCGCCAGCCCGCACAGCGCAAAGCTCGCCGCGTAGTGCGCGGCCGCGTGATAAAGCATCCGGCCGCCGGCCGGAATCGACAGCGGATGGCAGCCGAGTGCGGCGGCAAGTCGCATCAGCGTCGCATGCAATGCGCCGTCGGCTTCGATCGTGACCGAGCAGCCGTCGATGCGGGCGAGATCGGCGTCGGTGCCGCCGAACAGGTAGAGAGGATGGAAGCCGCCCGTGGCCGTGCCTTGCTGCTTCGCCGGATCGAGCAGTGCGACGGCCGACGCGCCGCTGCAGTGAACGACGGCCTGCCGCGCGGCGCGCGATGCGTCGAAGCGCAGCGCCGCGGCGGCGGACGCGAGATGGTCGTCGGGCACCGTCAGGAAGATCAGGTCGGCGGCGTCGGCGACCTGCTGCGGCGTGTCGACCGCCTGGCAGCCGTCGATGCGCGCCGCGAGGGCCGCGGCCGATGCGGGCGTGCGGCTCGCGATCGCGACGACCGGAAAGCCGGCCTGCGCGAAACGCTGCGCGACACAGCGTGCGAGACGGCCGGCGCCGATGAAGCCGAGGCGGGGTGTGTCGGGGACGGACATGGCAGCGAACGTAAGCGAAAACGAAGCAACCGCCAGTATCGCAGGAATGACGGCGGGGCCGCGAAAGGGCAGCTTCCGTGCGGACACGTGCGTGGCTGACAGATACGCGGCGCGAACGACATATCTATCGACGCCCGGGCACCACGGTCGATTCACGATCCTGGAATCCGACCCCGAAATATACCGAACCGGTGTCCGGCTTGAAACGTCGGCATCTTGTCTCGAATTTGTAATCGTTCATTACGATCGCGTGCCCGCCGCACGCGCCGTATCCGGTAAGACTGACCGGCCATGATGTCGCGACCCGACTCGTCGGACGGAACCGCGCGGCCCGCAAGGGCCGCCGAAGGTGCTGCGAGCCGCGCCGCACGGCGGTTCCGGCCGCGTGCGATTGCAATTTGCAACAAATGCCCGATACGTGAGGAGCGCGTTTTCGCTACATTGCTTCCATGCGACGTGCATGCCCGCCGTTGCCGACAGGGGCGCATAAAATACCGCTCCAGCAGGAGAATCGAAGTGAAAAAGCTCATTCCGTTCATCGCCGCCGCCGCGCTGGGCCTGGGTGCCGCAAGCGCTGCGCAGGCTCACGTGTCGATCGGGGTCGGCATCGGTATCCCGGTCGCACCCGCGTATCCCGTTTATGCACCGCCGCCGCCCGTGTACTACGCGCCGCCGCCTCCGCCCGTCTATTACGCGCCGGCGCCTGCCTACTACGCGCCGCCGCCCGCCGTGGTCGTCGGCGGCTATGGCGGCTACTACGGTCGCCCGTACTGGCGCCATGGTTACGGCGGCTGGGGCCATCACGGCTGGCGTCGCTGATTCGTCCCGCGCGGCCTGACCGCGTGCGGCAAAACGGCGCAGCGTCCCGAGCGGGGCGCTGCGCCGTTTTTCTTTTCGGGCTGCCGCCCGGCCTCGATGAGCGGCCCGTGCAGGCCGGCTGCGACTACACCGCGTGCACGATCAGGTCGCGGTAGCCGCCGACGATCACGCTATACGAGAAATACGCGAACAGCAGCGCCGACGCGACGTGACACGCGCGCATCAGCCCCGCGCCCGCGCGCTTGCGGCCCTGGCTCGCGAGCGTGCACATGAAGAGCGTCCATGCGAGGCCGCCGAGGAAAAAGCCCGACAGGAACACCGACGCGGTGGCCGGCGTGGTCGCGCCGGCTTTCGCGATCAGCGCGCCGCCGACCGCCGCGAACCACAGGATCGCGCTCGGCGACGACATCGCGAGCAGCATGCCGCGCAGGAAGCTGCGCCGCGCGCTCGCACGCGGCTGCGGCGTATCCTCGCCATCGTCGCCCGCCGCCTTGGCCGGCGCCAGCGCTTCCCGCGCCATCTTCCACGTGAGGAAAAGCAGCACCGCGCCGCCGCCGATCCACACGATCCAGCGCACCGGCTCGAACTGCAGCAGCACGGCCATCCCGGCGAGCGCGAGCGCCGCATAGACGAGATCGCCGACGCACGATCCGATGCCGAGCCAGAAGCCCGGCCGGAAGCCGTGCGACAGCGTCAGCGACAGCATCGCGACGTTCACGAGGCCGATGTCGAGACAGAGCGACAGCGACAGAAAGAAGCCGTCGGACAGCATGGAGGCGGGCGGAAAGGTCATCTTCGTTGTTCTTGTTGCAATGGCAATCCACGGGCCGGCGGGCGCCGGCCGCGTGGCGTCAGAGTCCGATCTCCTGCCAGAGCCGGTCGACGCGCGCCTTCACGGCGGCATCCATCTCGATCGGGCGGCCCCATTCGCGGCTGGTCTCGCCCGGCCACTTGTTGGTCGCGTCGAGTCCCATCTTCGAACCGAGGCCGGCCACCGGCGATGCGAAGTCGAGATAGTCGATCGGCGTGCTGTCGACCATCACGGTGTCGCGCACGGGGTCGACACGCGTCGTGATCGCCCAGATCACCTCCTTCCAGTCGCGGATGTTCACGTCCTCGTCGACGACCACGATGAACTTCGTATACATGAACTGCCGCAGGAAGCTCCACACGCCGAACATCACGCGCTTCGCGTGGCCTGCGTAGCTCTTCTTCATCTGGACGATGGCCATCCGGTAGCTGCAGCCTTCGGGCGGCAGGTAGAAGTCGGTGATCTCCGTGAACTGCTTCTGCAGCAGCGGCACGAACACCTCGTTGAGCGCGACGCCGAGCACCGCGGGCTCGTCAGGCGGCTTGCCCGTGTAGGTCGAGTGGTAGATCGCGTCGCGGCGCATCGTGATGCGCTCGACGGTGAACACGGGGAACCACTCCTGCTCGTTGTAATAGCCGGTGTGGTCGCCATAGGGGCCTTCGAGCGCGTGTTCGTACGCGGCCGACGCGTTGCCGGCCGGGCGCGGCGGTGCGCCGGCCGGAGCGGGGGCGGGGGTGCCTTCCTGCGGATAAATGAAGCCTTCGAGCACGATCTCCGCGCGCGCGGGCACCTGCAGCGTGTCGACGCCGGGCGTCAGGCACTTCGCGAGCTCCGTGCGGCTGCCGCGCAGCAGGCCGGCGAACTGGTACTCGGACAGCGAATCGGGTACGGGCGTCACCGCGCCGAGCGTCGTGGCCGGATCGGCGCCGAGCACGACCGCGACCGGATAAGGCTTGCCGGGGTTGCGCAGCGCGAATTCGCGGAAGTCGAGCGCGCCGCCGCGATGTGCGAGCCAGCGCATGATCAGCTTGTTGCGGCCGATCAGCTGCTGCCGGTAGATCCCGAGGTTCTGCCGCGACTTGTTCGGCCCGCGCGTGACCGTCAGGCCCCACGTGACGAGCGGCCCCGCGTCGCCGGGCCAGCAGGTCTGGATCGGCAGCCTGTTCAGGTCGACGTCGGCGCCTTCCCAGACGATCTCCTGGCAGGGCGGCGACGACACCGACTTCGGCGCCATGTCCCACACGGCCTTCGCGAGCGACAGCAGCTTGCCGGCGTCCTTCAGGCTCTTCGGCGGATCGGGTTCCTTCAGCGCGGACAGCAGGCGCCCGAGATCGCGCAGCGAATCGAGCGCGGCGTCGTCGCCCGCGTCGACGCCCATCCCGAGCGCGACGCGGCGCGGCGTGCCGAACAGGTTGCCGAGCACCGGGAAATCGTAGCCGGTCGGTGCGTTGAACAGCAACGCAGGGCCGCCGGCGCGCAGCACGCGGTCGCACAGCTCGGTCATTTCCAGCACGGGCGACACGGGCTGCGTGACGCGCCGCAGTTCGCCGAGCGCCTCGAGGCGCTGGATGAAATCGCGTAAGTCTTTGTATTTCATGAAGATGGTCCGGGCCACCCGCGTGGCGGGCAGCGATGGGCGGGCGCAGCGGCCGGCTGCGGCCCCGAATCGACCGACGATTTTACCCGCGCCGCCGCATGCCCGCCCGGCGGAGAAAAAAGTCGACCGCGCGCAAACCCCCTACGGCACGGGGCTCGCGATCTGAAGAGTGTTCGTAAATTACTTTTTGTTATAATTTCAAGGTTTTATAGTGTTGACGATCTATAAAACCCTGCTAGAATCCGCTCACATTGGCTGCAGGGTAAAAGGCTTCGAGCCGCCAATCACCGATCTTTGACGCAGCGCGTCACCGTCCGCCGATACCTGCACGGCGTATCCGACGGCCTTAGTCGTAGTCTCAGCCAGCGCCACCAGACGCTGGTTTTTTGCGTGGGTGCCACCGCGTATGCCCGCCTCGCCCAGTGTGCGAAGGTGCCGGCCCTCTTACACCGTGGCCTCGAACGGTACTTATACCGTTTCCCCGATGTCTGCACGCCCCGACCAAGGCGTGCGGCGTCGTGATTCCGCGGCGCGTTACCTGTCTCGCCATCGAGCTGAGCGAGCCGCACGAGTCATGTTCATGGGAGATGATCTGAATGAACGCTTGGTTATCGTGGCGTCCTAGTGAGCAGCATGCGCAATTCGTGCGCAGCATGCTGCGTCGCGGGACGCGTGTCAGTCACCATCTATTCAGCGTAGTCGGCTGTCTCGCGGTCGCGGTTGCACTCGCACTGTGGCTGCTGCCAACCGTGCGCGGCACGCTTGCCGCGAAGCTGATGCCGGTCGTATCCGCGGCCGTGCAAGCCGGCCCGGCCCGTCTGCTGACCGGCCATCCGCTGCCGAACTTCGCGCCCGCCGGCGCGCAGCCGCAGCAGGAAGACAGCCCTGAAACGGACGCGCTTGCGGTCGGCCTCGACGTCGCACCGGAAGCCAACGCGCAGGGCGATGCATCCGATCCCGCCCGCAACGGCCCGTCGCCCGTTGCGCTGGCGAAGCTGATCCCGACCCAGCGCGTGGCGGCCGATGCGCGTGACGACCGTGCGCTCGCGTCGAATCGCGAGCAGGCGCTGGTCGCGACGTACCTGTCGCGCCGTTACCGCGTCGCGCAGGAGCCGCTCGGCCAGCTCGTCAAGGCTGCGTTCCAGACCGGCCGTGACGTCGGCCTCGATCCGCTGCTGCTGCTGTCCGTGATGGCGATCGAATCGGGCTTCAACCCGTACGCCGAAAGCGGCGTCGGCGCGAAGGGCCTGATGCAGGTCATGTCGAAGGTCCATTCCGACAAGTTCGAGTATTTCGGCGGCACCGATACCGCACTGCAGCCGCTCGCGAACCTCCAGGTCGGTGCGCTCGTGCTGAAGGACTGCATTGCACGTGGCGGTTCGCTCGCGAACGGCCTGCGCCTGTACAACGGCTCGACGAACCCGGACGACACCGCATACGGCGCGAAGGTGATGGCCGAGCGCAGTCGCCTGCGCGACGTGTCGCACGGCCGCAGCGTGCCGGTCAACGCGCCGCAGGCGCCGGCGAAGCCGATCGTCACGGCCGCTGCCGTGACGGCGGCAGCGGGCGGCGCGAAGCGCGTGCATGCGACGCTCGAAACCACGACGTCGGCGAAGTCGACGGCATCGAAGGAAGCCGCGCCGCAGGACGACGCGAGCGTCGATACCGCGAAGTCGCACGGCGACCGTTCGGAGCTCGGCGCGTAACGCCCGGCGCTAGCGCACTGCTCGGTTCCGTCGGCAGGACATGAAAAAGGCACCCGATCAGGGTGCCTTTTGCTTTTTGTGGCGCGAGAAGCCGCCGGCGTGCCGGCCGAGGCTCAGTGCTGCCCGAACAACGTCGCGAGCCGTTCGACCGCTTCCTCGAGCCGCGAGTAGGCCGTCGCATAGGACAGGCGGATATAGTCGCGCGGTGCATGGACACCGAAGTCCATGCCGGGCACCAGCACGACGCCTGCGTCATGCAGCATCGCCGTCGTGAGCGCGGCGCTGTCGCCGGCCGCCGGGTGGGCGACGCCGCCGCAGTGCGCATACACATAAAACGCGCCATCCGGCATCACGGGCACCGTGAAGCCGAGCCGTTCGAGCGCCGGCGCGATGAAATCGCGGCGGCGCTTGAATTCGAGCCGGCGCGCTTCGTAGATGTCGAGCGCCGCCGGCTCGAAGCAGGCGAGCGCCGCGTGCTGCGCGAGCGCGGACGGGCAGATGAACAGGTTCTGCGCCAGCTTCTCGAACGTGCCGACCAGCGCGGGCGGCACGACCAGCCAGCCGAGCCGCCAGCCCGTCATGCTGAAATACTTGGAGAAGCTGTTCACGGTGACGACGTCGTCGCCGAATGAAAGCGCCGACACGGGCGCCGCGTCGTAGCTGAGCCCCTGGTAGATCTCGTCGACGATCGTGAAACCGCCGCGTGCGCGCACGGCTTCGACGATCCGCTTCAGCTCGTCCGGTTCGAGCGACGTGCCGGTCGGGTTCGACGGCGATGCGAGCAGCACACCGCGAGTGCGGTCGCCCCAGCGCGTGCGGACGTCGTCCTCGGTGAGCTGGAAGCGTGCGTCCGGGCCGCTCGGCACGAGCACCGCGCGGCCTTCGGCCGCCGCGACGAAGTGCCGGTTGCACGGATACGACGGGTCGGGCATCAGCACCTCGTCGTCACGCCCGACGAGCGCGAGGCACGCGAGCAGCAGCGCAGCCGACGCGCCGGCCGTCACGACGATCCGCTCCGGGCTGATCGTGAGGCCGTAGGCACGCGCGTAGTGCGCGGCGATCGCCTCGCGCAGCGGTGCAATGCCGAGTGCACTCGTATATTGAGTGACGCCGCGGCGCAGCGCGGCCGCAGCCGCTTCGACGACCGGCTCCGGCGCGGTGAAATCCGGCTCGCCGATGCCCATGTGGATAACATCGCGCCCGGAGGACTCGAGACGCTGTGCCTCCTTCATCAGTTCCATCACGTAGAAGGGCTGGATCGCGTCGACGCGTGCGGCGAGCTTGACGAGCGAATCGGTGGCGGTATTCATCGGGCGGGCAGGGGA
>NZ_LDUL01000039.1:0-22869 GCF_001043615.1 Burkholderia sp. LK4
TTCCCCGCCGTTCGACACCCTCACACGCTGGTCCAAGCGAATCCGGCCCACTGGCCCTACCTGCCAAAAAACGGCCTGCCTACACTTTCCTCGACAGATCGCCGCATTGAAGCATCTGCACACGATCGACCCGAAGAGAACGATCAGGAGACAGGCATGACCAACAGGCAGTCGGCAGCATTCGCCCGCCCGGCGAGCGTACGCCCCGCATCAGTCAGTCGAATCGCCTCGCGTGCCCGTTGCGGCGCGGCAGGCAAGCCCGCATCGGAGGTCTGACCATGTCGACCCCTTCCATCGAACGTACCGCCAGCGGTTTTGCCGGCGGCCGGTCGAACGATACGCGTTACGACCCGACCTACGATCCGCTCGTGTCGCCGGGGCCAGGTTGCGGCAAGCAGTACGCGCCGACCTACTGGGTCGCGACGGCCGGCAACCCGCCGCCCGACGACGGCCCCGTCACGCGCGACCTCGACGTCGACGTCGCGATCATCGGCGCCGGCTACACGGGCCTCGCGACCGCGCTGTGCCTCGCGCGGGACCATGGCATCAAGGCCGTCGTGCTCGAAGCCAACCGCACCAGCTGGGGCTGCAGCAGCCGCAACGGCGGGCAGGGGCAGAACGCGTCGGGCCGGCTGTCGCGCTCGCAGTGGATCGAGCGCTGGGGCAAGGACGTCGCGCTGAAGATGCACGACGAGATCCTCGAAGGCTTCGAACACTTCAAGTCGCTCGTGTCGGAAATCGACTGCGATCCGCAGCCGGGCGGCCATTTCCTGATCGCGCACCGTCCGCGCATCATGGCGAAGCTCGCGGCCGAGGCGAAGGTGTGGAAGGACGTGTTCGGCTACCCGTCCGAACTGCTGAGCGCGGAAACCTTCCGCCGTGAATTCATCAACGACCACGAGGCGGCCGGCGCGCTGCACGAGCCGGAAGGCATCGGCATCCATGCGCTGAAGCTCGCGTTCGGCTACCTGCGCCTCGCGCGCGCAGCCGGCGCGAAGGTGCATACGAGCAGCCCGGTGCTCGGCTTCGAGACGATCGACGGCGTGCACCACCTGCGCACGCCCGGCGGCGTCGTGCGGGCCCGCGCGGTCGGCATCGCGACCGGTGCGTACACGGCGCAGACGCTGCATCCGTCGCTGCGCAGCAAGGTGATGCCGATCCTGTCGAATTCGATGGTCACGCGCCCGCTCACCGACGCGGAAATCGACGCGTGCAATTTCCGCACGACGCAGGTGCTGACCGATACGCGTACGCTACGCTTCTACTACCGTTTCCTGCCCGATCGCCGTCTGCAGATCGGCAGCCGCAGCGCGATCACCGGCGACGATGCACCGAACCCGCGCCATGTCGAATTGCTGAAGGAAGGGATGGCGCGCAAGTTTCCCGCGCTGCGCGGCGTGCAGATCGATTATTCGTGGTGGGGCTGGGTCGACGTGAGCCACGACATGATGCCGCGCGTGTGCCAGCCCGACCCGCGCCAGTCGGTGTACTACGCGCTCGGCTACGGCGGCAACGGCGTGTCGTATTCGCAGCAGGCCGGCCGCCGGCTCGCCGAGCAGATCGCGGGGAAGGGCGCACGCCAGACGCTGCCGATCTTCACGTCGCCGCTGCCCGGCCATCCGTTCGCGCCGTTCCGGCGCATCGGGCAGCGGATGCTCTACCTGTCGTACTTCAGGAACGACGAAAAGCCCTGAAAATGCCCTGAAAAAGCTCTGAATGCAGTGCGCATCGCCCGGTGTGACGCAACGCGCGCCGGGCCGTCCAACACAAGAAAAGCAACAGAAATCCGTGCGGCCGGGGCTGCAGGCGCCCCTGTACGCGCCGTCGCCGGCGGCGCCCGTGTTCACCCGACGGTGGCGTGGGCGGCGTCCGGACAACTGGATATGGAGAAGACATGCAATCCTCGATGAACCAGAGTGACCTGAAGTGTGGGCTCAAGCAGCGCCACATGACGATGATCGCGCTTGGCGGCGTGATCGGTGCCGGGCTGTTCGTCGGCAGCGGCGTGGTGATTCAGCAGACCGGGCCGGCGGCGATCCTGTCGTTCCTGATCACGGGCGGGCTGGTCGTGCTCGTGATGCGGATGCTCGGCGAGATGGCCTGCGCGATGCCGGCCGTCGGATCGTTCTACGAATACGCGCGCCTCGCGTTCGGCAACTGGCGCGGGCCCGGCAAGATGGCGGGTTTCCTCACCGGCTGGATGTACTGGTATTTCTGGGTGATCGTCGTCGCGCTCGAAGCGGTCGCCGGCGCCAAGCTGATCCAGTTCTGGCTGCCCGACACACCGGCGTGGATCATCAGCCTTGCGCTGCTGGTCGTGCTGACGCTCACGAACCTGATCTCGGTCGGCAGCTACGGCGAGTTCGAGTTCTGGTTCTCGTCGATCAAGGTCGGCGCGATCATCGTGTTCCTGTTCCTCGGCGGCCTCTACGTGCTCGGCCTGTGGCCCGCGTCGATGCACACGACTTCCGTGCTGCCGACGCTGCTCGGCCACGGCGGTTTCATGCCGCTCGGCATCGGGCCGGTGATGAGCGGGGCGGTCGCGGCGACCGGCTTCTACTTCGGCGCCGAGATCGTCACGATCGCGGCGGCCGAGGCGAAGGAGCCGGCCAAGGCGGTTGCGAAGGCCACCAATTCGGTGATCACCCGCGTGCTGGTGTTCTACGTCGGCTCGGTCGCGCTCGTCGTCGCGCTGGTGCCGTGGAATTCGCATCAGATGGCCACGCCGTACGTCAGCGCGCTCGAAGTGATGGGCCTGCCGGCCGCCGCCAACGTGATGAACGCGATCGTGCTGACGGCCGTGCTGTCCGCGCTCAACTCGGGCCTCTATGCGGCGTCGCGGATGCTGTTTGCACTGACCCGCCACGGCGACGCGCCGGCCGCACTCGCGAAGGTCAACAAGCGCGGCGTGCCGGTGCGCGCGATCCTGCTCGGCACGGTGTTCGGCTACGTGTCGGTCGTGATGTCGTATGTGTCGCCCGATACCGTGTTCGCGTTCCTCGTCAACTCGTACGGCACCGTCGCGCTGTTCGTGTACGTGCTGATCGCGTTCTCGCAACTGCGCCTGCGCAAGCGTCTCGACCCGGTGGCCGCGAGCAAGCTGCGCGTCAGGATGTGGGCGTATCCGTACCTCACCTGGGTCGCGATCGTCGGCATGGTCGGCATCCTCGTCGCGATGGCGTTCATCCCGGACCAGCGCAAGCCGCTGTGGCTCGGCGTCGCAAGCCTCGCCGTGCTGGTCGTCGCTTACGGGCTCACACGTCGCAGCCGCCGCGAGCATCTCGACGACAGCGAACTGCTCGCGTATCCGCCGCGGTAATGCCCGGTAACGCATGACGCTGAAGGCCCGGCACGCAAGCCGGGTCTTTGCGCATGCGGCGCCGGCGGCGGCCCGATGGCTCTTGCGGCCAACTATCGGGCCACGCGATAGAACCGATCGGCGGATGCGACTTTATGTCGGCGGCCGGCGCGACTAGCATGGACGAATCGATTCACGGGCGTGCCCTGCGGGGGGCGCCCTCATCCGCGAACGAGGACAGACGATGGAACATCGGGCACGCGAGCGCGACGAACAGGCCGATATCAAGACGACGACGTGCTACATGTGCGCGTGCCGCTGCGGCATCCGCGTGCATCTGCGCGACGGCGAGGTGCGTTACATCGACGGCAATCCGGAGCATCCGCTGAACCAGGGCGTCATCTGCGCGAAAGGTTCGTCGGGGATCATGAAGCAGTATTCGCCCGCGCGGCTCACGCAGCCGCTGATGCGCAAGCCGGGGGCCGAGCGCGGCGACGCGCAGTTCGAGCCGGTGTCGTGGGACGTCGCGTTCGACGTGCTCGAAAAGCGCCTCGCGCATCTGCGCGCGACCGACCCGAAGCGGTTCGCGCTGTTCACCGGCCGCGACCAGATGCAGGCGCTGACCGGCCTGTTCGCGAAACAGTTCGGTACGCCGAACTATGCGGCGCATGGCGGATTCTGTTCGGCGAACATGGCGGCCGGGATGATCTACACGATCGGTGGCTCGTTCTGGGAATTCGGCGGGCCCGATCTCGACCACGCGAAGCTGTTCTTCATGATCGGCACCGCGGAAGACCACCATTCGAATCCGCTGAAGATCGCGCTCGGCAAGTTCAAGCGCGCGGGCGGCCGCTTCATCGCGATCAATCCGGTGCGCACCGGCTACGCGGCGATCGCCGACGAATGGATTCCGATTCGCCCCGGCACGGACGGTGCGCTGTTCATGGCGCTGATGCACGAGCTGATCGCGCGCGACGCGTTCGACCTCGAATTCGTGTCGCGCTTCACGAACGCGGCCGAGCTGGTCGACCAGCGCGACGGCGCAGACACGTTCGGCCTGTTCGTGCGTGACGCCGGTGCGCCGGAAGTCAACGCGCTGTATCCGCAGAACCGGATGTGGTGGGACACGAAGACGAACCGCGCGGTGCTGCATCACACGGAAGGCGCCGAACCGGCGCTCGACGGCCGCTACGCGCTCGACGACGGCACGCCCGTCGCGCCGTCGTTCACGCTGTTGCGCGAACAGGTGGCCGGTTGCACGCCCGAGTGGGCGGCCGACATCACCGGCATCGCGGCCGACACGATCCGCCGCCTCGCCCGCGAGATGGAGACGGTCGCGCGCGAGCACGCGATCGAGCTGCCGGTGCGCTGGACCGATTCGTGGGGCAAGGAACACGCGACGGTGAAGGGCGTGCCGATCGCGTTCCATGCGATGCGCGGGCTCGCCGCCCATTCGAACGGCTTCCAGACGATCCGCGCGCTCGCGGTGCTGATGTCGCTGCTGGGCACGATCGACCGGCCGGGCGGCTTCCGGCACAAGGCGCCGTATCCGCGCGCGGTGCCGCCGTCGGCTAAACCGCCGAACGACCCGGCGCAGATCAGGCCGAACACGCCGCTTGCGACCGGCCCGCTCGGCTGGCCGGCCGGCCCCGAGGACCTGTTCGTGCATCCGGACGGCACGCCCGCGCGGCTGGACAAGGCGTTCTCCTGGGAATACCCGCTCGCGGTGCACGGGCTCATGCATTCGGTGATCACCAATGCGTGGCGCGGCGATCCCTATCCGATCGATACGCTGCTGATCTTCATGGCCAACATGGCGTGGAATTCGTCGATGAACACGACGGAAGTGCGCAAGATGCTGGTCGACAAGCGCGACGACGGCGAATACCGGATCCCGTTCCTCGTCGTGTGCGATGCGTTTGCGTCGGAGATGACGGCGTTCGCCGACCTGATCCTGCCCGACACGACCTACCTCGAACGGCATGACGTGATGTCGGTGCTCGACCGGCCGATCTCCGAATTCGACGGCCCGGTCGACTCGGTGCGTGTGCCCGTCGTGCCGCCGACCGGCGAGTGCAAGCCGTTCCAGGAAGTGCTGATCGAGCTCGCGAGCCGGCTGAAGTTTCCGGCCTTCACGACGGCGGACGGGCAGCGCAAGTACCGCGACTATCCGGATTTCGTCATCAACTTCCAGACCGCGCCGGATTCGGGCACCGGCTTCCTGATCGGCTGGCGCGGCAAGGACGGCGACAAGGCCGTCGTCGGCGAGCCGAACCCCGACCAGTGGAAGCGTTACGCGGAGAACAACTGCGTGTACCACCACCGGTTGCCGGAGCCGCTGCAGTACATGCGCAACTGCAACGGGCCTTACATGCAGTGGGCGGTCGACAACGGGATGCGCAAGTTCGGCGTGCCGATCGTGATCCAGCTCTACTCGGACGTGATGCAGAAATTCCGGCTCGCCGCGCAGGGGCGCACGTCGGGCCGCCAGCCGCCCGACCGTCTGCGCGAACGCATCGCGCGTTATTTCGATCCGCTGCCGTTCTGGCACCGGTCGCTCGAAAGCGGGTTGACCGACGCGGGCCGCTATCCGCTCGCGGCGATCACGCAGCGGCCGATGGCGATGTACCACTCGTGGGATTCGCAGAACGCGTGGCTGCGGCAGATCCACGGCGAGAACCATCTGTTCGTGAACCCCGTGACGGCCGCCGCGCAGCAGATCGACGACGGCGCGTGGATCTACGTCGAATCGCCGTGGGGCAAGGTGCGTTGCCGCGCACGCTACAGCGAGGCCGTGGAGCCCGGCACCGTGTGGACGTGGAACGCGATCGGCAAGGCGGCCGGCGCGTGGAACCTCGGGCCGCAGGCGGGGGAGTCGCAGCGCGGTTTCCTGCTGAACCACGTGATTACCGACGAGCTGCCGGATGCGGCGCGCGACGGCGCGCGGATGTCGAACTCCGATCCGATCACCGGGCAGGCCGGCTGGTACGACGTGCAGGTGCGGATCTATCCGGCCGAAGCGGATGCGGCGACCACGCTGCCGCAGTTCGCGCCGATGCCGGCGCTGCCCGGCACGCCGCGCGTGCTGCAGCGCGTGCAGGCGTATTTCGCGGGCACCGGCGCATTCGCCGCGCGGCTGCGGCGCGCGGCTTCCGCCGGCCCGAAACCTGACGACCGTTGATCGAAGGAGCACGACCATGACCCAGATGGCCCTCGTCATCGACCTGAACGTGTGCGTCGGCTGCCATGCCTGCGTGACGAGCTGCAAGGAATGGAACACGTCGGGCGAAGCCGGCAGTCTCGCGGATCTGCGCCCGTACGACGACGATCCGTCCGGCACGTTCTTCAACCGCGTGCAGACGTACGAAGCGGGCGTGTTCCCGATGACCGACACGATCCATTTCCCGAAGTCGTGCCTGCATTGCGAGGATCCGCCGTGCGTGCCCGTCTGTCCGACCGGCGCGAGCTACAAGCGCAAGTCGGACGGGATCGTGCTGGTCGACTACGACAAGTGCATCGGCTGCAAGTACTGCGCGTGGGCGTGCCCGTACGGCGCACGCGAACTCGACGAAGGCCGCAAGGAGATGACGAAGTGCACGCTGTGCGCGGACCGCATCGACAACGACGCATTGCCCGAACGCGACCGGAAACCCGCGTGCGTGCTCGCGTGCCCGACGTCGGCGCGGCTGTTCGGCGACGTGCACGATCCGGAGTCGGACGTGTCGCGCGCGATCCGCGAGCGCGGCGGTTATGCGTTGATGCCCGAATGGGGCACGCGGCCGTCGAACCATTACCTGCCGCGCGTGAAGACCGAAGCGTCGTGCGCGTGCGGCAGCGGCGGCGGATGCGGCAGCGGGTCGACCGGCCGCGACGAGAGCGACTCGTTCGAAGCACGCGCGGCGCGTGGCGACGTCGATCTCGTGTCGCTCGCGACGCAGCGCTGAGCCCCGCGCATTTCATTCAGAACCAGACGGAGTTGCCATGCGCCCAGCCTTTTCGGTCGTTTTCCTCACCACGCTGTGCGGCGCCGCACAGGGTTTGCTGTTGACGCTCGTGAGCGTCGAGGCGCTCGCGCGCCTGGCCGGCGTCGACGTGGCCGCCGCGTTCTACGTGACGGGCGCCGCGCTGTCGGTTGCGCTCGGCGTACTCGGCCTGTTCGCGTCGTTCTTCCATCTCGGCCACCCCGAACGCGCGTGGCGCGCGATCGCGATGTGGCGCACGTCGTGGCTGTCGCGCGAATGCATCGCGCTGCCGGTGTTTCTCGCGTGCGCGTTCGCGTATGGCGCGGCCCACCTGTTCGGCTGGCCCGGCACGTTGCTGATCGGCGCGGCCGGCGCGCTCGCGAGCGGCGCGCTGTTCGTGTGTACCGCGATGATCTACGCGTGCCTGCGTTTCCTGCAGGAATGGGCGAGCCCGTTGACGCTCGTGAACTTCGTGCTGCTCGGCTGCGCGTCGGGCTGCACGCTGGCGACGGCTTGCGCCGCGTGGCTCGCGCCGGCGCTGGTCGGCCGGCTCGCTGTGGCCGCATGCGTGCTGACGCTCGCGGGCTGCGTCGCACGGCTCGCGTCGCTCGCGCGCAATGCGCGGCTGCGGCCGAAGTCGACCGTGCAGAGCGCGACCGGCATTCGCCACGAGAAGGTCGAACAGAAGTCGCGCGGTTTCACGGCCAGCGCGTTCAATACGCGGGAGTTCTTTCACGGCCAGGGCAACGGCACGCTGCGCGCGGTGAAGGCCGGCTTCCTGACCGGCGCATTCGCGGTGCCGTTCGTGCTGACCGGCGCGGGCGCGCTCGCGCCGACGTCGGTCGCGGCGGCCGTCGTGCTCGCCGCGGCATTCTTGATCCAGTATGCGGGGCTGGTCGCCGAACGCTGGTTCTTCTTCGCGGATGCGCGGCATCCGCAGAACATCTACTACCAGCGCGCGTCATGACGTTGCGCGCGTGCCGCCGCGCGGCGCTAGAAGGTCGCCGCGAGTGCGCCGGCCGCTTCCTGCAGGCGCGGCACGCAGTCGAGCAGCCGCGACAGCGGCGCGCGCGACACGGGCGCATGCACGGCGACCGCGGCGATGCACGCGCCGTCGTCGCCGACGACCGGTGCCGCGATGCACGCGATGCCCGCGACGAATTCCTCGTTGTCGATCGCGACGCCCTTGTGCGCGGTGCGGTCGAGTTCGGCTTCGAGCAGTTCGGGATCGGAGATCGTATTCGGCGTGTAGCGCGGCAGCGCCAGCGCGCGCACCAGTGCGGCGCGCTCGTCGCGCGGCAGCAGCGCGAGCAGCAGCTTGCCGCTGGCGCTGCAATGCGCGGGCACGCGCGAGCCGGGCTTCAGGTCGAGCCGCAGCGGCCAGTCGGCTTCGACGCGGTCGAGATAGACGACTTCCGTGTCGTGCAGCGCGGTGAGGTTGCAGGTTTCGCCGAGATCGGCGACGAGCCGTTCGAGGATCGCATGGCGCAGCCGGCGCGCGCCCGCATGCAGCATCACGCCGGTGCCGAGCCGGGCGAGGCGCGGGCCGATCGCATACGCGTTCTTGCGGCCCGGCTCGCGGATCACGAGGCCGCCGGCTTCGAGCGACGCGAGCATCCGGTGCAGCGACGCCTTCGGGATATCGACCTCGCGCACGAGATCGGCGAGCGACACGGCATCGCCGGCGTGGACGAGATGTTCGAGCAGCGCGAAGGCGCGCAGCGTGGGCGTATCCGCGGGCAGCATGGCAGGCGTTCCGGAAACTGGACTGCGGCCATTGTACCGAACGGCCCGACAGGCCGGCCGCGCGGGGCGGCGGGTGCGGCAAGCCGGCACGGATAACCGGCGATGGAACGAATCGTTCCGTAAACCAAGGATCGACGCCCGCGCATCAGGGAACGACACGCCAACACCGACAAACACCGACAACGACAGGCAACGACAGGAGCGCAACGCAATGGAAGGGGCGACGAACAAGCCGGACTGCATGATGTCGGTCCGCGAACGGTTCGGGTTCGATTCGGACCTGATGGTGCCCGCGTTCAGCGCGCGCGACGACCACGTGCCCGATATCGACGACGCATACCGTTTCAACCCGGACGTCACGCTCGCGATCCTCGCCGGCTTCGCGCGCAACCGCCGCGTGCTCGTGCAGGGGATGCACGGCACCGGCAAGTCGACGCATATCGAACAGGTCGCGGCGCGGCTGAACTGGCCGTGCGTGCGCGTGAACCTCGACGGCCACATCAGCCGGCTCGACCTCGTCGGCAAGGATGCGATCGTCGTGCGCGACGACGTGCAGGTGACCGAGTTCCAGGAAGGCATCGTGCCGTGGGCGCTGCAGCGGCCCGTCGCGCTGATCTTCGACGAATACGATGCGGGGCGGCCCGACGTGATGTTCGTGATCCAGCGGATTCTCGAACGCGACGGCAAGTTCACGCTGCTCGACCAGAACCGCGTGATCCATCCGCATCCGTCGTTCCGGCTGTTCGCGACCGCCAACACGGTCGGGCTCGGCAACCTGAACGGGCTGTATCACGGCACGCAGATGCTCAACCATGCGCAGATGGATCGCTGGAACGTGGTCGCCACGCTCGACTATCTGCCGCGCGACGAGGAGATCGGCATCGTGCGTGCGCGCGTGCCCGAACTCGCCGACGAAGCCGGCCGCCCGTTGCTCGAATCGATGGTGAGCCTCGCGGAGCTGACGCGCAACGGCTTCGCGACCGGCGATCTGTCGACGCTGATGTCGCCGCGCACGGTGATCAACTGGGCCGAGAACTGCCAGATTTTCCGCGATCCGGCGCTCGCGTTCCGCCTCACGTTCCTGAACAAATGCGACGACGCCGAGCGGCCCGTCCTCGCCGAGTATTACCAGCGCTGTTTCGGCGAGGAGCTTGCGGTTGCGTCGCGGGCCGGCGCCGGCGGCTGCGAGCCGGGAGCAGGGCGGTGAGCGCCGATCGCGACGCCGCGCGCCGCGCGTCGGCACGCGAAGCGCTGGGCGCGTCGACCGTGCGTGCGCTGACACGCGATGCGGCGCTGCATTACCGCGCGGGCCGCGTGTGCCGCGACCTGCGGCCGCTGCCGATCCACGCGCCGCACCTGCGCGCGCAGGCCGCCGACGACGATCTCGCGTCGTGGCGCGGCGCGGCCGACGGCGCCGCGTTGCGCATCCTGCATTCGGATGCCGGCCTGCATCGCGCGTTGTCCGGCGACGATCCGGTCGAACGCGTGCTGTTCGAAATGCTCGAGCAACTGCGCTGCGAGTCGCTCGCGCCACCCGCGATGCGCGGCGTCGTGCAGAACCTGCGCCATCGTTTCGAAACCTGGTCGCGCGCGTTTCACCGGTCGGGGCAGGCCGAAACGCATGTCGGGATCCTCGTGTACACGGTCGCGCAGATCGCATGGTCGCGGCTGACCGGCTGGCCGGTGCTCGAAGAAACGGAAGACCTGATCGAAGCGTCGCGCGCGGCGATCGTGCCGGAGATCGGCGTGCCGCTCGCGGGGCTGAAGCGCTGGCGGCACGATCAGCGCGCATTCGCGGAACATGCGCTGACGCTCGCGCGCCGCATTGCGGCGATGATCCGCGACGCGCGCGCGGCCGTCGTCGAAACGGCATCGGAAGACGCACGCGAGCAGGACGATGCGCTGACGAATTTCTCGCTATGGGTCGATTTCGACGACACGGGCATCGACCTGCCGGCACTCGTCGAAACGGGCGACAGCGTCGTGCTGCATGGCGGCGATGCGGTCTATCGCGCGTACACGACGCGTTACGACCGCGAACTCCGGCCGGCCGCACAGATCCGCGCGGCACTGCTGCGCGAGTATCGCGACCGGCTCGACGGCCAGGTCGCCGCGCAGCGGATCAACGTCACGCGGCTCGCAAAGGTACTGCGCGCGGCGCTCGTCGTGCCGCGGGCCGACGGCTGGTCGTTCGGCGAGGAGCACGGCCGCCTCGACGGCCGCCGGCTCGCGCAGCTCGTCAGCTCGCCGGCCGAACGGCGGTTGTTCCGGCTCGAACGCGTGCGGCCGCACGCGGACTGCGCGCTCGCGTTCCTGATCGACTGCTCGGGATCGATGAAGACGTGGATCGACGGCGTCGCGCTGATGGTCGACACGCTGGCCCGCGCCGGCGATGCCGCCGGCCTCGCCACTGAAGTGCTCGGCTTCACGACGCTCGCCTGGAACGGCGGCCGCGCGCGGCAGGAGTGGCTTGCGCGCGGCAAGCCGCGCCATCCGGGCCGGCTCAACGAAACCGGCCACCTGGTGTTCAAGGACGCGGACACGCGCTGGCGGCATGCGCGCACGGGCATCGCCGCGCTGTTCAAGGCCGACCTGTTCCGCGAGGGCGTCGACGGTGAAGCGGTCGAATGGGCATGTGCACGGCTCGCGGCGCGGCCGGAGGCGCGCAAGATCCTCGTCGTGATCTCGGATGGCAGCCCGATGGACGGCGCGACGGCGCTCGCGAACGATCCGTTCTACCTCGACAATCACCTGAAGCAGGTGGTCGCGCGCCAGGAGGCGGCCGGCCGCGTCGACGTCCTCGGGCTCGGCGTCGGGCTCGATCTCGGCCCGTACTACCGGCACCGGCTCGCGATCGATCTTGCGTCGGCGCCGGACATGAAGCGGCTCGTCGAAATCGCGCGCTGGATCGGCGCGCGGCGGTGAAGCGAGTACTGTGCGTGCGCATCGCGGCGCGAATGCCGCGCGTCGGAGGGTTCGGTGCGGCATGCGCCGCGCGGCGCTACACGCCGCGCAGCAGCGGCGGCAGCGACGTCGCGATCAGCCCGATGCCGATCGCCATCAGCACGCCGAACGCGAGCCGGCGCAGCGCGACCGGCGACAGCGGCGGCGGGTAGTGTCGCGCGGCGACCGTCGTCAGCATCACGACCGGCGTCGCGATCGCGGCCAGCAGCCAGATGTCGCGATCGATCTGGCCTTCGCATGCGCTGTACAGCACCCGCGTGGCCGAGGTCGTCGTGAACAGCACGATCAGCGCGCAGCGGATCTGCACGAGCGTCAACGGCTGCCGGTAGAACTGGAAGATCAGCGGCGGCCCCGACACGCCGAACATGCCGCTCAGCAGCCCGCCGAACAGGCCGCTGACGAAGAAGCTGCGGTTGTCCGAGCGCGCCGTGAGCGGCGTCGGGCGCAGCGCTGCGCTCAGGCCGCCGTACAGCACGACCGCGCCGAGGATCAGTTGCAGCAGGTCGGCCGCCGAGCGGCTCAGGCATTCGAGCAGCAGCACGCCCGCGACCACCGACGGCAGGATGCCGAGCGTCGCCGCGCCGACCGCGCGCCAGTCGATGTGATGCAGCCGGCCGGGCAGCGCGGCCGCGCCGTTCGCGAGCGACACGACGCTCATCAGCGTGGCGACGGTGGCGAGCGGCGCCAGCCCGAAGCCGCTCGTCGCGCCCATCACGATCATCCCGAGCCCGAAGCCGGTGACGGTCTGGAAATAGCTGCCGGCGCCGATCACCGCGATCAGGATCGCCAGTTTGTCGGCCGTCATGCGTGCGCGGCCTCGCCGGTCGCGGCGCGTTGCGCGGCCGCCTGCGCCTGCACGGTGGTTGCCGCGATCACGTGATACACGTCGTCGGCGCCGCAGCCGCGCGACAGGTCGTTCGCGGGCCGGCGCAGCCCCTGCAGCAGCGGGCCGACGGCCTTCGCGCGGCCGATCCGCTCGGCGAGCTTGTAGCCGATGTTGCCGGCCTCGAGGCTCGGGAACACGAGCACGTTCGCATGGCCGCCCACCTGCGAATGCGCGATCTTGCGCTCGGCGATCTCCGCGACGATCGCGGCGTCGAGCTGCACGTCGCCGTCGATCGCGAGGGTGGGGCGCCGTTCGCGCACCTGCGCGGTCGCGGCCGTCACCTTGTCGACGGCCGCGTGATGCGCGCTGCCGCTCGTCGAGAACGACAGCATCGCGACGCGCGGTTCCTCGCCGAGCAGCGCTTGTGCGCTGTCGGCGGCGGCCATCGCGATTTCGGCGAGCTGGCCGGCATCCGGATCGACGACGAGCGCGCAGTCGGAGAAGATCAGCCCACCCTTGATCGTGTGGAACGGTTCGCACAGCATCATCAGGAAGAAGCTCGACACGATCCGGAACGCCGGGTCGACGCCGATCAGCTGGATCGCCGCGCGCACGACGTCGGCCGTCGCATGCACGGCGCCCGCGACCGAGCCGTCCGCATCGCCGAGCCGCACCATCAGGTTGGCGTACGTCAACGGATCGCGCACCGCGTCGCGCGCTGCGTCGGCGGTCATGCCTTTTTTGGCGCGCAGCGCATGCAGCGCGTCGGCATACGCATCGCGTTGCGGGGCGTCGGCCGGATCGACGAGCGTCATGCCGTCGAGATCGATCGCGTCTCGCGCGGCCGCCGCGTGGATGGCCGCACGGTTGCCGACGAGCACGATGCGCGCGATGCCGTCGCGCGTCGCGCGCGCGGCGGCGTGCAGCACGCGCGGATCGTCCGCTTCGCACAGCGCGATGCGCATCGGCGCGCGGCGCGCGGATTCGAGGATGCGGTCGAGGGCTTTCATCGTTCGCTCGCTGAGGAATGGAAAACGGGAAGGAAAAACGGCCGGATGCGGCGGCCCGCACGGGGCACGGCGTCCGGCCGGGTTCAGGCCGCGCGGCGATGCGCGCGGCCTGAAGCGGTTGCGTCAGCGACGCGGGCTCACACGTAGTCCTTGTACTTGTCGAGCATGCGAACCGGCTTCGACAGCGCATCGCGGCGGAACGGATCGCCGAGTTCACGCGTGCACATGATCTCGATGATCGTGGTCTTGCCTTCGTTCATCTGCATGTCGATCGCGCGCTTGAGCGCGGGGCCGACGTCCTCGAGGCGGTCGACCGTGATCCCTTCGGCGCCCATCGCGCGCGCGATCGCCGCGAAGCTCTGGTTGTCGAGTTCGCCCGCGACGAAGCGGCGGTTGTAGAAGTCGACCTGGTTCTTCTTCTCCGCGCCCCACTGGCGGTTGTGGAACACGACGGCCGTGACCGGGATGTTGTGGCGCACGCAGGTCATCGTTTCCATCAGGCTCATGCCCCACGCGCCGTCGCCCGCATACGACACGGCCGGACGATGCGGTGCGGCGACCTTCGCGCCGATGATCGTCGGGAACGCATAACCGCAGTTGCCCCAGCTCATCGCCGCGAAGAAGCTGCGCGGCTTGTTGAAGCGCAGGTAGCTGTTCGCGACCGAGTTGATGTTGCCGATGTCGGTCGACACCATCACGTCCTCGGGCATCGCCTTCTCGAGCTCGCGCAGCACCTGGCGCGGATGCAGGTACTGGCCGCCGCTGAACGGCTTCTCGTGCTTCTGCTCCTCGATCATGTCGAGGCTGTACGCGTCGCGCTCGTGCGTCCAGTCGTCGAGTTCCTTTTCCCACGCGGCCTTTTCGGTCGCGATCTGGTCGGCGCGATCGCCGCGCGAGCCGTCGCACGCGAGCGTGCGGCCTTCGAGGCGTTGCGTGAGCGCGATGGCCGCCGCCTTCGCATCGCCGCAGATGCCGACCGAGATCTTCTTCACGAGGCCGAGCATCTTGTGGTCCGCGTCGATCTGGATGATCTTCGCGTCCTTCGGCCAGTAGTCCATCCCGTGCTGCGGCAGCGTGCCGAACGGCCCGAGGCGCGAGCCCAGCGCGATCACGACGTCCGCGCGCGACAGCAGTTTCATCGCGGCCTTCGAGCCCTGGTAACCGAGCGGGCCGCACCACAGCGGATGGTTCGCCGGGAACGAGTCGTTGTGCAGGTAGCTGTTGACGACCGGTGCGCCGAGCCGTTCGGCGAGCGCCTTGCATTCCTCGATCGCATCGGCCATCACGACGCCGCCGCCGGAGATGATCACCGGGAACTTCGCCTGCGCGATCAGCGCAGCCGCATCGTCGAGGCTCTGTTCGCCGCCGGCGCCGCGATCGAGCCGGCGCGGTTGCGGAATCTCGACCTTGACCTTGCCGTAGAAGTAGTCGCGCGGGATGTTCAGTTGCGTCGGGCCCATCTCGGCCTGCGCGCGGTCGAAGCAGCGCGCGGTGAATTCGGCCATCCGCGCCGGGTGCGTGACGTGGCCCTGGTACTTCGTGAATTCCTGGAACATCGGCAACTGGTTCGCTTCCTGGAAACCGCCGAGGCCGATGCCCATCGTGCCGGCTTCCGGCGTGACGATCACGACCGGGCTGTGTGCCCAGTACGCGGCCGCGATCGCCGTCACGCAATTGCTGATGCCGGGGCCGTTCTGGCCGATCACGACGCCGTGGCGGCCCGACACGCGCGCATAACCGTCGGCCATGTGGCCCGCGCCCTGTTCGTGCACGACCGGGATCAGGCGGATGCCGGCGGGCGCGAAGATGTCCATCGCGTCCATGAACGCGGAGCCCATGATGCCGAACATGTCGGTCACGCCGTTGGCCGCGAGGGTCTCGACGAAGGCTTCGGACGGCGTCATGTCCTGCGGACCGCTGGCCGATGCACGCAGGGAAGTGGATTGTTCGCTCATGGGTTGTCTCCGATTGTTCAATTAACGGAACGTCTTGTTCCAGATGCTATTTGCCGGGAAAAACCGGTCAAGTCATTCCGTCTGCTGCGGGGAAATGTGGAATGAAATGAAATGATTCGTTTCAAAATGCGCGCGGGTACAGTGGTCCCGAGTGGTGCGCTCAGGCCGGCTGCTTCGGCCGTTCCTTGCGGAACGCACGCTTGACGGCGATCAGCCCGTCGCGGAATTCGAACAGGTCGCAGCCCTCGGCCTCGATGCGCCAGCCTTCGGCGTGCGTGCCGGTGAACACCCACTCGGACACGCCGCGCTCGCCGGTCACGTAGTGGCGGCCGTGGCCCCAGTGCGCGTCGGGGAAGGTCTTGAACACGGCTTCGAACGCGGCGCGCACGGCATCGCGGCCGACAAAGCGCGTGCCGTGGATGTCGGGGCCGCCGGCCGCGTCGAATACGCAGTCCTCGGTCATGAAGCCCATCAGCGCATTCGCGTCATGCCGGTTGAATGCGTCGGAAAACGCCGCGAGCGTGGCGGCCGTGGCGGGGGCGGTGAGCGTATCGGACATAACGTGTCTCCTGTCGAATGGTGGGCGGTGCGCAAGGCGCTGGCGCGCATGCGGCACGCGGTATCGACACGTTAGTGAGCGCTCGTTTTTGGCGGTAGCGCCAGTTCGGGGGATTCGGTTGGGCCAGCGGCGGATGCAGAGAAGGTTCGCCCGTTCACGGGGTGTCCGACCCGGCGGATTGTGTGGCTTGATCCGGTTTCGTGCCGTGTCGCATGGCGCGAATGACGCTGTCGCGAATCAGGTCGGTGACGGGGCGTGCCGGGAAATGACGGAAGAAGGATTCGACCGGCATCGGGGCCGGACCCGCGTCGCTTCGGCGGTTTTCAAACCGCGTCGCGGGCAGGCAGAAGGAGCCGGGGGTACATCGCTGCGTGCGACGTACCCCCGAGGTCATGCAGGCATCACGACGCCGTCATGCCGATACCGAACACGTGCATCTTGCCGGCGCTGACCTGCCGCGGCAGCACGATGCTCGTCACCACCTTGCCGGGCGGCACCGGAATCTTCTGCGCGAAGATGTAGGTCTTGACGTTGTCCTGCTGGCCGTTGCCGGCATTGCGATAGGCCATCGTGACGGCCACCGTCGAGCGTGGGCTCGCGCTGCCGCCGTTCAGGGTCCAGTCGTCGAAGTCCAAGGTGACGGCCTGGCTCGACCCGTCGGCGAAGTTCAGCTGCGCGATCCCGCTGCTCGGGCCGTTGTTGGACGAACCGAGCACCACGACGCCGGTGCCGGCCGATCCCGGCGGCAGCATCACGGTCTGGCCGACGGTCACGGTGTTGTCGAGCGAGAGCGGCCCGCCCGCCACCGTCACGGTGGCGCCGGCCACCGAGAACGGCTTGCCGGGCTGCACGCCCGCCGCGCCGAGCGCATTGACCGAGTAGCTGAACAGGCTGCCGTCGAAGTCCGCGCCCTGGCCGTCGGTATTGGTCGCACCGTCCATGCTGAAGCCGCGGTTGTTGTAGCTGTCGGCCGCGTTGAGCGCCACCGGTACGCCGAACGACGGCGGCTGCGCCTGGGCACCCCATCGGGACGGTGCGCTGCCCATCGCGAAGTGCAGCGTCGCACCGTTGGCGATGTCGTCATAGGCGACCCATGCGGCAGGGTGGGCACGACCGTCGATCGACAGCGACTGCACGTAGCTCGAGGCCGGCGCGCCTGCGGCACGGATCCGCCAGGTGTGGCCGTTGCCGAGCCGCACGTCGATCTGCGGGAACTGCGGGCTGCCGATCGCCAGGCCCGCGACGCCGGGGATCTGCGGGTACAGGCCCAGCGCGCCCCACACGTACCAGCCCGACACGGCGCCGAGGTCGTCGTTGCCCGGCAGGCCGTCGGGGCCGGTGCCGAACGCGCTGGCCATGATCTGCTGCACCACGCGCTGCGTGCCCGACGGTTGCGCGGCCCAGTTGTAAAGCCACGGCACCTCGAAGGTCGGCTCGTTGCCCATGTAGAAATTCGGCAGGCTCAGGCCGGCATTGAGCACCGTGAAGAACTGGTCGAGCCGCGACGTCACGGCCGTATTGCCGCCGAGCTGCGCGAACAGGCCCGCCGCGTTGTACGGCACCATCCACGTGTACTGTTCGGCATTGCCCTCCACGTAGTTGTCGCCGCTGCCCGGCGTTTCGGGTATCCACGCGCCGTTCGATTGCCGCGCCGCGATCAGCGGCGGCGTCAGCGCGGTGTTGAGCAGGTTCTGCCAGTAGGCCGAGCGGCTCAGCAGCATGCGCTGCGTGGCGGTATCGCCGAGTGCGCCGGCGAAGCGCGAGATCGCGAAGTCGCTGCTCGTGTATTCGAGCGTCGACGAAGCCTGCCCCCACTCGCCGCCGGTGATGTAGCCGCCCTGCAGGTAGCTCGCGCGGCCGCCGTTGGTGGTCACGTTGTTGCAGGCGGTGCCGGGGATGTTCGCCATCTTCACCATGTGCTGCAGCGCGGCGCGCGTATCGAAGCGCCGCGCGCCGAATGCGTAGGCGCTCGACACGATCAGCGAACCGGCATCGCCCGGCATCACGCCGTCCTCGACGTTGTCGTTGACCCAGTGCGGAATCGCGCCGCACTGATCGGCGTCGTTGACCAGCGACTGGATCATGTCGCTGGTCTCGGACGGGTTGAGGATCGACTTGAGCTGGATCAGCGAACGGTAGATGTCCCAGCCCGAGAACGACGAGTACTGCGCGTTCTGGCCTTTGGCGAGCTGGTGCACGGTATTGTCGAAGCCGATGTACTGGCCGTTCGCGTCGCTGAAGATGCTGGGCGCCCACAGCGCGTGATAGAGCGCCGTGTAGAACTTCTTCTTCGCGTCGAGCGTCCCGCCCGCCACGCGGATCGCGTTGAGGCGGTCGTTCCAGGTTCGGTCCGCCTGCGTGCGCACGCCTTCGAAATCCCAGCCGCGATTTTCCGCGTCGAGGTTGGCCTTTGCATTGGCGGCGCTGACGTACGAAATGCCGATCTTCATCCTGACCGCCTGGCCGGGACGGAAGCCGAGTTGCGCCATGCCGTGCGAGATCGACGCCGACGTGAACGCCTGGTCGAACGCGGCATAGAAGTAGACGGGCACCGGCACCGAGTTGCCGCAGAAGCCGCCGCCGATCGTGCTGCCCGAGAGGGCGCTGCCGGAAACCTGCGTAATCGCGCCGGTGGTCGAGGTCTTCGTATTGGTGCGTGTCGCGTCGAGTACCAGCAGCGCGGGTTTGCCGGCCGGGTAGGTGAACCTGCCGAAGCCGGTGCGCAGGGTGGCGGTCAGTTCCACCTTGATCTGCGAATCGAGCACGACCGAGTAGTAGCCGGGCCGGGCCGTTTCATTCGCATGACTGAAGGTCGGAACGAGTTGCGTCGCGTCGGTGGTCGGCATGACCGGGAATTCGCCGTTGTTGCCGCTGCAGCCGGCACCCGGCATGTGCGTGACGCTGAAACCCTGGATCGAATGCAGGTCGTAGTAATAACCGGCCGGCGAGTTCGGTTCCTTGCTGTCGTTCGGCGCCGGCGTGGTGTTGGTGTCGGGCGCCCATTGCACCATGCCCGACGGCAGCCCGGCGGCCGGCACGACGCTGCCGGCCTGTCCCGCCGGCACCGGGTTCGGCGAATTGCTCGCGAGCGTGCCGATCAGCGGGTCGACATACTGCGTCAACGACAGGCTGCGGTTGTCGTCGAGGTTGGTCGTGTCGGCCGCACCGGCCGACGAATCCGCCGGATGGGCGGCCAGTATCGACGCCGCCGTTCCGTCGCTGCCGTCGCCGCCTCCACACCCGCTCAATGCGCACGCCGCGGCCAGCAACGCCGCGAGCGTCGTGAATCGACTCATGATCGCCCCCTCCAGTCGGAGATGCCTTTTTGCCTTGACGATCCCGACGATCGAATCCCGGGATCGCTGTGGGTTGTTGCTGTCGTGTTGCGTCGTAACACTAGGATTCGCATGAATTCGCTGTCAATCCGAATAACGGATTTGTAATGTTTTTATTAGATTTACTAAACGAGTGGAAACGATGCGCTGGCGGTGGCGCGGTATCGGAAGGTGCAACGGATGCAGCGAGCACGTGGCGAATGCAGGGTTCTACGGCAAGGCGAGAAACAACGTGCCGATCGGGGGCGGCGCACGTTGCGTGCGCACGTGAACGCGACCTCTACCCGAAAGGCAGCTTGCTGCCCGGAAGAGCAACCCGATCGATCGTTACGATCGGCACCTGCGCGCGTCGCACGGGAGCGACACGCGCGACACCGGCGACATGCTTGCCGCGCAACGAAAGTCGCGATCGTTTCCGGATGCGTGATTGTGCACGAGGAGCGAGGGCGGTCATGCATCGGTGGCACGACGCCTCTCCGCATCCGGTCAGGCGCCCGGCTTTTGCGCCCGCACGCACTGCGCCAGCGCCCGCACGCCCGGCTCGATCCGTTCGAGCGGAATCGCGGAGAACCCCATCCGGAAGCAGCGTCGCGCGTCGCCCGTATCGTCCATGAAGAACACGTTCCCCGGCTCGATGAGGATGCTGGCCGCCTGCGCGTCGGTCGCGAGGCGCGTGGCATCGAGCCACGGCGGCCCCTCGACCCAGCACGACGCACCGCCCGTCACACGCACATGACGCGCTTCCGGCAGATGCGCATCGAGCGCGGCCATCAGCGCCTGCGAGCGCTCGCTGTACGCATGCGCGAGCCGGCGCAGCAGCGCGTCGTGATGACCGAGCGCGAGAAAGGTTGCGAACGCACGCTGGATATACGCGACCGGATGGCGCACCATCAGCCGCCGCAGCGCGCGCAACTCGCGGATCAGCTCGCGCGGCCCGACCACGTAGCCGAGCCGCAGCCCCGGCGCGAACGTCTTCGACAGGCTGCCGACGTAGATCACGCGGTCGGCCGTGTCGAGGCTCTTCAACGCCGGATGCGGCGTGCCGGAGAACGTGTTCTCGCTCTCGTAGTCGTCCTCGATGATCACGAAATCGTGCTGCCGCGCGCAGTCGAGCAGCGCGCGGCGGCGTTCGACCGGCATCGTCGCGGTGGTCGGGCACTGGTGGCTCGGCGTCACGTACACGTAGTCGCAGCGCGCCAGCGTATCGGCGAGCGCATCGGGCGCGATCCCGTGGCCGTCGACGGGCAGCGGCAGCAACCGCGCGTTGCGGTTCTCGAAGATGTTGCGCGCGTCGGGATAACCGGGATTCTCGAAGCCGACCGTCGTGTGCTTGCCGCACAGCAGGTCCGCGATCAGGTACAGCGCCTGCTGGCAGCCGTTCGTGACGACGATCTCGTCGGGCATCGCGAACACGCCGCGCCGCGGCAGCACGCGCGTGCGGATCTGCTGGATCAGCGATTCGTCGTCGCGCTCGATCAGGTCGGGCGCCCAGTTGCGGATCTCCATCACCGACAGCGCCTTCAGGCAGCATTCGCGCCAGTCGTTGGTCGGAAACAGCGACTGGTCGAATTGTCCGTAGATGAACGGGAATTCGTAGTGCTGCCAGTTCGCGGGTTTCACGATGTTGCGCTGCCTCGACGGCGGATGCGCGATGCGCTTCTCCCACACGGGGCGGCCCGGCGTGTCGTCGTTGCCGTCCGGTTTCTCGCCGGTTTTGGCCGCCGCGAAGCCGGGCACGCCCTCGAGCATCTTCGGGTTCACGAAGTGCCCGCTGCGTTCGCGCGAGATCAGGTAACCCTCCTCGACGAGCATCTGGTACGCGAGCACGACGGTGTTGCGCGCGACGCCGAGCTGGTCGGCGAGCTCGCGGCTCGACGGCAGCGCGGCATCGGGGGCGAGCTGGCCGTCGAGGATCGCGGCCACGAGCATCCGCCGGATCTGGTCCTGCAGGCTCGACGCCGACGACCGCCGGAACTGCTGGGCCCATAGGGCGGTCGGGGTACGACTCGGCATGCTTCCTCCTGTGATCGGTACGGGAAACGCGAGGCGGTGCGCGTTGGGGTGCGCGTGGCCCGCGAGAGGCGCGGTTTCGCGAGAATACGCGCGTCGCGCCGCGGATGTGGACTCAATGAAAGGTGCCGTCTGGCACTACTGCGCGCCGACGTGGCAAGACGATACTCAACTCGTCGCCCCTGGACGATCCGGATAACTCCCCGGTACGCGGGCGCGGGAGGGCGTGCGCGCATCGCGTTCGCCCGCATCGTGATGCGAAGGGAGGAGGCCATGCACGTCGTCGTGTTCAGGGATCGCTGCGAGCGCGTGATCCGCATCGTGTTCGACGACACGCGCGCGACGGCGGTCGCGTATCGCGACGACGAGGCAATCGGCGAGCTCGGCATCGACGACGACGGCGGTGGTGCCGAGCGATCGCCATCGCTTGCGCGTCTGTACGTGGAACCCGCCTATCGACGCAGCGGCATCGCGCACACGCTGCTGGCGTGTGCATCGCGCGAATTCGGACGGCCGATCCGCATCGATACCGGCGCGCGTGAGTGGCCCGACTCGCCGGCATGGGCGACGTTGTGCCGCTGCCTCGAATACGAAGGGCTGGTCGTGGTGCGCTAGTGCGCGCCGGGCACCCGCTGGCGTGGCCACGATCACGCATCACGACAACGGAGACGACATGAGCACGGTTCTGAAGCCGATTCCCGCATCCGACGTGCGGCACGAAGCGTTGCGCATCGACGGGCAGCGCGTGTGGCGCGACGCGGTGATCGAAGTGCGCAACCCGTACGACGGCGCGCTGGTCGGCACCGTGCCGAAGGCGACACTCGACGATGTGCGGCGCGCGTTCGCGGCCGCGCGTGCCTACCGGCCGACGCTCACGCGCCACGATCGCGCGGCGATCCTGCGCCGCGCGGCCGACATCGTGCGTGCGCGCACGGCGGAGATCGCGGCGCTGATCACGGCCGAGGCCGGGCTGTGCATCAAGGATTCGACGTACGAGGCGGGCCGCGTGGCCGACGTGCTGACGTTCGGCGCCGGTGAAGTGCTGAAGGACGACGGGCAGATCTTCTCGTGCGACCTGACCCCGCACGGCAAGAAGCGCCGCGTGTACACGCAGCGCGATCCGCTGCTCGGCGTGATTTCGGCGATCACGCCGTTCAACCACCCGATGAACCAGGTCGCACACAAGATCGTGCCGTCGATCGCG
>NZ_LDUL01000004.1:0-68444 GCF_001043615.1 Burkholderia sp. LK4
GATACCGGCGATACCGGCGACACCAGCGACACCAGCGACACCGGCGACACCGGCGACACCAGCCACACTAGCCCCTGCCGCCAAACCGCGACGATTTGCCGATTTGTGCTCACCGGCGCTTTTCGGCGCCGATAGGCTGGCCCGAACTTCGATTTTCGAGACGTTCGCGCCGCCAGCCGATTTCACCATGCCGCTCCCGACCGTTCCCGCCGATCCGGCCTCCGACGACTGGCCACGTGCGCTGCGCGCGTGCGTGGATGCGTTCGACGCGTTCGCGAGCCCGTCCGCGATCGTGTTCTACCGGCTCGACCAGAGCGGCGAACCGGCCGATTTCGAGCTGTTCGGGATGCCGGAATCGATGCATCGCACCTATGTCGCGCGCTACCGGATGCTCGATCCGCTGCATCCGTCGCGTTGCGCTGCGGGCGAACGCGCGGTCGTCACGCTCGAGTCCCAATTGCCTGACGAAAGACGCGACGCGTCCGCGTACTGGACCCGTTTCCTGCGACGGCACGACGTGGCCGACGTCGTCGAGATCTGGCTGCGCGACGCGGGCCGGACGGTCGGCGCGTTCTCGCTGCTGCGCTTCGGGGCGGGCGATACGCGCGGCGGCGTGGCCGATGCCGCCACGGCCGGACGGTTCGCACCCGGCGAGATCGATGCGCTGGCGCGGCTGCAGCCCGTTGCCGAAGCCGCGCTGAGCCCGCTGCTGCGCGTGCGGAGCGGGATCCACCGGATCGGCTGCGAGGAGCGGCTGACCTACCGCGAGGAGCAGATCGCGCGCCTCGTGCGCGACGGTCGCTCGAACAAGGAGATCGCGCGCGATCTCGCGCTCGGCCAGCCGACCGTCAAGACGCACCTGATGCGTATGTACCGCAAGCTCGGCGTGTCGAACCGCACCGAACTGGTGGGGGCGCTGTTCCTGTAATTCATCGGATAAATTCATCGGATAATTGCGGCCCGGACTTCGAACCTTCGCGATCGCCGTTTCGATAAAAATCAACGGGCCGGGAACATGGACGTCGCAATCATTGCCGCTTCGCTGGTGGTCATCGCCTTGAGCATTGCGCTACCGATTTTCATCATCAGAACCGTGCGAAGCGGGACTTACGACTCGCTGTATTTCCTGATCCCGCTTGCGCTCGGCATTTACTGGCTGGATTACCAGGCATACGCTTTCCTGGCGTCGATGGCGCACGGTTTCAGAAACTAGCTGTCCGGTCCGTTCCCATACCGGCTTTTCGCCTCGCCCCGCCTGACCTCCCGCGCGGTTCGACCCCGCCGCCTTCTCCCCACGCGCTGCCAATTTGCGCTCACCTTGCGCGAACCCTCGTCGATACAGTGATCCGACGCCCGCGTGCCTCACACGCACGCGGTCCAGCCACGACAATCCTCGAGACGCCCATGAGCACCACGAACTTCGTCGCCGTCAGCGACACCGTGCGCACTTTCGTTGCGCGCGATTTCGGCCTCTTCATCGACGGCGAAATGCAGCCCGCCCACGCGGCCGCGCGACTCGACGTGTACGACCCCGCGACGGGCGAGCGGCTCGCGACGGTCGCGGACGCCGACGAACGCGACGTCGACCGCGCGGTCGCCAGCGCGAAGCACGCGTTCGACACCCGCGTGTGGAGCGGCCTGCGCCCGGCCGACCGCGAACGCATCCTGCTGAAACTCGCCGACCTGATCGAGGCCGACGCCGAAACGCTCGCGCAGCTCGAAACGCTGAACCAGGGCAAGTCGATTCACGTGTCGCGCGCGATCGAGGTCGGCGCGAGCGTCGAATACGTGCGCTACATGGCCGGCTGGGCGACCAAGATCACCGGCCAGACGCTCGACGTGTCGATCCCGTTCCCGCCCGGCGCGCGTTATACGGCCTATACGCGCAAGGAGCCGGTCGGCGTGGTCGCCGCGATCGTGCCGTGGAATTTCCCGCTGATGATCGCGGTGTGGAAGCTGATCCCCGCGCTCGCGGCCGGCTGCACGATCGTGCTGAAGCCGTCGCCGGAAACGCCGCTCACCGCGCTGCGCCTGGCCGAGCTCGCACGCGAGGCCGGCGTGCCGCCCGGCGTGTTCAACGTCGTCACCGGCGGCCGCGTGTGCGGCGCCGCGCTCGCGAGCCACCCGTCGATCGCGAAGATCTCGTTCACGGGCTCGACCGCGACCGGCAAGCTGGTCGGCGCGGCGGCCGTGCAGAACATGACGCGCTTCTCGCTCGAGCTCGGCGGCAAGAACCCGATCGTGATGCTCGATGACATCGACGTCGCGCAGGCGCTCGACGGCGTCGCCGCCGGCGCGTTCTTCAACCAGGGGCAGGTGTGCGCGGCCGCGTCGCGCATCTATGTGCACCGCAGCAAGTTCGCGCAGCTTGCCGACGGCCTCGCAGGCGTTGCGCAGTCGATGAAGCTCGGCGCGGGCCTCGACACGACCGCGCAGATCAACCCGCTGGTCTCCGCGCACCATCGCGACAAGGTCGTCCAGCATATCGAGGGCGCGCGCCGCGCGGGCCTGACGTTCCTCGCGGGCGGCACGCCGGCCGACGACCTGCCCGGCTACTACGTGAAGCCGGCCGTGATCGCCGATCCGCATCCCGACAGCGCGATCGTGCGCGACGAAGTGTTCGGCCCGGTGATCGTCGTCGTGCCGTTCGACGACGCGGCCGACGCGGTGCGTCTCGCGAACGCGTCGCCGTACGGCCTCGCCGCGAGCATCTGGAGCAACGACCTGAAGCGCGTGATGAACCTCGTGCCGCAGATCGAGGCCGGCACCGTGTGGGTGAACTGCCATATCCCGCTCGATCCGTCGATGCCGTTCGGCGGCTACAAGCAATCGGGCATCGGCCGGGAGTTCGGCCAGTACGCGATCGAAGGCTTCACCGAAACCAAATCCGTCTGCATCGCGCACTGACGCGCGGCATCAACCTCGAACCCTGAACCCGGACGACCCAGGTTCAAACGATCCGACAGTGGAGACTGCAATGAGCTACAACGAAGCAAAATTCTGGCACCCGATGCTGCACCCGAACGAGATGAAGCAGCGCAAGCCGATCCGCATCGTGCGCGGCGACGGCTGCTACGTGTTCGACGAAGAGGGACGCAAGCTCGTCGACGGCGTCGCGGGCCTGTGGAACGTGAACGTCGGCCACAACCGCCAGGAAGTGAAGGACGCGATCGTGCGCCAGCTCGACGAGCTCGAATACTTCCAGCTGTTCGACGGGATCTCGCATCCGCGCGCGGAAGAGCTGTCGAAGAAGGTGATCGACCTGCTCGAACCGGAAGGGATGCGCCGCGTGCTGTACAGCTCGGGCGGCTCCGATTCGATCGAGACCGCGCTGAAGATCGCGCGCCAGTACTGGAAGGTGCGCGGCCAGGCCGACCGCACGAAGTTCATCTCGCTGAAGCAGGGTTATCACGGCACGCACTTCGGCGGCGCGTCGGTGAACGGCAACACGGTGTTCCGCCGCAACTACGAGCCGAACCTGCCGGGCTGCTTCCACGTCGAGACGCCGTGGCTGTACCGCAACCCGTTCACGCAGGACCCCGAAGAACTTGGCCGGATCTGCGCGGAAATGCTGGAGCGCGAGATCCAGTTCCAGAGCCCGGACACGGTGGCCGCATTCATCGCGGAGCCGATCCAGGGCGCGGGCGGCGTGATCGTGCCGCCGGCCAATTACTGGCCGCTCGTGCGCGAGGTGTGCGACCGTTACGGCGTCCTGCTGATCGCCGATGAAGTGGTGACGGGCTTCGGCCGCAGCGGCAGCATGTTCGGCAGCCGCGGCTGGGGCGTGCGCCCTGACATCATGTGTCTCGCGAAGGGGATCTCGTCGGGCTACGTGCCGCTCGGCGCGACGGTCGTGAACGCGCGGATCGAGGATGCGTTCGCCGCGAACGCCGATTTCGGCGGCGCGATCATGCACGGCTACACGTATGCGGGCCACCCGGTCGCGTGCGCGGCCGCGATCGCGAGCCTCGACATCGTCGTGAAGGAAGACCTGCCGGCGAATGCGGCGAAGCAGGGCGCGTATCTGCTCGAAGCGCTGCAGCCGTTCGCGGAACGCTTCGCGGCGGTCGGCGAGGTGCGCGGCAAGGGGCTGATGCTCGCGCTCGACCTCGTCGCGAACAAGGACACGCGCGAGCCGATCGACCCGCTGTCCGGCTACGCGAACGCGGTCGCGGAAGTCGCGCGCGAGAACGGCGTGCTGGTGCGTCCGGTCGGCACGAAGATCATCCTGTCGCCGCCGCTCGTGATCCAGCGCGAGCAGCTCGACCGGATCGTCGACGCGCTCGCGGCGGGCTTCGAGGCCGTGCCGTTCGCGTGACGGCGTGATTGCGTGACGGCAAACCGGCGGCGGGCAGTGCGGCCGCCGCCGGTTTGCCGATTTGCGCTATGACCGGATTATTTTGCCTGCGTATTTTTTCGACATCGGATCAAGGTGTGATCGACAGGGGGCCCGGGAATCGAAGCGCTGAAGCGCCGCCCCGGGCCGACCGCAAAGCATGGGGCCCCGATAGCTGCCGGAGCGCAGGTTCGGGCCCGTTCAGGAAGGAGACGAAGATGTCGGGATGGTCAGGAATTACCGGCGCCGCGGGCGGCGCGCCCGCCGGCACGCCGGCCGAGGCAGGCGGCGGCACGGCGCTGAAGGCGGGTGCGGTCGGCTTTCCGACCGCGCTGGCGAGCGCCGTCGGCCTCATCATGGCAAGCCCGGTGATTCTCACCGCGACCTCGGGCTTCGGGATGGGCGGCTGGGCGTTCGCGGTCGCGATGATCATCGCGTTCGTGATGATGCAGGCGCAGGCGACCACGTTCTCGGAAGCCGCCGCGATGCTGCCGACGGCCGGCTCTGTTTACGATTACCTGTCGTGCGGGCTCGGCCGCTTCTGGGCGATCACCGGCACGATCTCCGCGTATTTCCTCGTGCACGTGTTCGCCGGCACGGCGGAAACGATCCTGAGCGGCATCATGGCGCTCGTCAATTTCGAATCGCTGAATGCGGCGTTCGAGAAGCACAACAGCTCGTGGCTCGTCGGCGTCGGCCTCGTGGTCACGTTCGCGATCACCAACATCATCGGCATCAAGGTGTTCAGCAAGCTCGAGATCGTGCTGACGGCCGGCATGTGGCTGTCGCTGATGATCTTCGGCATCCTCGGGCTCGCGGCCGCGCCGGCCGTGCATCTCGACGGCTGGTTCGGCGGCTCGGAAGTCGGCACGTCGGTGCCGGCCGTGCTGTCGCTCGTCGGGATGGCGATGTTCATGTTCGTCGGCTGCGAGTTCGTCACGCCGCTCGCGCCGGAAATGAAGGCGCCGGGCAAGACGATTCCGCGCGCGATGGCGCTCGGCCTCGTCGGTGTCGCGATCTGCATGTTCCTGTACGGCGCGGCGATCCGCCGCCAGGTCGCGAACGTGCCCGTGAGCCCCGACGGCCTCACGCACCTGCTCGACACGCCGGGCGCGATTCCCGCGTTCGCGCTGCAGGTGCTCGGGCCCTTCGGCCGCATCTGGTTCGGCATCGCGTTCCTGTGCGCGGGCGCCGCGACGATCAACACGCTGATGGCCGGGCTGCCGCGCATCCTATACGGGATGGCGATCGACGGCGCGCTGCCGCGCTGTTTCGCGTACCTGCATCCGCGCTTCAAGACGCCGGTGGTCGGCATCGTCGCGGCGGCGATCGTGCCGATCTTCCACGCGTGGCTGATCAACGGCAATCTCGACAGCATCCTGCACCTCGTGCTCGCGGCGACCTGCGCGTGGGGCACCGCGTACCTGCTCGTCACCGCGTCGGTCGTGATGCTGCGGATTCGCCGCCCGGACCTGCCGCGCCCGTACCGTTCGCCGCTGTTCCCGCTGCCGCAGATCGTGTCGAGCGTCGGCATCGTGCTCGCGATCTGGTACATCACGCCGCCGGGCATGAACGCGCGCGACATCTACGTGCCGTTCGGCGCGATGCTCGGGCTCACCGCGCTGTACGCGCTGTTCTGGACGCTCGTCGTGCAGCGCCGTCATCCGTTCAAGCCGGTGCCGGTGGAAGAAGTGCTGCGCAACGAGCACGTCGCGTCTTGAAGGCTGCGCTCGCTCGCTGGCGCGCGGCGCCCGATGCGCCGCCGCCCGGCCATCGGCCCGGCGCGATCGCCGCGCGCGTGCTCGCCGATCTGGGCGCCGCGCGCGACGCCGACGGGGGCGGCAGTCTGACGGCCCGATTGCCGAACGGCGTACGCGTGACCATCGACGAGCGTGTCGATCGCCAGTTCCTGATGCATACGGTCAGCGTGACGGTGGCGGCAACCGCGCGCGGCCCGGCCGTGCAGGGCCGCGCGCGGGTGACGCAGACCGGCTGGCTGCGCCGCACGGGCATCGACGCAGTGGCCGAGCCGGGATGCGACCCCGGATTCGCCGACACGGTGGCCGCGCTGGTCGCCGAGCCGTCGCTGGCCGACGCGCTGCGGCCGCTGCACCTGACCGACTGCGCGATCGACGCGCGCGACGGCCGCTGGACGCTCGCGATCGTGCCGTTCGGCGGCAGCGAGGTCGTGAACCGGATGCCGTCGTTCCGCCGCTACGTCCGCCTGACGGGCGAGCAGGCCGCCGCGCTGTCGGCGGCCTGTCTTGCGTTCGAAACCGCACTACGCAGGATTTTGCACGGGTAAGCTGTGGCGTTGCGCGCCGGGGGAACCCGGCGGCCGCGTTTAGGGGTTTTACCGGAGATGCCGATGCTGTTCCAGTCACGCTCACACGAAGACGTGCACGATCACGGGCTCGCGATCGCGGGCTGGCATCAGGTCTACCGTCAGATGACGCCGGGCCGCTTCAAGGGCACCGTCACGCAGGTGCTGTACGACGATTTCCACTTCTTCCGCGAGACGACCAACCGGCGCGTCGCGCAAACCGGGCTCGCGCCGGCCGGGCGCACGTCGCTCGCGGTGCCGCTGTCGGTGCCGCTCGCGGGCACGTTCCAGGGCCAGCCCGTCGACGGTTATGCGCTGCTCGCGCTGCGCGCCGGGGAGGATTTCGAATTCCACACGCCGGAAGGGATGGGGCTCGTCGGGATCAGCGCGGCGTCCGACATGGTCGACGAGCTGTGCGAAGCCGAATTCGGCGCATCCGGCGCGCGCAAGCTGCGCCACGTGACCCGGCTGTCCGACGAGCAGGGCGTCGCGCTCGGCGTGCGGCTGTCGTCGTTGATCGACGATGCGCAGCGCAACCCGGGCCACCTCGAATACGCGGCCACCCGCAAGATGTTCCGCGACGCGATGCTCGGCATGTTCCTCGACGCGCTCGAGCAGGGCATCGGCGTCGAGCGCCGCGACATCACGCACGCCACCTACAGCGACATCGTGAGCCGTTGCGAGAAGCATCTGCGCGACCGCCCCGAGGAACCCGTCACCGTGCTCGAACTGTGCCGCGCGCTGCGTTGCAGCCGCCGCACGCTGCAGACGAGCTTCCAACGCGTGGCGGACGTCACGCCGGTCGGCTATCTGCGCACGATCCGGCTGAACGCGGTGCGCCGCATGCTGCGCACGACATCCGTGCAGCAGCTCGGCGTCGGCGAGGCCGCCGCGAGCTGGGGGTTCACGCACCTCGGTTATTTCGCGCGCGAGTATCGCGACCTGTTCGGCGAGCTGCCTTCCCAGACGACGCGTCCCGAATGACGCACGCGCACCGCGACGGCGCCGCCGGGCAACGTCGCGCACCATGCGCGCCACGGTTTGCCGATTTGCGATAGAGGTCCTGAATTTTCGCTGGATAGAGTCCTGTCACCCATATCGACAACCCCATCGATCTGCACTGCGTATCGATGACAACAGAGGGGCGGGACATGAGAATCGGAAGACGACTGGCCGCGGCCGCGGCCACGCTCGGGTGCATGCACGCACACGCGCAGACCTCCGGCAGCGTGACGCTGTACGGCACCGTGGACACCGGCATCATCTACTCGACGAACCAGCAGTTCACGCGCGCCGACGGCAGCACGGGCGGCGGCCATGCGTGGCAGATGGGCGGCGGCAACCTCGTGCCGTCGCGCTTCGGATTCCAGGGGGCCGAGCCGCTCGGCGGCGGGCTCGACGCGGTGTTCACGCTCGAGCAGCAGTTCCTGTCCGCGAACGGGCAGGCACTGCAGGGCGGCACCGCGTTCAGCCGGCAGGCGTGGGTCGGGCTGCGCCAGGACGGGATCGGCACGCTCGGCCTCGGCCGCCAATACGACTCGTACACGGACATGCTCGGCGCGTATGTGTCGAGCAACAACTGGGCGACACCGTACGGCTCGCACCTCGGCGACGTCGACAACCTGAACGCCGCATTCAACTTCAACAACGCGGTGAAGTTCACCAGCGCCGATTTCAACGGCTTCACGTTCGGCGGCACGTTCAGCTTCGGCGGGCAGGCCGGCGATTTCTCCGCGAAGCGCGGCTACGCGGTGGCCGCGACGTACACGCGCGCGCCGGTGGCGTTCTCGGTCGGCTACCTCGACCTGCACCAGCCGCTCGACGCGGCGCTCGGCGGCGCGAGCGGCTATATCGGCGATTTCGCGTGCAGCAACCCGGGCGCGATGTACTGCCTGCTGCAGGATGCCGGCTCGATGCGCGCGTTCGGTGCGGGCGGGTCGGTCACGTTCGGCGCGGCGACGATCGCGCTCACCTACACCCATACGCGCCTCGGCGACAGCCGCTACTTCTCGACCACCGCGCAGCCGCGCACGCAGGCGTTCACGTTCGACATCGGCGAACTGAACGCCACGTACATGTTCACGCCCGCGCTGCAGGGCGGTGTTGCCTACATCTTCAACGCCGCGCATACCGACGGGCGCGGCACGACGCGGTTCCACCAGGTGAACGTCGGCACGAACTACAGCCTGTCGAAGCGCACGGCGCTGTACGCGGTCGCGATCGGCCAGATCGCGAGCGGGACGGGGCTCGGCACCGACGCGAGCGGCAACGCGGTGAACTACGCGCAGATTCCGGTGCTCGCGAACAGCAACTCGAGCCGGCAACTGGCGGTGATGGCCGGGATCCGCGTGAATTTCTGACCGGCGCGGAGGCACGGAGCGGCAGGCGGGGCGGGGCAGCCGGGCACGGCGACGGCCGTTCCCGCCGCGTGCCATAAATTCTTAACGATCGGCGTGAACAATGGCGTTCGCTTCAGGCGGCCAGAAGCGTCGCCCGCGTTGCACACGTGTGCAACGCCTGGCCGTCCCGCCACCACGCCGAACGAGAGAGACCTCATGACCTTGCTGAGCCGCCTGCGCGCGCTGTCCGCCGCCGTTGCGCTGTCCCTTGCCGCCTCGCACGCCTTCGCGGCGGATCTCGTCATCGCGGGCCGCGACGACATCTACGGAAAGGGGCTGGCCGACGCCGTCGCCGGCTTCAACAAGCTGCACCCGGGCACCGAGATCGAGCTGCTCAAGCTGCCGAACGCGAACCTGTACCAGAAGCTCAAGCTGTCGATGCGCGAAGGCACGGGCGCGTACGACCTCGTGATGATGGACGACACGTGGGCGCCCGAATTCATCGGCAACGGCTGGCTGAAGCCTCTGCCGGCATCGCTCGCCGACGCCGACCTCGTGCCGTCCGCGGTCGCGCTCGGCCGCAACGCGGCCGGTGCGCTGTATGCGCTGCCGATCGTCGGCAACGTCGAGATGTTCGCGTACCGAAAGGACCTGCTCGCGAAATACAAGCTGCAGCCGCCGCGCAACTGGGACGACGTGCTGAAGATCGCGCAGACCGTCGGCGGCGCGGACAAGAGCGTTTCGGGTGTCGTGTTCCGCGGCACGAAGGGCAACCCGGTCGTGACGGGCTTCCTGCCGATCCTGTGGGCCTACGGCGGCGACGTGTTCGACCGTGCCGGCAACGTGACGATCGATTCGCGCGAGGCGCAGGCCGCGCTGAAGACCTTTCTCGCGCTGAAGGCGTCCGCGCCGAAGGACGTCGACGTCTACGGCGCGGCGGAAGTGCGCGACGCGCTGCAGCGCGGCACGGCCGCGCAGTCGATCGAGGTGTGGCCGGCGTGGGTGCCGGCGCTCGACGATCCGAAGCAGTCGCGCGTGGTCGGGCAGATCGCGCTGCAGCCGCCGCCCGGGCAGACTGCCGGCCCGGCGCCGATGCTCGGCATCTGGCAGATGGGCATTCCGAAGGACGCGCCGCACGCGAAGCTCGCGCAGGACTTCCTCGCGTACCTGACCAACCGCGACACGCAGACGCGCCTCGCCGGCATCGGCATTCCGCCGACCCGCCGCAGCGTGTTCAACGATCCGGCGCTGGTGCGCCAGTATCGCTGGTATCCGGATCAGCTGAAGGCGCTCGAGGCCGGCCGTGCGCGGCCGCGCGTGAAGGACTGGCAGCAGGTCGAGAGCATTCTCGGCGACCAGCTGCAGCTCGCGCTGACGGGGCAGGCCGCGCCCGACGCCGCGCTGCGCCAGGCGCAGCAGAAGATCGCGCAAGCGACGGCCGCGGCCGGCAAGTGACGGCGCGCGTCAACTCGGCAGCCGGAGGTCGCGCATGAAGTCCTTCGGCCGCAGCCTGCCGTTCGTCGCCCTGCTCGGGCCCGCGCTGCTGGTGCTCGCCGCGCTCGCGCTGTATCCGGTCGCGCAGGTGCTGATCGATTCGTTCTGCCACGTCGACTACTCGGCCGGCCGCCGCGCGTTCGCGGGGCTCGCGAACTATCGCGCGGTGCTCGGCGACGACGCGTTCACGGCCGGTTTCGGCAACACGCTGCGCTTCACGATCGTCGCGTCGCTCGCGGAAGTCGCGCTCGGTTTCGGCCTTGCGCTGCTGTTCGTGCGCGCGTTCCCGGGGCGGCGCATCGCGCTGCCGCTCGCGATCCTGCCGATGATGCTGTCCACGCTCGTGTGCTCGGCGATCTGGCGCAACTGGCTCAACTTCGACGGCTTCCTGAACGCGCTCCTCGCGGCGTTCGGCGTCGAAGGCGTGCGCTGGCTGTCCGATCCGCATCTCGCGTTGTGGTCGCTCGCGCTCGTCGACGTGTGGCAGTGGACGCCGATGGCCTTCCTGATCGTGCTGGCCGGGTTGCAGTCGATCCCGCAGGAACTCTACGAAGCCGCGCGCACCGACGGCGCGAGCGAGTGGCAGTGCCTGCGCGACATCACGCTGCCGCTCGCGGCGCCGCAGATCGGCCTCGCGCTGCTGCTGCGCTCGATCGACACGTTCAAGCTGTTCGACAAGGTCTATGCGCTGACGGGCGGCGGCCCCGGCAACGCGACGCAGACGCTGTCGACCTATATCTACGACACGGGCTTCCGCTTCTTCAACGTCGGGCCGGCGAGCGCCGCGTCGGTGCTGATGCTCGCGGCGTCCGCGCTGCTGGTCTCGGGGTACGTATGGCAGACGGTTCGCAAGCGGCGCGCATGACGGCGCAATCCGCAGGCATTTCGCGCGCGCGCACGGGCGCCGCATTCGGTCGCGCGCTGCCGTGGGCGTTGCGCATCGCCGCGCTCGCGCTGTTGCTGCTGCCGTGCCTGTGGATGGCCGGCGCGGCCTTCATGCCGACGCTCGAACGTCTCGATCATCCGATGCGGATCTGGCCGGCCGCGCCGACCTTCGCGCATTTCGCGTCGGTATGGTCCAACGGCATCGGCGCGCCGCTCTTCAATTCATTGCTGGTCGGCTTCGGCACGACGCTGCTCGCGCTGGCGCTCGCGTTTCCGGCCGCGTATGCGCTCGTGCGGCTGCGTTTTCCGGCGCGGCTCGACCTGCTGTTCCTGGTGCTCGTGCTCGCGTTGAAGCTGATGCCGCCGATCACGATCGCGGTGCCGCTGTTCGCGCTCGCGAAACGGCTGCACCTGCTCGATTCGACGCCGGGCCTGATGCTCGCGTATCAGATTTACGCGCTGCCGATGGCGATCTGGATGCTGCTCGCGTTCGTGCGCGACGTGCCGATCGAATACGAGGAAGCGGCCTGCATCGACGGCGCGGGGCTGGCTCGACGGCTCGTGCAGATCGTGCTGCCGCTGTGCGCGCCGGGCCTGATCGCGACCGCGATCTTCGTGTTCATCGCCGCTTGGAACGAGTTCCTGATCGCGCTGCTGTTCGTGTCGACGCCGAGCCGCTTCACGCTGCCGCTCGCGATCGCCGGCTACGTGACGGAGAACGGCATCGACTGGGGTGACCTGATGAGCGCGGGCCTGATGGCGTCGCTGCCCACGCTGGCCGTGGCCGGTTATGTGCAGCGTTACCTGTTGCGCGGGTTCGCGGGCGGGTTGAAGTGACGCCGATGCAGAGCGGCGGTGCGCCGCGCGGCAGGCTCGGCTGCGCGCTCGCGCCTGTCATGCATCACGTTGGCGCACGCTTGCGCATCGCACGTCGCTACGCCGGGCGGCCGACGCAGCTGTGACGAACGACGCAGGTCACCGGCACGACCCGCGTGCGCGATGCGCCGGCGAACGCCTGCATCCGCTCGGCGAGCATGTCGACGGCCGCGTTCGCGAGGCCTTGCGTATCCTGACGGAGCGTCGTCAGCGCATAGCCGTCGAATGCGGCGGCGGGAATGTCGTCGAAGCCGATGACGCGCAAGTCTTCCGGCACGCGCAGCCCGAACTGCTGGCGCGCGGTGTCGATCATGCCCAACGCGAGCAGGTCGGACGAGCAGAACACGCCGTCCGGAACGGTGTCGCCGGACAGCAGATGCCGTGCCGCTTCGACACCGCATGCGTATGTGTCGGACGGCGTGTCCTGAATCCGTACGCTTGCGGCGCCATCAGTATCGCCGTGACGACGAAGCGCTTCGACGAACGCAGCGGCACGCGCGCTCGCACTGTAGCTCGTGTTGCGCGGCCCGACGAACGCAACCCGGCGCGCGCCTGCCTGCGCGAGCATTCGCGCGGCATGCGCGGCGCCGGCCGCGTTGTCGCTCACGACGACATCCGCACCCGGAAGATTCGCGTCGCGGTTGATCATCACGACCGGGATCCGGTGTTCGAGATATTGCTGCGCGACCGACAGCGGCGGCGACGCGGACGTCATCACGAGGCCCGCGATCCGGTAGCTGAGCAGTTGCTCGAGCGATTGCCGGACCTGGCGCGGGTCTTCCGCATTGGTCACGAGCGGCGTGAGCGCGCGCTGCCCGAGCGCGGCCATCAGGTCCGACAGCAGCCGCGCGCGAAACGGATTCTCGAACCCGGCCGTCACGACGCCGATCATGCTGCTGCGCTGCGTGATCATGTCGCGCGCGATCAGGTTGACCTGGTAGCCGAGCGCGCGCGCGGCGACCATCACGCGCTCACGGGTCTGCGGTGCGATGCTCGCCGTCGGCGAGAATGCACGCGACACCGCGGAGCGCGATACGCCGGCGCGCGCCGCGACATCCGACGCCGTCACCCACGGTTTTCTTTCCTTGTCATTCATCGATTCATGATCCCTTCGAGCCACGATACGCGCACGCCGCCTGCTGACTGGATGTCGGCGCTCGACGACGCGCGGCCGCTGCATACGCTGACCCTACCGGGCAGCCATGACACCTGTGCGTATACCGTCGACGATGGGCTCGTGCGCACCCAGCGTGCGCCGCTCGATGCGCAGCTCGCGCATGGCGTGCGGCTGCTCGACATCCGCTGCCGGCACGTGCGCGACGCGTTCGACATCCATCACGGCGGCATCGCGCTGGGCATGACGTTCGACGACGTGCTGGCCGATTGTTTGCGTTTTCTCGACGAACATCCGCGCGAATGCATCGTGATGTCGGTGAAGGACGAATGGCCGGCGCACGCGTGCACACGCAGTTTCGATGCGACGTTCGATGCGCATCGCGCGCGGCATCCGCGGCTGCGCTGGCATGCCGGCGGCACGCTGCCCGCGCTCGGCGACGTGCGCGGCGCGATCGTGCTGCTGCGGCGCTTTCGCAGCAGCCGGCCGCTCGGCATCGACCTGACCGCGTGGCCCGACAACGCGACGTTCACGATCGATCATCCCGACGGCGCGTTCGTGATCCAGGACGAATATCGCGTGCCGGTGGCGGCGTCGATCGGCTGGAAGTGGCGTGCGATCGACGCGCTGCTGACGGACCTGCCGTCGCCGGACAGTGGCCGCTGGGCGATCAATTTCTGCAGCGGGACCGGCATGGGCGCGAATCCGTCGGTCGTTGCCCACGGCGACGGCCGGGTGCAGGGCATTCATGCGCGGCTGGCCGCACGGCTGCGCGAGCAGCGCGGCCCGTGCGGTGCGATGCTGCTCGATTTCTGCGATGACGACGATTGGGCGCTGGTGCGCGCGCTGATCGCGTGCAACGATCATGCGCCGATGCCGGGTGCGTGGCGCAAGGCGTTTCGCTGTTAGCGAAGATGGGCGGTGAAGAATGCGAGCGCCTTTGCATCGAGCATCGCGTGGAACGCCGCGCGGTCGAATCCCTTCGCATCGGTACAGACTTCGGGCGAGTCGTGTGCCAGTTGTTCGGGGCACGGCGCGAGAAACGCGAAGTGCGCGGAATTCGGCACGACGTGGAATTCAGGCCGCCGCGGCAGCAGGCCGGCCAGCGCGGGGGTCGTTTCCGGCTCCACGCCGTCGCCGCCCGCTTCGGACGCCCAGAGCTGGATCGGCGCGTGCACGTCCTTCAGCGTTTCGGCGGTCGGGAATTCGTCGAGCGGGTCGGCGAGCACGTAGGCCTTGATCCTCGGATCGTGCGTCAGCGGCTGGCGCGGCAGGTCATGGTCGCGGATCTGCTTGCAGATCAGCCAGGTCGGGTCCGGGCAGGCCACCCGTGCGTGCACGAAATCCGGATTCGCGCCGGCCAGCACGAGGCCCGTGTAGCCGCCGCGCGAGAAGCCGAAGAAGCCGATCCGCGCGGGATCGACATGCGCGGCGTCGGCCGCGTTGGCCAGCATGTAGTCGACGAGGCGCTTGATGTCCGCTGGCCGCTCGGCCAGCTCCCGCAGGTCGGCCGCGTGGCTCATGTCGGCATGCGTGTCGCCGGGATGGTTGATCGCCGCGACGACGAAGCCCGCGTCGGCGAGCGTTTCGGCGAGGTCGTGATGGCCGAAGTACGTGCCGCCATGCCCGTGCGAGATCACGACGAGCGGCAGCTTGTCGCCGACGGTCGGGCAGTCGCGTTGCCCTTTCAATTCGAAAGGCCCGATCGTGAGCGTCTGGGCGGCGTCCGCGCAGGGCGTCCACACGACTGCCTTCAGTTCAGGGCCGCCGGCGTCGGCCGGAATCCGGACGAACTTGATGCCGGCCGCGTGCGTGAGCGTGACCGACAGGCAGAGGATGGCAGCCAGTACGGTCGATAACCAGGTCTTCACGGTGAAACCCTCCGGAGCAGGAGCAACGATCGGACGGCCGTTGCGAGTTGCCGGTCGCGCGCCGACATGCGATTGCACGGATACGACGATCAGCGTGCGTCGCCGATCGTGATGCAGAAATGCAGCCGGTCGGTCGTTGCGTGGTATTCGTCGTGCCACGCCTGCGCGTCGGACGTCATCGTGCTGCGGCAGAACGCGGCAGCATCCGCCAGCGGCCAGTCCGCAAGACACACGGTGCCCTGCGGTGCGCTGCCGTGTCCGACCCGCCCGTCGGCAGTCAGGACCCAGCCTTCCCATCCGTAGATCGGAATGCGATGACGCACGCAATAATCGATGCATTCGAGCGCGGCGTCGAGCGGAAGCACGATCTCGCGACTGGAAATCGATTGCGCGGCGAGAGCGGCAGGAATCTTCCCGAGTTGCGACATGGCGGGCGGCAGGGGCGGTGTGGCGCGGGACCGGCGGCTACCGCGTCGCGATTGCCACTGCCGCGCCGGCCATTGCGGTCGCGCTCGTGCGGTTGGCGATCCGTTTCGCGCGCGCCGAAGTGAGAAAAGCTCGCGCGCGCGCCGCGAGCAGCGACCAGAAGCAGTCGGCGAGGATCAGCACCGCGAGCATCGTGGCGACGAGTTCGGCCCACGCGGTCACACCGACGTGCGTGAGATCGACGATGGTCGGCAGCAGCGCGAGATAGAACACCATGATCTTCGGGTTGCCGAGCGTGACGAGCATGCCTGCGACGAACATGCGCGACGGCGACTGGCCGCGCGGCAGGTCGTCGGCGCCGGCCTCGGTCGGCGCGGTCCACATCTTCCACGCGAGGAACAGCAGGTACGCGACGCCGAGCAGCTTCAGCACGATCAGGCCGGCCGCGAACGTGCGCGCGAACGCGGACAGCCCAGCGACCGCGAGCGTGAGCCACAACGCTTCGCCGAGCCACATGGCGGCGAGGAACGGCAGCACGTCGCGCACGCCGTTGGTCAGCACGCGCGCGACCAGCGCGGCGACGCTCGGCCCGGGGGTGCCGGCGGTGACGAGCAGGGTGACAGCGAAGACGGCGAGCGCGGACAACGTCATGACGAACCTCGTGGGTGGGGGGGTTCGAAACGTATGAGGTTTCGATTATAGTGACGGCCGTTCCAGACTGCCTGCCTGAATTGCCGCAATGACCGCATCGATCCTGATTCGCCCCGCCACGCGGGAAGACGCGGCCGCGATGGCCGCCGTCGAAGTCGCCGCCGCGCAGCGGTTTCGCGAAATCGGCATGACCGACATCGCCGATGGCGAGCCGACCGATGCGGCCGACGTGCTCGCGCGCATCGCCGACGGCCGCGCGGTCGTCGCGGTCGATGCGCAGGGCACGTGCGTCGGGTTTGCGTTCTACCGGCTGCTCGATGCACGGCGGTTGTATCTGGAGGAACTGGATGTCGCGCCTTCGCATGCCGGACAGCGGATCGGCGCGCGCCTGATCGAGCAGGTGACCGCGCGCGCCGCGCGGGAAGGCATCGCGGAGGTCGTGCTGTCGACGTTTCGCAATGCGCCGTGGAATGCGCCGTACTACGCGCGCCTGGGTTTCAGCATCGTCGACGACGCCACGCTCGACGGCACGCTGCGTGCGATCCGCGCGCACCACGTCGCGCTCGGGCTCGACGAGACGCAGCGCGTGTTCATGCGGATGCGCGTCCCGGGCTGACGCACTCCCGGCGAGTTGCGGTGCAGGCAGCGCGACCGGGTGTCAGCGCAATGCCGGGCTTCCGGCCGCCGGCAGCGACGCGAACGCGGCCTCCACGTGTGCCAGAAAATCGGACGCGGGCCGCGTCAGTTGCAGGCCCGGCGGCGTGAGCCGGTACAACTGAAGCGGTGGCGGCGACATCGGCAACGGCAGCGGCGTCAGCTTCTGGCCGAACACGGTTTCCGCGAGCGACAGCCGGGTCCACGAGAAAATCGCATCGTTGGTCACGAGCAGGCTGTAGAACAGCGCATACGACGTGCAGCGCGTGATGCAGCGCGGCGGGGGCAGGCCCGCGTGTTCATGCAGGTCGCGGATATAGGTGGGGAAGTTGTCGCTGGCGTCGGCGTGGATCCATTCCGCGTCGCGCAGCGCCTCGAGCGATGTTGCGCCCGCGAAGCGCCCGTTCTCGCGGGTGACGAACGCGGTGTCGAACGTGCGGATCGCCCTGATGTCGACCGACTCGGCAATGGGGCCCGTGACGGCGACGAAGGCGAGATCGAGCGTGCGATTGCGCAACTGTTCCGTGAGCAGGTTGAACGTCAGTTCCCGAAGTTCGCATTCGACGTTCGGCCAGTGGCGGCGGAAGGCGGCGTAGGCTTCCGCAAAGCCCGTCACCGCGACGATCGGCGTGAAGCCGATCACGAGCCGCCCGTCGCGCAGCCCCTTCATGTGCGCCATGTCCTCGCTCGCCCGTTCGAGCTCGCGCACGACGGCCTGGGCGCGCCCGAGCAGTGCGTCGCCTTCCGGCGTCGGCACCACGCCCCACGGTTTGCGCTCGAGGAGCGTCACGCCGAACTCGTTTTCCAGTTCCTGGATCGCCTTGCTGATGGCCGGCTGCGTGACGTGCAGGGTCTTGGCCGCGGCCTTGATGCTGCCGGCCGTCGTGACCGCGACGAGTGCGCGCAATTGATGGATTTTCATGATGCGGAAGATATTACCAAAAGTTATCTGCATCAAAATTCGTGAGTTTTTTGACCCGAAACGCGTCTTTATGCTTGGCCGGACGGTCGCGAGGCGGCCGATTCCACGGAGCCATCCATGACGCAGAACCTTGCTCACGTACTCGCGGCGATTCACGAGTCGGAGTCCCGATTCGTTGCGATCCGCCGCGACATCCACGCCCATCCCGAACTCGGTTTCGCCGAGACCCGCACCGCGCAGCTCGTCGCCGAACAACTGGCCACATGGGGCTACGACGTGACGACGGCGGTGGGAGGCACCGGCGTCGTCGGCCAGTTGCGGCGCGGCGCGTCGGTGCGCACGCTCGGCCTGCGCGCCGACATGGATGCGCTGCCGATCGAGGAGGCGACGGGGCTGCCGTATGCGAGCACGGTTGCGCGCACGATGCACGCATGCGGTCACGACGGCCATACGGCGATCTTGCTGGCCGCCGCCCACTATCTTGCCGAACAGGGCCGTTTCGACGGCACGCTCAACGTGATCTTCCAGCCGGCCGAGGAAGGGCTCGGTGGCGCAAAGCGGATGATCGACGACGGCCTGTTCGAACGTTTCCCGTGCGAACGCGTGTATGCGCTGCACAACGCGCCGGGCGTGCCGGTCGGCCATTTCGCGTTGCGCTACGGGCCGATGATGGCGTCGTCCGATTCGGTGACGATCACCGTGACGGGCAAAGGCGGGCATGGTGCGATGCCGCAGCTCGCGAGCGACCCGATCGTCGCGGGCGCGCAAATCGTGACCGCGCTGCAATCGATCGTCTCCCGCAACGTCGATCCGCTGAAGCCGGCCGTCGTGACCGTCGGCACGTTCCATGCGGGCACTGCCCCGAACGTGATCCCGGAAACGGCGACGCTGCAGTTGTCCGTGCGCGCGCTCGACGCGACCACGCGCGACGAAATCGAGGCACGGATCCGCCGGATCGTCGACGCGCAGGCGCAGGCGTTCGGGATGACCGCGCAGATCGAATACCGGTCGATCTCGCGTGTCGTGGACAACGACCGTGCGGCGTCGGATCTCGCGGTGGAGACGATTGCGGCGCTGGCCGGCGAAGGCGCGCTCACGCTGTTGCCCGATGGCGTGATGGGCAGCGAGGATTTCTCGTGGATGACCGAATGCGCACCGAGTTGCTACGTGCTGGTCGGTAACGGCGTCGATTCCCGGGGTGGATGTTCGGTGCACAACCCGCATTACGACTTCAACGACTCCGCGCTGAGCTGGGGGGCGGCCTATTTCGCCGGGATTGCCGAACGCTTCCTGAAGATGGACTGACGAAGGCGCAAAGGAGACGCGCCGGCCGGACCCGGGTTGACTTGACGATAAGGATGACGAATGAAAAAGCGATTTGCATTAGGCGCGGCCTGTCTCGCGTTCGGCGCCGGCAACGCGCGCGCCGTGCCCTATCAGGACGTGTTGCTGGCAGCGGTGCCCGAGTACAACGGCAGGATGACGGAGGGCGTCGCGCTGTATGGTTCGCTCGACATGGGGATCAACTACCAGACGGTCGGCGGCCGTTCGCTGTGGCAGACGCAGAGCGGCGGCGAGTGGACCTCAAAGTTCGGCTTCTTCGGCCGCGAGAACCTCGGTGGCGGCTGGCGCGCCGAGTTCAACCTCGAAAGCGGTTTTCTCGCGAACAGCGGCGCGCAGCAGGATGCGCAATCGACGTACAACAGGCAATCGTGGGTCGGCCTGTCGTCGGACAGCTACGGCCGGTTGCGTCTCGGCAAGCAGATCGGCACGGCGCTGCCGCTGTTCATCGACGTGTTCGGCACGGTGGGCACGAACTCGGTCTATACGTGGCTGGGCGCGGCAGCCGTGCAGACGAGCCGCGGCGTCGGCTACAACTCGGACCTCGGGCCGGGGGCGACGCAATTGCCGGCGCGCGTCGACAACGCCATCACGTACCGTACGCCGATCGTCGCGGGCACCACGTCGCTGATGCTGATGCTTGCGCCGAGCAACGTGGCCGGGCGGGCACCCGCGGCGTCCGCGCAAGGCGCGCTGCTGCAGTGGTACAACGGCACGACCTATCTGGCCGCGAGCTACAACCAGGTGTGGGGCGTCAACGGGGCGAGCACCGTGCGCAACGACCTGTACGGGCTCGGCGCCGTCTATGACACCGGGCGGATCGTGCTGTCCGCATCGTTCAACCAGTACGCGCCGAAGCTGGCCGGCGACGGCATCGCGCGCGTCTACACGCTCGGCGCGATCGTGCCGTTCGGCGTCAATGCGATTCGCGCGTCGGTCGTCTATCGCGATACGTCGGGTGCGCGCGACGCGGCCGGCCAGCCGGCCAGGGATTCGGCACTCGGTGCGATGCTGGGCTACGACTACCTGCTGTCGAAACGCACGGGCCTCTACGCGCGTGCGGGGTTCATCCGCAACTACGGCATCTCGACCGTGTTGCTGAACGGCAATCCGCTGCCGACCGAACCGGGCGGAACGACTCCGCGCACCGGGACGACACCCGTGACGCTGTCGCTCGGCATGTATCACAACTTCTGAACGGGAATTTTCGATGCATACCCTGAATCGCACGGCCGCTGCGCCGGTCGAGTCCGGGCCGCGCGTAACGCGCCGCACGGTCGTTGCGGCCGCACTCGGCAACGGGCTCGAATTCTTCGACTTCACCGTCTACAGTTTCTTCGCCGCATTGATCGGCAAGCTGTTCTTTCCCGCGTCGAGCGATCTAGGCGCGCTGATGCTGTCGCTCGCGACGTTCGGTGTCGGGTTCGTCGCACGGCCGCTCGGCAGCGTCGCGATCGGCGCCTATGCGGACCGTGCCGGCCGCAAGCCCGCGCTCGTGCTGACGGTCGCATTGATGGCGCTCGGCACCGGGATCATCGGCTTCGCGCCGACCTATGCGCAGATCGGCCTCGCCGCGCCGCTGCTGATCGTCGTCGGGCGTCTGCTGCAGGGCTTTTCGGCGGGTGGCGAAGTGGGGGCCGCGACGACCCTGCTGATGGAGTCGGGTGACACCGGCCGGCGCGGCGAGCGGGTGAGCTGGCAGATGGCGAGCCAGGGCGGTGCGACGCTCGTCGGCGCGTTCGTCGCGCTGACGCTGTCGCGCGCACTGTCGCCCGACGCGCTGCACGCGTGGGGGTGGCGCGTCCCGTTCGTGCTCGGTCTGCTGATCGGCCCGGTCGGCTTCTACCTGCGGCGCCATCTGGACGATACGCTGCCGCACGCAGCGGCCGGCGCGCCGCGCGAGCGTGCGCGCATTCCGTGGCGGCAGGTCGCGGCCGGCACGCTGCTCGTGATCGGCGGCACGTCGACCACCTATACGATCGTGTTTTTCCTGCCGTCGTTCCTGACGCTGACCGTTGGCATGCCGGCATCGGTGTCGCTGCTGTCGGGCTGCGCGGCCGGTGCCGTGCTGCTGATCGGTTCGCCGTTCGCGGGGCGGCTCGCGGATCGCGTGCGTCGTCGCAAGCGGCTGGTGGGCGTGACGTGCGTCGCGTCGGCCGTGCTCGTGCTGCCGGCGTTTTACGCGATGAAGATGTGGCCGTCGGCGGGCACCGCGGTTGCGGTCGTGATCGTGCTGATCGGCTTGATGACACTGTCGAGTCCGGCCGGCTTCGTGATGATCCTCGATGCGTTTCGGCCCGAGGTGCGGGCGATGTCGCTCGGGATGATCTATGCGCTCGGCGTGACGATTTTCGGCGGGTTCGCGCAACTGATCGTCGGCGCGATGTGGCGCGCGACCGGCAGCTTTTACGCGCCTGCGTGGTATGTGCTGGGATGCAGCGTCGCGAGTCTGGTCGGTCTGGCGCTGTTCGCGGAAGCGTCCGACGTGGAAGGCAGGCGGTGAACGGGAGGGGCGGACACGTGACGTGCCCGCCCTGGGGATGGTGTGCGCGACGAACGGACGGGCGGGGCCGCTCCGTTCATCGCGCGTGGGCTGTCGCGCAATCAGGCCGCGTCGCTCAGCGCCGGGTAATCGGTATAACCCGTTTCGCCTTCCGCGTAGAACGTCTCCGGCACCGGCTGGTTGAGCGGTGCGCCGAGTTCGAGGCGGCGCGGCAGGTCGGGGTTCGCGATGAACAGCTTGCCCCATGCGATCGCGTCGGCGTTGCCGCTGGCGAGTGCGGCTTGCGCGGTGTCGAGCGTGAACTGCTCGTTGGCGATCAGCGGGCCGCCGAACGCTTCCTTCAGGCGCGGGCTCAGGTGGTCGCCCGAATACGATTCGCGCGTGAAGATGAACGCGATCTTGCGGCGGCCGAGTTCGCGCGCGACATAGCCGAACGTGGCCGCCGGATCGGAATCGCCCATCGTGTGCGCGTCACCGCGCGGTGCGAGGTGCACGCCGACACGGCCGGCGCCCCACACGTCGATCGCGGCGTCGACCACTTCGAGCAGCAGGCGCGCGCGGTTCTCGATCGGGCCGCCGTACGCATCGGTGCGGTGGTTGGTGCTGTCCTGCAGGAACTGGTCGAGCAGGTAGCCGTTCGCGCCGTGGATCTCGACACCGTCGAAGCCGGCGGCCTTCGCGTTCTCGGCACCCTTGCGGTACGCGGCGACGATGCCCGGGATCTCGTCGAGTTCGAGCGCGCGCGGCGTCACGTACGGGCGCTGCGGACGCACGAGGCTCACGTGGCCGCCCGCGGCGATGGCGCTCGGCGCGACCGGCAGGTCACCGTTCAGGAATACCGGGTCGGAGATCCGGCCGACGTGCCAGAGCTGCAGCACGATGCGCCCGCCGGCCGCGTGCACGGCCTGCGTCACCTGCTTCCAGCCTTCGACCTGTTCGTCGGACCAGATGCCGGGCGTGTCGGCATAACCGACGCCCTGCGGCGTGACCGACGTCGCTTCGGTAATGATCAGGCCGGCCGATGCGCGCTCGCGGTAATAGCGCGCCATCAGTGCGTTCGGCACGCGCGTCGTACCCGCACGGGCGCGGGTGAGCGGCGCCATCACGATGCGGTTCGGCAGGGTCAGGTCGCCGAGGGTAACGGGGTCGAACAGTGTAGGCATGGCAGATAACCTCTTCACGAAAGGCGGGGAAGCCGGCGCGTCATGTGCGGCGGCGGCCCGCATGGCCGGTTCGGCCGTTGGCTAGAGTTCGCGGCGCAGTGCGTCGTGAAATGCGTCGATGACGGCCTCGTTGCGCTGGAAAAACGCCCACTGGCCGATCCGCGTCGACGTCACGAGCCCCGCGCGCTGCAGCGTCGCGAGGTGCGCGGAGACGGTCGATTGCGACAGCCCGCAGCGCGCGTCGATCTGGCCCGCGCAGACGCCGTGTTCATACGGCAGCGTCTGGTTCGGGAAATGCACGTCCGGCGTTTTCAGCCAGGCGAGGATTTCCCGGCGCACGGGGTTCGAGAGCGCTTTCAGGATCGCTTCGATGTCGAGTTCGGTCGGCATGGACGGGTTTGGCGTTTCGCTCGGGTAACGAGGTATCGTCGATGGGCGAATCTTATATCGGAACTTGACGATATGTTTGAAAGCATTGCCGGCAATAGGGTTGATAGCGAAGGGCGATTGCGGGGACAGGGCAAGGCGACCGCGAAGGGCGCGGAGCGGAGCCGCCGTCCCGCCACGCGCCATCCGGCCCTCAGTCGGGCACGTCGACGATCTCGTTCCTTCCCTGCGTCGCATCGACGTGCGCGAGCGTATCGGGCACGCGTATCGCGGGCGGGTAGCCGCGAGCTTCGGCAACTCGAGCAGCGCCTCGTCGCCGGATCTGCCCGGGCGATGCACCGCGTTGTGCATCCTGTGGGATGCTACGCGGCGAGGCGCGACCCGGACGGGTTCGACGCGGCCGATCGCGAGTATTCCGGCCAGGCGCGCCGATCGATCGACGCGCGGGTGCGCATCGCAAGGTCATGCCGGTTCGTCCATCGCGCACGAACCGATTTTTTTTCGGAGTTCTTTCATGTCTGTTCGGGCCGTCATCTTCGATTTCGATCTGACGCTGGCGGATTCGTCCGCCGCGATCGTCGCGTGCACGGAGTACGCGTTGCATCAGCTGGATGCCGCCGGCGCGACGCCGGCGCAGATTGCTGCCGTGATCGGGCTGCCGCTGCACGAGATGTTCCGCTTGCTGACGGGCGAAACCGAGCCGGCGCGGGCCGACGCGTTCGCGCGTCACTTCGTGGTGCGGGCCGACGAGATCATGGTGCGCGGCACGCGCATCTATCCCGAGGTGCCGCCCCTGCTCGCGCGTCTGCGCGAGCAGGGGCTCGCGGTCGCGATCGTTTCGTCGAAGTTTCGCTACCGGATCGAGGCGATCCTTGCGCTGAACCAGTTGCAGTCGCTCGTCGACGTGCTGATCGGCGGGGAAGACGTGCAGCGTCACAAGCCCGATCCCGAAGGGCTCGTGCTGGCGTTGGCGCGGCTTGGTTTGCCCGCTCGTTCGGCGATCTACGTGGGCGACCACGCGGTGGACGCGCAGGCGGCCGAGCGCGCCGGCGTGGCGTTCGTCGGCGCGGTGAGCGGGATGACGTCGTTCGACGGATGGGCACGTGCGGGCAGGCAGGCGGTCGCCAACCATATCGGCGAACTGGACGCGATCGTGCAGCGGATGCAGTGCGACTCGTCCGCGGCATCGGGCTGACGCGCCCCTGGGTGGCGCCCGCGCCGACGCGCCGCGAGTCGCGTTGCGCCCATTGCCGAGGCGGGAATCGCGGTGTCGAGCACGCGTTCACTGCCGAGGGTGGCCGCAACCGCCGCGTCGGCGAGCGGGTCTTCGACGATTCGCCCTGCTACGATCCTCAACACCATGCGCCCGCAGCGGATATCGGCACGCTGCCCGATTCGCTGCCCGATTCGCCGCGCGTGCCGGTGTTCGACCACCCGGCCACCGGCGACGGATTTTGCGACCCTCGCCGTTAAAGTCATATCCGCCACTCGATCCGTCGCCATGTCACTCATTTCCGTCGCCTTCGCCAACCTCCGGTTCTCGCGCGTGCTGCCGGCCGCCCGAACGCTGTCGTGTGCCGTTTCGCTCGCGGCAGCCGGTGTCGCCATCGGCATGCCGGGCGGCGCGCGTCCGGCCGAAGCCGCCACGCTCACGCAGCGAGAACGCCTCGAGGCGCCAGTCAAGGCCGTCGCCGGCCAGCGCGTGGCCGTCGATACGCCGCAGGGCAATGCGGTGCTGCCGGTCTACGCCGATCGTCCGCTCGACCAGGCCGCGCCCGATGTCACGCGGGTCTTCGTCGTGGTTCACGGCACGCTTCGCAATGCCGACGCGTACTACGCCTCGGGGCTCGAGGTCGTCGACAAGGCCGGTGCGGCCGGCAAGGGCACGATGGTCGTCGCACCGCAGTTCCTGACGCGAGCCGATACGCGCGCGTTTTCGTTGCCCGCGCAAACGCTCGCCTGGACGCAGGAAGGATGGAAGGGCGGCGACGCGGCCCGCCAGCCGGCGCCGATCAGTTCGTTCACCGCGCTCGACGCATTGCTCGCGCATTTCGCCGACCGCAGCCTGTATCCCGCGTTGTCGAGCGTGGTCGTGATCGGCCATTCCGCCGGCGCGCAGTTGCTGCAGCGCTATGCGGTGGCCGGGCACGAAGGCGACGCGCTGGTACGGGCCGGCATCGCCGTGCGTTATGTGGTCGCGAACCCGTCGAGCTACCTGTATTTCGACGACGAACGGCCGGACGGCCAGGCGATCGCAGGCGGCACCTGCCCGCGCGCGAACGAGTGGAAATACGGGCTGGAGTCGGCGCCGCCCTATGTCGCGTCGCAGGACGTGCGCGCACTCGAAACGCGCTACGCGGCGCGTCATGTCGTGTACTTGCTCGGGCAGGCCGACACGAACCCTTACACGCACTTCATCGACCGTTCGTGCGCGGCGATGGCGCAAGGCCCGTATCGGCTCGCGCGCGGGCTCGCGTATTTCGACTACCTGAAGAAGCGGCATCCGGACGATCTCGCGCAGCAGGTCGTCGAAGTACCGGGCGTCGGGCACGACAATCGCGGCATGTTCACGTCCGCCTGCGGGCTCGCCGTGCTGTTCGGGCAGGCGCTGCCGCAATCGTGTCCGGTCGTCGCCGGTACCGCGTCGGCCGTGCGCGCGGAATTGCCTTAAGCCGTCGTGCGATAACCTCCGCGTCGACGATCGAACGGAGGCCGAGCGCGCGTGATTTCGCCATGCTGCCGGCGCGCGATGGCGGCGCCGCGCATCAGGCCGGTGTTTCGGCGCCCGGCGCCGCGTCCGGGTCGAATACCGTCAGCCCTTCCGTCGGGTCCGTCGGCAGCTCCCACGGACGTGCGGCGATCGCCCGCCGCGCGGCGTCGTAACCGGCTTGCCTGCGGGCCGCGATGCCGGCCGGCGTGAAATCGATGTCCTTCAGCTGATTGTCGCTGGCGAGGCGCGGCGCCGCGAGCTTGACCAGGTGCATCGTGGTTTCGCATCCCCACGCGGCGAGCCGGCGCACGGCCGGCGACGCGCGTTCGGCTTCCGGCACGTGGCGGGCCAGTTCGCGGATCACGTGGCGCAGCCGGTGGATCTGCTGCTGGCGTGCGATGTGGCTGTCGGTGCGGCTCGCGTACTGGATGTCCTTCTGTCGCTCCGACACCTGCCAGATGCTCTCGGGCTCGGGGCCGGCCGGATTCCACATCTGCACCGAGAAGATGACCGAGCTGCGGCGCGGATTGTCGTCGAGCACGACCTCGACCGGCGTATTCGAATACACGCCGCCGTCCCAGTAAGGCTCGCCGTCGATCCGTATCGCCGGAAACGCGGGCGGCAGCGCGCCCGAACTCATGATGTGCTCGATCTCGAGCCGCGTATCGCGCGAATCGAAATAGCGCATCGTGCCGGTGCACGCATTGACCGCGCTGACGGTCAGGCGCGGGCGGCCCGCGTTCAGCAGGTCGGGGTCGATCAGCGACGCGAGTGTGTCGCGCAGCGGTGCGATCCGGTAATACGACGCACGATCGACGCCGAGGCGCACCATCGGCCCGAGCCACGATGCCGGATTGGGCTGGAAGAATCCCGCGATGCCGCCGCCGATGATCATCAGCTCGGCCAGCATCCGGTCCCAGCCAGGCACCAGCGGCGGGACGTCGAAACGGGTTCGTTCGGTCACGCGCTGCCAGAACGCCGACAGCCTGTCGTAACGCTGCTCCGGCGGATTCCCGGCGATCAGCGCCGCGTTGATCGCGCCGATCGACGTGCCGACCACCCAGTCGGGCCGGATCCCGGCTTCGTCCATCGCCTGAAAGACGCCGAGCTGGAACGCGCCCAGTGCGCCGCCGCCCTGGAGCACGAGCACGACTTGTCCGGGGAGGTTCATGCGTGCCGGTTCGCTCGCGGTCATGGCTCGCCTCGCTGCGTGTGAAGGTGGGTCGGAACCGAATGGCTCGATTCAGTGTAGGCGATGGCCGGCGGGGATCGCGCGCCGCGCACCGGCAATTCGCGCCTGCTTCGCCGGTCGCTTCCGGCGCTTCGGCCCTTAGGCCCTTAGGCGCGGTGGTCGGCGTCGCGAAGCCGGCGTCCGGCGCGCGCGCCGTGCCTCGCGGTGCATCCGCGAGCGACCGGCGTCACGCGTCCGGGTAAGGCGTGCCGTCCTTGTGCAGGAACCGGCCGTCGCGGCTCGGGCTCATCATGTCGATGTCGGCGCAGGTGATCACGTCGTCCGGCGAGCGCGAGCCGACCTCGAGATAGACGGCGAACGCCGCCGACCGGTTGACCAGGTGATGGCCGTTGCCGGAGCCTTTCGGAAACGCCGCGCAGTCGCCCGCGCGCAGCACGGTTTCGCCGTCGTCCTCGATCATCACGAGTTCGCCTTCGAGCACGTAGACGAATTCGTCTTCGTCGGAATGCCAGTGGCGCTGCGCCGACCAGCCGCCCGGCGGCACGCGCATCAGGTTGACGCCGAAATCGCGCAACCCGCCGGCGTCGCCGACGCGCTGGCGGATGCGCTGCGCGCACGGCGCGTCGAACGGCGGCGGATAGCCGCTGCCGCGGCGTTCGGGCACGGCGCTGAGGTCGATCCTGGGCATGGGCGGCTCCGTCGGCCACGCGGGCGAATGGGATGCGGGCATTGTAGGCGCCGCTGCCCGCCATTCGTCCGCGCGTGTCGTGGTGCGCCGCATCATTCCACCGTGATGGTCTCCTTCATGTACGGGTGAATCCCGCAGAACACCTTGTAGACGCCCGGCTTGTCGAAGCGGAACGAGTACGTGTCGCCCTGGTCGAGCGCCGACGAGTGAAAGATGCCGGCGTCGTTGACGACCGTATGCGGTTCCCCGTCGAGGTTCTTCCACGTGACCGTCGTGCCGGCCTTGATCGTGGTCGACATCGGCGAAAACATGAAATTGCGGATCGTCACGAGCGGGCCGTCCGGGCCCTGGGCGAATGCGGCGAGCGGGGCGGTGGCGCACAGGATCAGCGCCGCGACGAGGCTGGCGTGCTTGAAGCGGGTCATGTCGGTCTCCTTGCGGTTCGGTGCGTCAGGCCAGCGTTGCATCGTGCAGCGACGACGCAACCGGATGGCCCGCGAATTCGACGGTCGTCACGCCGAGCATCGCGGGTAGCCGGTCGCGCGGCACGGTGAGCGGCACGGGGCCCGGGCCGTTGCCGGCCGTCGGCTGCGGGAACGCGGTGGAGCGCGCAGTGTGGAACGTCACGTTGCCCTCGACCTTCGACACGATCTGGTGGATGTGTCCGTTCAGCACGGTGACCGAGCCGAAGCGTCGCAGCAGCGCCATCGTCTGCGGCGCGTCGCCGGTGCCCCAGCCCCACGGCTCGTAGATGGTCCACATCGGCATGTGCGAGAACACGACGATCGGCGTGCTCGACGAGCGGCCCTTGAGATCCTGCGCGAGCCATGCGAGCTGGTCGTCGCCGAAGCTGCCGAGCCCGTTCGGCTTGAAGTGCATCACGTTGACGAGGCCGATGAAGTGCACGCCCGCGTGATCGAAGCTGTAATAGCCGCGGTTGTCCGACGCCTTGCCGAACCGGCTGAAATATTCGGCGCCCGAACCGTCGGTGACGTCGTGCTCGCCGGGCACCGTATGCAGTTCCGGCACGCGCAGCGCGGACAGCAGCTGCGACGCGTGGTCGAACTCCGCGGCCTTGGACAGGTGCGTGATGTCACCCGTGTGGATGGCCAGCGCGGGCATCGCGGGCATCCCGTTGACGAGTTCGATCGTCTGCTTGAGCGTGGCCGATACATCGGGATTCGCATCCTTGTTGAAGCCGATGTGCGTGTCGCTGACCTGCACGAACAGCGGCTTGCCCGCGTTGGCCGGGAGCGCGTCGCCGGTCTGCGCGAGCGCCAGGTCGAACGGCGTCAGGATGCCGCCCGACAGCGTAAACAGCGTGCCGAGGCCGCCGAAGGCCATGCATTGCAGGGCCTTGCGGCGCGACGGGCGGGTGGGGGTCGATGAAGACATGGGAGCCTCGCAATCGTGTGACGAAACGGGACGGCCGGATCGTCCTGGAATAAACCGGCGCCTTCGCGTGCCATACCGGCGAAGCGGCGGATTTATTCCCGCGCGCGACACGGTCGATCACCCGTGTTCACGGATTGCGCGGCAATGCGCTGTTCCTGAAAGATGACCTGTCAATGTCCTGTAAGTGACACGTCACATTTGCGTCACGGCCGATCGATAGCCTGCCACTCCGAGTCACCTCTCCGGAGCCCCTTCATGCCGAATCTCGCGGCAACGGAAACCAGCGGTGCGGTCAGCAACCGCACGCGTGCCGTCAGCCTCGCGCTGTTTTTTCTGATCATTGCCTGCGGCATCGTCTACGTCGGTGTTCATCTCGGTGCCGATCTCAGCCCCGTCAAGGAAAGCTCGGTCCTCCCGTTCCTGCTGCTGGTCGTCGCGCTGCTGATCGCGCTCGGCTTCGAATTCGTGAACGGCTTTCACGACACCGCGAACGCGGTCGCGACCGTCATCTATACGCATTCGCTCGATCCGCACCTCGCGGTCGTCTGGTCGGGCCTGTGGAACCTGTGCGGCGTGCTCGTGTCGAGCGGCGCCGTCGCGTTCGGCATCCTGCAGTTGCTGCCGGTCGAACTGATCCTGCAGGTCGGCAGCGGCTCGGGTTTCGCGATGGTGTTCGCGCTGCTGATCGCGGCCGTCACGTGGAACCTCGCAACCTGGTATTTCGGCCTGCCGTCGTCGAGCTCGCACACGCTCGTCGGCTCGATCATCGGCGTCGGCCTGATGAACCAGATCGTCAGCGGCCCGTCGGGCACGAGCGGCGTCGACTGGAACCAGGCGCTCGGCGTCGGCAAGGCGCTGCTGTTCTCGCCGTTGATCGGCTTCGTGCTGTCCGCGCTGGTGCTGTTGCTGCTGAAGGCGCTCGTGCGCGTGCCGGCGCTGTATCAGGAGCCGAAGGGCAACACGCCGCCGCCGTTCTGGATTCGCCTGCTGCTGATCCTGACCTGCACGGGCGTGTCGTTCGCGCACGGCTCGAACGACGGGCAGAAGGGCATGGGCCTGATCATGCTGATCCTGATCGGCGTGATGCCGACCGCGTATGCGCTGAACAAGGCCGTGACGCCGGACCAGACGAGCACGTTCGTCGCGGTCGCGCGCCATGCGTCGACGACGCTCGTCAAGTACGCGGACCCGGCCGCGCAGTCCGCCAACCCGCGTGCCGATGTCGAAGCGTACGTGCGCACGCGCAAGCTGACCGCCGCGACGATCCCGGCGCTGGGCAAGCTGACCGACACGATTGCCGACCAGGTCGCGCAGGCCGGCGGGATCTCGAGCGTGCCGCAGAACCTCGTCGACAACGTGCGCAACAACATGTACGTCGCGTCCGAGGCGATCCGCCTGATGGAGAAGGCGAAGGCACCGGCGTTCTCGGTCGAGGACGCGAGCGCGCTCGAAGCATTCAGGAAGCAGATGGACCGCGCAACGAAATTCATCCCGACGTGGGTGAAGGTCGCGGTCGCGATTGCACTCGGCCTCGGCACGATGGTCGGCTGGAAGCGGATCGTCGTGACGGTCGGCGAGAAGATCGGCAAGTCGCATCTCACGTACGGGCAGGGCGCGTCGGCCGAAGCCGTCGCGATGCTGACGATCGGGATGGCCGACGCTTACGGGCTGCCGGTGTCGACGACGCATGTGCTCGCGTCGGGCGTGGCCGGCACGATGACGGCGAGCGGCGCGGGCCTGCGCTGGGATACCGTGCGCAACCTCGTGCTCGCCTGGGTGCTGACGCTGCCCGCATCGATCGCGCTGTCGGCGGCGTTGTACTGGGCGCTGCACAGGCTGTTCTGATTCGCGCCGGGGGGCGCGACGCCCGGCCGCGCGGGACGCGGCCGGACCCATCGACTTTCAATTCGACACAAGACGCTACCGATGGATCTCCGTTTCTTCGACCCGAACCGTACCGCCAACGCGTCTGCGTGGCGCGTGCTCCCCAATCGCTGGGACGCCGTCGCGTTTCCGCTGATCATCGGCATACTCGCGATGGCGATCGTCGGTTTCCACCAGACGATGGCGCCGATCGGCGTACTGCAGACGCAGAAGATCTCGCTCGATCCGTCGAACCTGCCCGAATACGCGTTGCGGACCACGCTGCGGATGCTCGCCGCGATGGTCGCGTCGCTCGCGTTCACGCTCGTCTACGGCACGCTCGCCGCGAAGAGCCGCCGCGCCGGCATGGTGCTGATCCCGATCCTCGACATCCTGCAGTCGGTGCCGGTGCTCGGCTACATCTCGTTTACCGTCACGTTCTTCCTCGCGCTGTTTCCGGGCCGCGTGCTCGGTGCCGAGCTGGCCGCGATCTTCGCGATCTTCACGAGCCAGGCCTGGAACATGACGTTCAGCTTCTACCAGTCGCTGCGCACGGTGCCGCGCGACCTGAGCGAAGTGTCGCGCGGCTTTCACCTGACGCCGTGGCAACGCTTCTGGAAGCTCGAAGTGCCGTTCTCGATGCCGGGCCTGATCTGGAACATGATGATGTCGATGTCGGGCGGCTGGTTCTTCGTCGTCGCATCCGAGGCGATCACCGTCGGCAACCAGACGATCACGCTGCCGGGCATCGGCGCGTATCTCGCGCAGGCGATCTCCGACAAGAACCTCGGTGCGGTCGGCTGGGTGATCGTCGCGATGTCGGTCGTGATCCTCGCCTATGACCAGTTCCTGTTCCGCCCGCTCGTCGCGTGGGCCGACAAGTTCCGGATGGAGAACACCGCGTCGGGCGATGCGCCGCAATCCTGGCTGCTCGACATGATGCGCCGCACGCACCTGATCCATCAGCTGCTCGTGCCGGCCGGCTGGCTGCTGTCGCAGGCCGCGCGGATTCCGCTGCGCGCGCCGTCGCTGCAGGGCACGCGTGCGCGCGGCGCATCGGCGCGCCGCTCGTCGCGCATCGGCGACATCGTGTGGGGCGCGTTCGTGATCCTGCTGACGCTGTATGTCGCGTGGCGCGTCGTCAGCTTCGTCGCGACCGGCGTGACGATGGGCGAGGTCGGCCACGTGCTCGGGCTCGGGCTCGTCACGCTGCTGCGCGTGCTGGTGCTGATCGCGATCGCGTCGCTGGTCTGGGTGCCGCTCGGCGTGCTGATCGGGCTGCGCCCGAAGCTGGCGGAGAAGATCCAGCCGCTCGCGCAGTTCCTCGCGGCGTTCCCGGCGAACCTGCTGTTCCCGGTGTTCGTGATCGTGATCGTCCACTTCCACCTGAATGCCGACATCTGGCTGTCGCCGCTGATCGTGCTCGGCACGCAGTGGTACATCCTGTTCAACGTGATCGCCGGCGCGATGTCCTACCCGAACGACTACAAGGAAGCGACGAAGAATTTCCGCATCCGTGGCTGGCAGTGGTGGCGGCAGGCGATCCTGCCCGGCATCTTCCCGTACTACGTGACGGGTGCGATCACCGCGTCGGGCGGCGCGTGGAACGCGAGCATCGTGTCCGAGTTCGTGCAGTGGGGCGACACGAAGGTCGTCGCGCACGGCCTGGGCTCGTACATCGCGCAGACCACCGCCGCCGGCGATTTTCCGAAGATCATCCTGGGCATCGCCGTGATGTCCCTGTTCGTCACCTTGTTCAACCGTCTGCTGTGGCGTCCGATGTACGCCTATGCGGAATCCCGGCTCCGTCTCGATTGAGAGTAAGCGCGATGCAAAATTCGAACGTTATCAACGCCCCCGTCAAGACGTCCCAGCCGCTGCAGCCGCCGCGCCTCGGCGAAGAAATCCTGCGTGTGGAGCACGTCTGTCGCGGCTTCAACAAGACGCAGGGCGAGCTGCTCGTGCTCGACGATGCGAACCTGTCGCTGCGCGAAGGCGAGATCGTCGGCCTGCTCGGCCGTTCCGGCTCGGGCAAGTCGACGCTGCTGCGCATCATCGCCGGGCTGATCGAGCCGACCGGCGGCGAGGTGACCTACCTCGGCAAGCCGCTGCGCGGCCCGGCCGAAGGCGTCGCGATGGTGTTCCAGACCTTCGCGCTGTTCCCGTGGCTCACCGTGCTGCAGAACGTGGAAGCCGGGCTGGAGGCGCTCGGCGTCGGCGCGCGCGAGCGGCGCGAGCGTGCGCTCGCCGCGATCGACCTGATCGGTCTCGACGGTTTCGAGAACGCGTACCCGCGCGAGCTGTCGGGCGGCATGCGCCAGCGCGTGGGCTTCGCGCGCGCGCTCGTTGTCGATCCGACGATCCTGCTGATGGACGAGCCGTTCTCCGCGCTCGACGTGCTGACCGCCGAGACGCTGCGTACCGACCTGCTCGATCTGTGGACGCAGGGCCGCATGCCGATCAAGTCGGTGCTGATCGTTACGCACAACATCGAGGAAGCGGTGTTCATGTGCGACCGGATCCTGGTGCTGTCGTCGAACCCGGGCCGTGTGATCGCCGAGATCAAGGTGCCGTTCAAGCATCCGCGCAACCGGCTCGACACGGATTTCCGCAAGCTCGTCGACGACATCTACGCGAAGATGACCGCGCGGCAGACCGGCGAAGCGACGAAGAAGGGGCTGGAGCTCGGCAGCTGGATGCCGCGCGTGTCGACCAACCTGATGGCCGGCCTGATCGAAACGTTGGCGATGGCGCCGTACCATGGCCGCGCGGACATGCCGGAAATCGCGCGCACGCTGCACCTCGAGGTCGACGAACTGTTTCCGATCGCCGAAGTACTGCAATACCTCGGCTTCGCGGACGTGCGGGAAGGGGACGTGTTCCTGACGCCGCCGGCGCGTGTGTTCGCGGAATTCGGCACGCAGGAGCGCAAGCTGATGTTCGCCGACCACCTGCTGAAGCACGTGCCGCTGGCTGCACGGATCAGGAAGGTGCTGAACGAGCGTCCGGGCCATCGCGCGCCGCGTGTGCGCTTCGAGCAGGAGCTGGAGGATTTCCTGTCCGATGAAGCCGCCGAGGAAACGCTCGACGCGGTGATCGACTGGGGGCGTTACGGCGAAGTCTTTTCGTACAACGACAAGACGGAAGTGTTCAGCCTCGAGGATGTCGAGAGCTGAAGTCCGTGCCCGAATGGCGAGCGATCGTCATTCGGGCAGATCGCGACTGTTGGCGTGCTGCTCGATTCCGCCGGTATTGAGCGATTCGATCCTCTCCATCCGCTGCCTTGCCAGCTCGGGCAACCGGTTCGTCACGCCGATCACGAGCGCTCCGGTGAGCGCGAGCGCCGGCACGTTGGTCTGCAGCATCGCGAACGGCTGCCGCTGGATCCGCAGCACGATCTCCGCACATTCCCCGATCGGCGAATGCCATTCGTCGGTGACCAGCAGCACGCGCGTGCCGAGCTGGTGTGCAGCTTGCGCGAACCGGATGCTGTCGCGCTGGTCCTGACGCGGTATCCCGCGCCTTCAGGCGGCCTCGGCGGGGCGGGCCGCGTCGATGCACGCGGCCAGCACCATCGCGGCGGCGTTGCCCGGCGTCGAGCCGAGCAATTGCGGTGCATAGACGCTGTCGCCGATCTCGATCGGCTGGCCCGACAGCGCGCACACGCCGCGCTTGCGCGTGGTGAACAGCCGCCACTTCTGATAACCGTAGTGCCCGGTGCATGCGTCGCGCCAGGAAATCATCACGGTGTCGGCGGTGGGCCGCTCGAGTACGCTGATGGCCGGCTTGCTCGTCGCGTCCCACGACGGCAGCCGGTCGCGCGTGACGCTGCGCCGCCGCGGCGTGCCCCACGAGACGGACGGCATGTCGAAGCTGCCGATCGCGGCGACGGTCATGAGCCAGGGGGCGATACGGTTGTTCATGTCAGTTTTCCTCGAAACGTTACGCGGCACCGCGACGCGCGGCATCACGACAGGCGGATGCGCGGCCGCGCGCAGCCGTTGATCCGTTCGGCGATCCACAGCAGGCTCGCCTTGGAGAAGCCGTGCAGCACCTGCTGGTGCCGCCGGTAGAGCATCAGGTGGCTGAACTGCGCGAGACGCCCCTGGATGAAGCCGCCACGAAAGAACCCGAACTGCCCGAGCGTGCCGAACGCGTCGTACTCGCTGATCGACACGAGCGCGCCGAAATCGTGGAACGCGAACGGCGGCATCGGCTTGCCGTCGAGCCACGCGGGCAGGTGCTTCGCGAGATGCTCGGCCTGCTGCGTCGCGACCTGCGCGGTGGGCGGCAGCGGTCGTTCCTGGCCGTCGGGCAACAGGCTCGCGCAATCGCCGATCGCGAACACGTGTTCGTCGCCCGTTGCCTGCAGCGTCGGGCCGACGACGATCTGGTTCGCGCGATTCGTGTCGAGGCCGCCGAGCGCCTGCATGAAATCGGGCGCTTTCACGCCGGCTGCCCACACCATCAGGTCGGCTTCCGCAAACGAACCGTCGCCGTAGTGAAAGCCGTTCGCGTCGGCCGACGTGACGCGGGTCGACGTCAGCACGTGAAAGCCGATCTGTTCGAGCCGTTGCTGTGCCGATGCGGAGATCTTCGGCGGAAATGCGGCGAGGATGCGCGGGCCGCTTTCAAGCAGCGTGAGCTGCAGCCGGTCGCGTACCGTTTCGTCGCCATAGGCTTGTGCCACTTCCAGCAGGCGGCTCAGCTCCGCGGCAAGCTCGACGCCGGTCGCGCCGGCACCGACGATCGCGACGCGGAACGGCTCGTCGCGCGCGATGCTGCGAAATACGCGCATCCGCAACGCTTCGTTGAAGGTCTCGGCTTGCGGCTGGCTATCGATGAAATAGCAGTGCTCGCGTACGCCCGGCGTGCCGAAATCGTTGGCCTGGCTGCCGAGCGCGAGGATCAGCACGTCGTATTCGAGTTCACGGGCGTCGAGCACGAGTTCGCCGTCCTGCGAGCGGATCTCGCCGAGCTGCACGCGGCGTCGCGCGCGATCGAGCCCCTTCAGTTCGCCGGGCTGGTACGTGTAACCGTGATCGCGGGCATGGGCGAGGAAGATCACCTGTTGCTGCTGCACGTCGCGCGTACCGGCCGCGATCGTGTGCAGCATCGGTTTCCAGATGTGGGTCGGGCTGCGGTCGACGACGGTGACCTGTGCGCGCCCGGACCGGCCGAGACGCTCGCCCAGACGCGTGGCGAGCTGCAGTCCGGCGATCCCGCCGCCGACGATGACGATACGTGTAGGGGTTGCCATGGATAAATCATCACGTGATGAATAAGGTATGATCCTAGCGCTTCCCGGCTTCGCGTGTCAACGGAGCGGGGCAAATCACGCGGTTTCGGCGGTGCTGAAGCAGGGCCGGAACAGGCGCATTCGAATCGTTCAAGGAGAGCAGGGAAACGTGGCTGAAGTCACTGAGCGCGCGCCGGGCAAGCGGCGTATGCGAGGGCGGCCGCTGGCCGGGGCGTCCGTCGGACCGGACGTGATATTGCGGGCCGCGCGCCGTACGTTCGCGAAGCGGGGCTACGACGCGACGAGCGTGCGCGAGGTCGCGCGCGAGCTGGGCATCGACGCGGCGCTGATCGCCCATCATTTCGGTACGAAGGAAACGTTGTGGCTGGCCGTCGTCGAGCAGATCGTCGAGATCGCCGAGCCGATGTTCGATGCGCTGCGTGCGTTGCGCACGTCGCCGCTGTCGCATCGCGAACGCGTGCGGCGCGCACTCGAGCTGTGCGTCGACCATGAGTTCGACGAACCCGACATGGGCATGTTCTTCTCGACGGCGGCGACCGAAGTGGGCGGGCGGCTCGACCGGCTGCAGGAGCGGCTCGTCCGTCCGTATTACGACGTGATGTTCCCGCTGCTGGCGGACGCCGTGCAGGCCGGCGCGATTCGCGCGGTCGATCCGAACGTGCTGTTCTTCATGATCGCGACCGCGATCGGCAACACGGTGTCGTACAGCCACATCATGCTGGAGTTCACGTCGCTGCCCACGCAGCCGGACGCGTTCCGGCGTGCCGTGACCGACGCCGCGTTCAACCTCGTCGGCGATTGAGCGCCGCGCGCCACGCGCACACTCACGTCGCGGCAACCAGCCCCAGTTCGCGCACCGCGTTCCGCGCGGTCTCGCGCAGCGCATCGACGAGCGGCGATGGCGTCCGGTACGCGATCGCCAGCTCGTACGCGAGCGGGCTGCCCGCACCCTTCAGTTCGCAGAACGTAATGCCTTTCGGTTGCATCGGCACGAACAGGCGCGGCATCAGCGCGACGCCGATACCGCCCGCGACGAGCCCGGCCGTCGTCTGCATCTGGCGCGGCTGCTGGACGACGCGCGGCGCGAAGCCGGCCTGCGCGCACGCGGTCACGAGCAGCGCATGCATGCCGGGACCATGGTGCGCGGCGAACATGACCCACGGGTCGTCCGCGAGGTCGGCGAGCGCGATGTGCCGGCGGCGTGCGAGCCGGTGACCGTCGGGCAGCGCCGCGACCATCCGGTCGCGCAGCAGCGGCTCGACGCGCACGTCGCCCGCGTCGGCCACCGGCAGCACGACGAGGCCGACGTCCGTGCGGTCGTGGCGCAGCGCGAGCACCTGCTCGGCGGTCGTGCCTTCCTCGAGCTGGAAATCGACGCCCGGATGGCGCTCCTGGAACGCCCGCAAGATCAGCGGCAATAGCGCGTTGACGGTGCTGTCGACGAAGCGCAGCCGCAGCGTGCCGCCAAGGCCCGCGCCCGCGCGGCGGGCCGCGGCCACCGCGCGCTCGGCCTGTTCGAGCGCGCGCCGCGCTTCGAGCAGGAAGGCCTCGCCGGCCGGCGTGAGCGTCGAGCCGCGGTTGTCGCGCTCGAGCAGCGAGACGCCCAGCTCGTCCTCGAGCTTGCGGATCGCCGCGCTGAGCGGTGGCTGCGCCATGTGCAGCCGCTCGGCCGCACGCCGGAAGCTGAGCGTCTCGGCAACCGCGATGAATTGCCTGAACTGGCGCAGATCGATCATGCGATACCTCTCGTGTATCAGTGGATCATCGAATTCGTATTTTACCTATCACCTCACCACGCCCAGACTTGCACTGTCGCCAATCGTCAACATTCGGGAGGGCAGGACATGACGGACAGTGAACGGCAACGGACAGCGATCGTCACGGGCGGGTCGAGCGGGATCGGCTTCGCGATCGCACGGCGGCTGGTGGAGGACGGGTATCGCGTCGCGATCGTCGGGCGCGACATGGCGCGGCTGGACGCGGCCGTCGCGCGTCTCGGCGCCGCGGCGATCGGGCAGGCCGCTGATTTGAGCGTGCGGCGCGAGGCCGAGGCGGCGGTCGCCGCGATCGTCGCGCAGTGGCCTTGCGTGGACGTGCTGGTCAACAACGCGGGGCTGACCGGCCGCGTGAGCGCGGACACGGAGGCGGGCGAGGCCGAGACCGTGTGGGATGCCGTGCTCGACGCGAACCTGAAAAGCCTGTTCGTGACGACCCTCGCCGTGCTGCCGCACCTGGCCGGGCGCGACGCGCGGATCGTCAATCTCGGCTCGATCGCGGCGCGCGCCGGCAGCCTGCTGCCGGGCGGCCTGGCATACGCGGCGGCGAAGGCCGGCGTCGAAGGGTTCACCGTCGCGCTCGCGCGCGAACTCGGGCCGCGCGGCACGACGGTCAATACGGTCGCGCCAGGTTATATCGCCGACACACGCTTCTTCGGCGACGGCGGTGTCGCGCCGGCCATCGCGGCGACGATTCGCGAGCAGACGCCGGCCGGCCGCGCCGGGCATCCGGACGACATCGCGGACGCGGTCGCGTGGCTCGCCGGGCCGCGCGCATCGTTCGTCACCGGCGCGACGATCTCGGTGAACGGCGGCTGGCGCGTCGGGTGACGCCATCCGTACCGGCGGCCGGGCACGGCGTCGCGCGCGTCGCCCGGCCGTCGGTCATTCGAGGTCCGTGGGCGGCGCATCGCCGAGCCAGCGCCGCGCGCCGGGCCCGTTGCGGCCCGCGCGGTCTTCCGGGTTCGTCAGCTTGCAGCGCTTCAGCGACAGGCAGCCGCAGCCGATGCATTCGTCGAGGTTGATGTAGAGCCGCTGCAGCTCCTCGATCCGGCTCGCGACGCGTTGCTTCCAGCCGCGCGACAGCCGCTGCCAATCCTTGTTGCTCGGCGCGGTGTCCTCGGGCAGGCTGACGAGCTGCTCGGCGATCTCGTCGAGCGAATAGCCGATCTTCTGCGCGAACACGATGAACGCGATCAGCCGCAGCACCGCGCGCGAATAGTGGCGATGGCTCGAGCCGTTGCGGTGCGACTTGATGAGCCCGCGCGTCTCGTAGAACCGCAATGTCGACGCCGGCACGCCGCTGCGCGCGGCCACTTCGCGAATCGACATCAGCGGCCATTGCGGGATTTCCTGGATACCCATGACACCCCTCCGGGAAAGCTTGACTTGAAGTTAACTTCAACTTTTATGCTACGCGCCAGTTTAACCCGTCGCGAGGCATCATGCTCTCCTTATCCCTACGCAGGACGTCGCCTTTGGGCGCGGCCTGTGCACTGCTGCTGGCGTTGTCGGGCTGTCACGACGGCAAAGGCGCATCGTCGGCCCCGGCCCTTCCCGAAGTCGGCGTTGCCACCATCGCGCCGCGCACGATCCGCCTCGCGGACGAATTCAACGGACGCGTCGAAGCGGTCGACGCAGTCGAACTGCGGCCGCGCGTGAGCGGCTATCTGCAGCGCGTCGCCTACAAGGAGGGCGACCTGGTCGCGCAGGGCGCGCTGCTGTTCGAGATCGACCCGCGCCCGTACCGGATCGCACTCGATCGCGCGAACGCGCAGCTGCAGCGGGCCCGCGCGGCCGCGAGCCTCGCGAACGTGCAGCTCAAGCGCGTGCAGACGCTGATCGATGCGCATGCGACGTCGCAGGAAGAACTCGACAACGCGCGCGCCACGGCCGAGCAGGCGCGGGCGGACCTGCAGGCGGCCGATGCGGCCGTCGCCGATGCGAAACTCAATCTCGGTTTCACCGAGGTGCGTGCGCCGATCGCGGGCCGCGTCGGCCGCGCGGTCGCCACCGTCGGCAATCTGGCGCGCGCGGACGACACGCTGCTGACGACCGTCGTGTCGCAGAACCCCGTCTACGTGTATTTCGACTGCGACGAACAGAGCTACCTGCGCTACAACGCACGGCGTGCCGACCCGACGCATCGCGCGATCGGCGCCGATCCGGTTCGCGTGGGCCTCGCGAACGAGACGGGCTTCCCGCATGCGGGCACCGTCGATTTCCTCGACAACCGTCTCGACCCGCAGACGGGCACGATCCGCGCGCGCGTGCGGCTGCCGAATGCGGACCATGCGTTTACGCCCGGCCTGTATGCGCGCGTGCAGCTCGTCAGCGGCCGCGACCAGGATGCGCTGCTCGTCGACGACAAGGCCGTGCTCACCGACCAGGACCGTAAGTATGTCTATGTGATCGGCCCCGGCGACAAGGCGCTGCGCCGTGACGTGACGATCGGCCGCGGGCTGGACGGCGAGCGGATCATCGAGAAGGGGATCCAGGCGGGCGACCGCGTGGTCGTCGACGGCATGCAGCGGATCTACTATCCGGGCGCGCAGGTGAAGCCGAAGGCACTCCCCGCCCGCGCCGATGCCGGTGCCGGTCATGGCACGGGCGGCGGATCGGGCAACGGCACGCAGGCCGTCGCCGATGCCGGCGCGCCGGCCGCGCAGTGACGGGAGCGATACGATGGATTTCTCCCGATTCTTCATCGACCGGCCGATCTTCGCGGTCGTGCTGTCGATCGTCATCTTCGCGATCGGCCTGATCTCGATTCCGATGCTGCCCGCCGGCGAATATCCGGAAGTCGTGCCGCCGAGCGTCGTCGTGCGGGCGACGTACCCGGGCGCGAACCCGAAGGAAATCGCCGAATCGGTCGCCGAACCGCTGGAAGAGGCGATCAACGGCGTCGAAGGCATCATGTACATGAAGTCGGTCGCCGGGTCGGACGGCAGCCTGCAGGTCGTCGTCACGTTCCTGCAGGGCGTCGATCCCGACACGGCCGCCGTGCGCGTGCAGAACCGCGTGAGCCAGGCGCTGTCGCGCCTGCCCGACGAGGTGCGCCAGTACGGCGTGACCACGCAGAAGCAGTCGCCGACGCCGCTGATGTACGTGAGCCTCTATTCGCCGGACAACAGCCGCGATTCGCTGTACCTGCGCAACTACCTGACGCTGCACGTGAAGGACGAGCTGTCGCGGCTGACCGGTGTCGGCGACGTCGGCTTGTCCGGCTCCGGCGACTACGCGATGCGGCTGTGGCTCGACCCGAACCGGCTCGCGTCGCGCGGGCTGACCGCGAGCGACGTGATTGCCGCCGTGCGCGAGCAGAACGTGCAGGTGTCGGCCGGCCAGCTCGGCGCGGAGCCGACGCCGAAGAAAAACGACTTCCTCCTGTCGATCAACGTGCGCGGCCGGCTGCGCACGGCGCAGGAGTTCGGCGACATCGTGCTGCGCAACGGGGACGACGGCCAGGTCGTGAAGCTGTCCGACGTCGCGCGCGTCGAGCTCGGCGCGGGCGACTACACGCTGCGCTCGTACTTCAACGACAAACAATCGGCCGTGGTCGGCATCTTCCTGTCGCCGGGGGCGAACGCGCTCGAAGTCGCGAAAGCCGTGTATGCGAAGTTCGACGAACTGTCGAAGCGCTTCCCGCCCGGCGTCGCGTACCGTCCCGTGTGGGATCCGACGGTATTCGTGCGCGATTCGATCCGCGCGGTGCAGCACACGCTGATCGAGGCCGTCGTGCTGGTCGTGCTCGTCGTGATCCTGTTCCTGCAGACGTGGCGCGCGTCGATCATTCCGCTCGTCGCGGTACCCGTATCGGTGGTCGGCACGTTCGCGTGGCTCTATCTGCTCGGCTATTCGATCAACACGCTGACGCTGTTCGGGCTCGTGCTCGCGATCGGGATCGTGGTCGACGATGCGATCGTGGTCGTCGAGAACGTCGAGCGCAACATCGCGCAGGGCTTGAGCCCGCGCGACGCCGCGCACCAGGCGATGCGCGAGGTGTCGGGGCCGATCGTCGCGATCGCGCTCGTGCTGTGCGCGGTGTTCGTGCCGATGGCGTTCATGTCGGGCGTCACGGGGCAGTTCTACCGGCAGTTCGCGGTGACGATCGCGATCTCGACTGTGATCTCCGCGATCAACTCGCTGACGCTGTCGCCCGCGCTCGCCGCGAAGCTGCTGCGTCCGCACGGCGCGCCGAAGGATGCGCTCACGCGCGGGCTCGACCGCGCGTTCGGCTGGCTGTTCCGTCCGTTCAACCGCTTCTTCGACCGCAGCTCGGACCGCTACCACGGCGTCGTCTCGCGCACGCTGAAGCGGCGCGGGGTGGTGTTCGCGGTCTATGCGGCGTTGCTCGGGGCGACCGCGCTGCTGCTCAACGCGGTGCCGGGCGGCTTCATCCCGGTGCAGGACAAGCTGTACCTGTTCGCGGGCGCGAAGCTGCCGGAAGGCGCGTCGCTGGCGCGCACCAGCGAAGTGACCGAGCAGATGACGAAGATCGCGCTCGGCACCGACGGTGTCGAGATGGTGCCGGCGTTTGCCGGGCTGAATGCGCTGCAGGGCGTGAACACGCCGAACATCACGAACTCGTACGTGATCCTGAAACCGTTCGACCAGCGCCATCGCAGCGCCGCGCAGATCAACGCGGACCTGAACGCACGCTTCGCGACCATCGGCGGCGGCATCACCTATGCGCTGATGCCGCCGCCGATCCAGGGCCTCGGCAACGGCTCGGGGTATTCGCTGTACCTGGAGGATCGCGGCGGGCTCGGCTACGGCGCTTTGCAGAACGCGCTCACCGCGTTCCAGGCCGCGGTCGCGAAGACGCCGGGGATGAGCTACCCGGTCAGCTCGTACCAGGCGAACATCCCGCAGCTCGAGGTGAAGGTCGACCGGTTGAAGGCGAAGGCGCAGGGCGTCGCGCTGACCGACCTGTTCAGCACGCTGCAGGTCTATCTCGGCTCGATGTACGTGAACGACTTCAACCTGTTCGGCCGCGTGTACCGCGTGATGGCGCAGGCGGATGCCGGCCACCGGCAGACGGCCGCCGACATCGCGAACCTGCGCACGCGCAACGCGAAGGGCGAGATGGTGCCGATCGGCTCGATGGTGACGGTGGCGCCCGCGTACGGGCCCGACCCGGTCGTCCGCTACAACGGCTATCCGGCCGCCAGCCTGATCGGCGACGCCGATCCGAAGGTGATGTCGTCGTCGCAGGCGATCGAGAAGCTGCAGCAGATCGCGAAGGACGTGCTGCCGCCGGGGATCGTGCTCGAGTGGACCGACCTCAGCTACCAGCAGGTCACGCAGAGCAACGCGGCGATCGTCGTGTTCCCGCTCGCGGTGATGCTCGTGTTCCTCGTGCTCGCGTCGCTGTACGAGAGCTGGACGCTGCCGCTCGCGGTGATCCTGATCGTGCCCGTGTGCATCTGTGCGGCACTGTTCGGTGTGTGGCTGTCGGGGGGCGACAACAACGTGTTCGTGCAGGTCGGGCTCGTCGTGCTGATGGGGCTGGCGTGCAAGAACGCGATCCTGATCGTCGAGTTCGCGCGCGAGCTGGAAATCCAGGGCAAGGGCGTGATCGAGTCCGCGCTGGAAGCGTGCAAGCTGCGGCTGCGCCCGATCGTGATGACGTCGGTCGCGTTCATCGCGGGTTCGGTGCCGCTCCTGATCGGCGGCGGCGCGGGCAGCGAAGTGCGGGCCGCCACCGGCATCACCGTGTTCGCGGGGATGCTAGGCGTCACGCTGTTCGGGCTGTTCCTGACACCCGTGTTCTATGTGGCGATCCGCAAGCTCGCGGGCGGCACGCCGGCCGTGTGGAGCGAACACCACGGCACCCTCGAAGGAGAAAACCGATGAGCGCCGCTTTTCGTCTTTCCGCGCTCGCGATGTCGGTGACGCTCGCCGCATGCGCGGTCGGCCCCGATTTCAGGCGGCCCGATACGGCCACGGCCGAGCGGTTTGCCCGCGACGCGCATCCGGCGGCGCAGCGCGACGCGTTGCCGTCCGGCAAGACGCCGGATACGCCGCCGGACGCGTCGGCCGATGCCGATGCCGCATTCTGGCGCGGTTTCGGCGATCCGCAGCTGACGCAGCTGATCGACACGGCGCTCGCGGCGAACCAGGATATCCAGGTCGCCGTGTCGCGCTACGACGCATCGAATGCGCTGCTGTCACAGGCCACGTTCGACCGCTACCCGACGATCACCGCGAGCGGGAAGATCGGCCATCAGCTGATGAGCAAGGACCAGGCGTTCGGGGCGCCGCGCAGCCAGCGCGATACGCCGACGTCCAGCGTCGGGATCAATGCGGCGTGGGAACTCGACCTGTTCGGCCGCGTGCGTCGTTCGGTCGAGTCGCAGCGCGCGGAGACGGCCGCCAGCGCGGCGGACGTGCGCGCGGTGCGCGTCGCGATCGCCGGCGAGGTGGCGAGCACGTACGTCGACCTGCGCGGCTCGCAGGAGCGGCTGCGGATCGCACGCGAGAACGCCGACAACCAGAAGCAGACGCTCGCGCTGATCAATGCGCGCGTCGGCGCGGGGCGCGGCTCCGAACTCGATGCGGCGCGGGCGCGCGCGCAGTACGAATCGACGACGTCGCGGATCGCTGTGTACGAGGCGGCGATCGGCGTCGACGAGCACCGGCTCGCGGTGCTGACCGGGCAGACGCCGGATGCGCTGATCGGCCGCTTCGATCTCCCGAAGGCCGCCGCGTCGGCGGGCACGCCCGTGCCGCTGCCGGTGCTGGCCGCCGACATCGATCCCGGCACGCCGGGCGACCTGCTGCGGCGCCGGCCCGACGTCGCGGCCGCCGAGGCGCGGCTGCACGCGGCGACCGCACGCGTCGGCGTCGCGACGGCCGACCTGTTTCCGCGCTTCACGCTGTCGGGCCTGCTCGGCAGCGCGACGAGCAGCTACGGGTTCTTCCGCGCGGGCAGCGATACGAACCTGATCGCGCTTGGCATCGACTGGTCGTTCCTCGACGTCGGCCGCGTGCGCGCACGGATCGCCGCGAGCGATGCGGAAGCGGCCGGGCAGCTCGCGCAATACCGGCAGACCGTGCTCGGGGCGCTGGAGGAAACGGAGAACGCGCTGCTGCGTGCGGCACGCACGCGTGACGAGACGGACCATCTCGTGCGGGCCGCGACCGACAGCGCGCGTGCCGCGCAACTGGCGCAGGCGCGTTTTTCGGCGGGCGCGATCGACTACTACGAAGTGCTCGACGCGCAACGCACGCTGCTGCAGGCGCAGGATGCGGCGGCCGACGGGCGGATGCGCAGTGCGGCGTCGACGGTCGCGCTGTACAAGGCGCTTGCGGGCGGCTGGCCGTCGGGAACGGGGCAGGGGCCGCAACGCCCGCTCGCGCAGTCGGGGCAGTAGCGCGGGCAAGGCGGCGCGGCAGGCCGGCGCAATCCTGCCTGCCGCGCGGCGCGTGACTACACGCTGGCCGGATCGATCTTGTCGATGTCGATGCCGTAGCGCCGGATGGCTTCGCCGACGCGCGCACACGGGATCGCGCCGTCGTCGGCGAGCGCCTTCAGCGCCGCGACCACGATGAAGTGCCGGTCGACCTCGAAGAACGTGCGCAGCGCGTCGCGCGTATCCGAGCGGCCGAAGCCGTCGGTGCCGAGCGACACGAAGCGCCGGCCGTCGACGAATGCACGGATCTGGTCGCCGACAATCTTCATGTAATCGGTCGCGACGACCACCGGCCCCGTGCGGCCGTCGAGGCATTGCTGCACGTACGGCACGCGCGGCGCTTCATCGGGGTGCAGCAGGTTCCAGCGTTCGGCGGCCAGCCCGTCGCGGCGCAGCTCGTTCAGGCTCGTCGCGCTCCACACGTCGCTCGACACGCCGAAGTCCTGCGCGAGCAGGTCGCTCGCGGCGATCGCTTCACGCAGGATCGCGCCGCTGCCCATCAACTGCACGTGCGGCACGTCGGCCGCGCGCGACATGCCTTCGCGCAGCAGGTAGAGGCCCTTGAGAATGCCGGCCTCCGCGCCGTCGGGCAGCGCCGGATGCGGGTAGTTCTCGTTGAGCAGCGTGATGTAGTAGTAGACGTCCTCCTGTTCCGCGAACATCCGCCGCAGGCCGTCGCGCACGATCACCGCGAGTTCGTACGCATAGGTCGGGTCGTACGACACGCAGTTCGGGATCACCGACGACAGCACGTGGCTGTGCCCGTCGTCGTGCTGCAGCCCTTCGCCCATCAGCGTCGTGCGGCCCGACGTCGCGCCGAGCAGGAAGCCGCGCGTACGCGCGTCGCCGGCCGCCCACGCGAGATCGCCGACCCGCTGCAGCCCGAACATCGAATAGAAGATGTAGAACGGGATCGCCGGCAGGCCGTGGTTGCTGTAGGCGGTACCGGCCGCGATCCACGACGCGATCGCGCCCGATTCGTTGATCCCTTCCTGCAGGATCTGCCCGTCCTTCGCTTCCCGGTAGTAGCTGAGCTGGCCCGCGTCCTGCGGCGTGTAGAGCTGGCCGAGATGCGAGTGGATGCCGATCTGGCGGAACAGCCCCTCCATTCCGAACGTGCGGGATTCGTCCGGCACGATCGGGACGACCAGCTTGCCGAGTGCCGGGTCCTTCAGCAGCGTGCCGAGGATGCGCACGAACGCCATCGTCGTGGACAGCGCGCGTTCGCCGCTGTCCTTGAGCTGCGCGTCGAATGCGGCGAGCGGGGGCACCGGCAGCGGCGCCACGTCGCTGAAGCGGGCCGGCACGTGGCCGCCGAGCGCGGCGCGGCGTTCCGCGAAGTAGCGTGCCTCGGCGCTGCCGGGTTCGGGTTTCAGGTACGGCAGGTCGTCGAGTTGCGCGTCGCTGACCGGCAGCGCGAAGCGGTCGCGGAACGCGCGTACGGCGTCCGCGCTCATCTTCTTCAACTGGTGGTTCACGTTCTGGCCTTCGCCGGCTTCGCCCATTCCGAAACCCTTGACCGTCTTCGCGAGGACGACGGTTGGCCGTCCGTCCGCGTGCATCGCCTGCGTATAGGCCGCATGCACCTTTTCCGGATCGTGGCCGCCGCGCGCGAGTTTCCAGATGTCGTCGTCGGACAGGTCGGCGACGAGCTCGAGCAGCGCGGGATACTTGCCGAAGAAATGCTCGCGCACGTATGCGCCGCTCTGCGACTTGAAGGTCTGGTAGTCGCCGTCGACGCATTCCATCATGCGCTGACGCAGCAGGCCCGTTGTGTCGCGTTCGAGCAGGCGATCCCAGCCGCCGCCCCAGATCACCTTCACGACGTTCCAGCCCGCCGCGCGGAACGTGCCTTCGAGTTCCTGGATGACCTTGCCGTTGCCGCGTACCGGGCCGTCGAGACGCTGCAGGTTGCAGTTGACGACGAAGATCAGGTTGTCGAGCCGTTCACGCCCGGCGAGCGAGATCGCGGCGAGCGATTCGGGCTGGTCCATTTCGCCGTCGCCGAGAAATGCCCAGACCTTGCGGCCTTGGTGCGCTTTCAGCCCGCGATATTCGAGGTAGCGCATGAAGCGCGCCTGATACGCGGCCGTGAGCGGCCCGAGCCCCATCGACACGGTGGGGAATTGCCAGAAATCCGGCATCAGCCGCGGATGCGGATACGACGACAGCCCGTCGCGTCCCGCTTCGCGGCCGGTCTCGCGGCGGAAGTTGTCGAGTTGCGCGTCCGTGATGCGGCCTTCCAGGTACGCGCGGCCGTAGATGCCGGGCGCCGAATGGCCCTGGATGTAGACCATGTCGCCGTCGAAGGTATCGGTGCGGCCGCGGAAGAAGTGATCGAAACCGACGTCGTACAGCACCGCGGCCGACTGGTAGGTCGCGATGTGGCCGCCGACGTTCGAATGCCGGCCGGCACGCAGCACCATCACCATCGCGTTCCAGCGGATCATCGCGTTGAGGCGCCGTTCGAGCGCGAGATCCCCCGGATAGGCCGGCTGCCGTTCGCGCGGCACCGTGTTCACGTACGCGGTCGTCACGCGGCCGTGCAGGTCGCCGTGGCGCGCCGCGTCGAGGTCGGAAAGCCGGTCGATCAGGTAATGCGCGCGCGGGCGGCCTTCGAGCGCGATCACGGATTCGAGCGCATCGAGCCATTCGCGGGTTTCCTGCGGGTCGATGTCGGGTAGCGCGAGAGGTGCGGTCATGCAATGTCTCCAGAAGCATAAGGCTGCGCGGGGCGGCGGTCGTGGCGCCGCATCGCGCGACGGGACGCCCGTCGATCGGCGGGCAGATGATTGCAATTGCAATCGTATGGCGGCAATTGTTATCGAGGTAAAATTTAATTGCAACTGCAATTCAATGAGAGGAACGACCTGACATGAGCGCACCCGAACCCGATCTCTGGTTCTCGTTCGTCCGCGCGCACCGGACGATGATTCGCGAAATCGAGCGCCGCCTCGCGGCTGCCGGCCTGCCGGCGTATGCGTGGTACGACGCGTTGTGGGGGCTCGAGAGCGGCCCCGACGGCACGCGCCGGATGCACGAGCTGGCCGACGTGCTCGCGATCGAGCGTTACAACCTCACGCGGCTGGTCGACCGGCTCGAACAGGAAGGGCTCGTCACGCGCGCCCGTTCGGCGGACGACGGCCGCGCCGCGTACGCGAGCATCACCGACAAGGGGCGCACGCTGCGCAAGAAGATGTGGAAGGTGTACCAGTCGACGGTCGCGGAACTCTTCCTCGATCAGTTCGGCGGCAAGGAGCAGGCGGCGATGGCCGCCGCGCTCGATCGTGCGACCGCCGCGGCGCGCGAGGCGGCAGCCGACGCGAAGTAGCGGCCGGCCGCCGGCACGTCAGCCGCTCGCGTGGCGGCGCATCGCCTGCACGGCCCAGTCGGCAGGCACGCGGCCGTCGTCGGCCAGCAGGCGAAGCGCGACCGCGGCGATCCAGCGCGCGTTCGGCGCGCGTGTGCCGGCGTCCGGGGCCGCCGAGTCCGCACCGAGCGCCGCGAAGCGGGCCGGGACGAACGCGCCGATCTGCGCGGCGACGTGCCGCGCATAGCCCGTCACGGCGAGCACCGGCGTGCGGCTGTCGCCGATGCATCGGCGCACATGCGCGACCTGCGGCTCGTCGTGCGGGTGCAGCAGGTTCCACCGGTCGGCCGCGTGACCGTCGCGGGCGAGCTGCGTGTAGCTCGGGCAGCTCCAGATCGTCGAATCGACGCGCCATTCGTCGCGCAGCAGATCGGCCGCCTCCTGCACCTGTGCCAGCGTGCTGCCTGCGCCGCACAGCCGGATCCGGGCGGCCGCGCCGACCGCCGCCCGACGGCCGGCCCGCACCATGCCGCTGAACGCATCGCGGGCCGCGGTGGCCGACAGCGGTTTCGCGTCGGGCACGGGCTCGTCGTGGCTCGCGAGGTAGCAGAACCCCGGCTGGCCGGCGACATAAAGCGTTCGCAGCGCGTGGCGCAGGATCGCGATCGCCTCATGTCCTGAGGCCGGATCGTATGGCGTGCACGCGGGGTTCGCGGCCAGCCAGTGCGGGACGTCGGGCGTCACGCCTTTCGGCCAGGACGATGCGAGCGTTTCGGCATCGTTCACGAAGATCCCGCGGTCGACGGTTTCGATCGACGCCAGCCGCAGCCGGTCGGTCGCGCGTGCATGCAGCAGGTACAGCAGCGGCCGCTCGAACCGCTTGCGCGCATCGAGAAACCGCAGCGGCCATGCGCTGATGCGGCGATGCGCCCCCGCGTCTGCAAACGGCGCACGCGTGTCAGCTCGCACGATCCAGACGTGTTCCGATGTCGCCGCATCGCGTTCGAGGCAATCGGCGGCCGCGCGCATCGCGCCGAGCGGCGACACCGCACGGCCACGCGGCGCGAGACGCTGCGTCAGCAGTCTTTCGAGGCAGGCCACCGCGGCGCGGCGGGTGTCGGGCGTCCGCACGGGCGGACCGGATCGCGCAGTCTGCATGTCCCTCCTTCTGGTATTGGCATGTCGCCGGGGCATCGGTTCCGGCATAGGATTGCAATTGCAACGATTGTAGTTGCAACGATAACCGGAAGACAAGGACCGACATGACTTCGACGCATTCCCTCACGTTCTATACGGCCGACACGCCGAACGGGCACAAGATCGCGATCTACCTGGAGGAGGCCGGGCTCGCGCACGAGCGCGTGCACGTGAACCTGTCCGCCGGCGAGCAGCGCAGCCCTGCGTATCTCGCGATCAACCCGAACGGCAAGATCCCGGCCATCGTCGACCACGACACCGGGCTGACCGTGTTCGAATCCGGTGCGATCCTCAGCTATCTCGCTGCGAAGACGCGCTTTCTGCATCCCGAAACGCTGGCCGAGCGCACGGCGGTGCAGCAATGGCTGCACTTCCAGATCGGCGGGATCGGGCCGATGCTCGGCCAGCTCTGGTGGTTCCTGCATGCATCGACGACGGTCAATGCGCAAGCGATCGAGCGCTACCGGAACGAAGCGCGGCGTCTCTATGGCGTCGTGAACGGCCGATTGGCGGAATCGGCGTATCTCGCTTCGTCGCGGTACTCGATCGCCGACATCGCCGCGTTCCCGTGGCTGCGCGCGGCGGCGGAGCTCGATCTCGACCTTGCCGGCTACCCGCACGTCGAGCGCTGGCTCGCCGATATCGAGGCGCGGCAAGCCGTTCAGCGGGGCCTGGTCGCATGCCGCGCACCGGCGGCAGCGCGCGCGAACTGACGTCGCATCGCCCGCGCTGAACGGATGGCGCGGGCGCCAGCCGCCGGTCTGCCGGGAAACATTGTTCTCCGTCGTCGTAAACGTCTCGAATGCGTGATATTTGCGCCGCGCGATCCGGTTTAGAGTGGCCGCGAATCGATGACGATGTGTCGTATCGCCGCAGTCCCGGGCCGTACAGATGCACAAGAGGAGCTGGAGACAAATGAGTGAAGGCAGGATTACGCAGGTCGAATCGTTCGGTTTCGAGCGCATTCCCGATGCATCGCGCTATGCACGGCCGATCGATCTGTTCAGGTTGCTGTTCGGCGGCTGCAATACGTTTTCCACATCGGTGCTCGGCAGCTTTCCCGTGCTGGTCGGGCTGTCGTTCAAGGCGGGTGTCTGCGCGATCGTGCTCGGCGTGCTCGCGGGCACCTGCATCCTCGCGCCGATGAGCCTGTTCGGCCCGCGCAACGGCACCAGCGACCCCGTGTCGTCCGGCGCGCATTTCGGCATCCACGGCCGGATCGTCGGCTCGTTCCTCGCGCTGCTCACGTCGATCGCGTTCTTCTCGCTCGCGGTGTGGAGCTCGGGCGACGCGCTCGTCGGCGGCGCGCACAACATGGTCGGCGTGCCGGTCAACGGCTTCACGCTCGGTGCGGCGTACATGGTGTTCGCGGTGCTCGTGCTGATCGTCTGCATTTACGGCTTCCGCTTCATGCTGTGGGTCAACAAGATCGCCGTGTGGGCCGCGAGCGTGCTGTTCGTCGCGGGCCTGTTCGCGTTCGCCGGCCTGTTCGACATGAACTACGCGGGCACGGTGCAGCAGGGCAGCGCGGGCTTCTGGGCCGCGTTCGTCGGCGCGGTGCTGGTTGCGCTGAGCAACCCGGTGTCGTTCGCGTCGACGCTCGGCGACTGGGCCCGCTACATCCCTCGGCACACGCCGAAGCATCGTGTGATGGGTGCCGTGTTCGCCGCGCAGATCGCGACCTTCGTGCCGTTCTTCTTCGGCCTCGCGACCGCGACGATCATCGCGGCGAAGGCGCCCGCATTCATTGCGTCGAACGACTACGTCGGCGGCCTGCTCGCGATCTCGCCGCGCTGGTTCCTGCTGCCGATGTGCCTGATCGCGATCATCGGCGGGATGTCGACCGGCACGACCGCGCTGTACGGTACCGGCCTGGACGTGTCGAGCATGTTCCCGCGCCTCCTGAATCGCGTGCGTGCGACGCTGCTGATCGGCACGATCGCGATCGCGTTCATCTTCGTCGGCCGCTTCTGGTTCAACCTCGTCGAAAGCGTCGCGACGTTCTCGACGCTGATCGATACCTTCAGTTGCCCGTGGATGGCGATCATGGTGATCGGCTACGTGACGCGGCGCGGCCACTATCTCGCCGACGACCTGCAGGTGTTCAACCGCGGGCTGCGCGGCGGCCATTACTGGTTCACGCACGGCTGGAACGTGCGCGCGATGGGCGCGTGGCTGCCGGCCGCGTTCGTCGGGCTGTCGTTCGTGAACCTGCCGGGCCAGTTCGTCGGGCCGCTCGGCCACCTCGCGGGCGGGCTCGACCTGAGCGTGCCGGTGTCGCTGGTGATGGGCGGGGTGTTGTATTTCGTGCTGCTGACGTTGTACCCGGAACCGGACGGCGTGTACGGCCCGCACGGGCGCCGCTTCGTGCGCGGCGGCACGCAGGCGGCGCGCGGCAACGGCGCGCCGGCGATCCAGCCGAAGGGATATTGAGCGGCGCGTGGTGCGTCGCTGCGCAGATGACGATGCCGCCGCGCGGGAGCGCCGCCGGCGGTATCGTCGTTTCCGGGCGTGTGATCGCGACAGGAGGGGGTCGTAACTTCCACGTGGCGCCGCCGCAAGCGAAAAACGCCTGCCGGGCTGGCAGGCGCGTGCCGGTTTCGATGCGTGTCAGTGGAACGTGCTGCCCGCGAGCATCCCGCCGTCGACGATGAATTCCGACCCCGTGCAGTACGCGGATTCGTCGGACGCAAGGAACAGCACGAGGCTGGCGACTTCCTCGGGCTTGCCGATGCGCGCGATCGGCAGGCCGCTGTAGATCGACGACGGATCGAAATCCGCGAACTCGGGCGGGCGCGCCATCACGGTATCGATGCCTCCCGGGTGCACCGAGTTCACGCGAATGCCGTAGCGGCCGAATTCGAGCGCGGCGGCCTTCGTCATTCCGCGTACCGCGAACTTGCTGGACACGTACGCGCTGCCGCCCGCGACGCCTTCCATCCCGGCCGTCGACGACACGTTGACGATCGAGCCGCCGCCGGCTTCCTTCAGCGCGGCCACGGCCGATTTCATGCCGAGCCAGCAGCCGACCTGGTTCACGTCGATCACCTTGCGATAGTCGTCGAGCGAACACGCTTCGATCGGCACGAGCTTCAGGATGGCCGCGTTATTCACGAGAATGTCGAGGCGGCCGAAATGCGCGAGCGTTGCGTCGACGGCAGCGTGCCACCCGGCCTCGCTCGTCACGTCGAGATGCTGGAATCGGGCGGCGTCGCCGAGTTCGGCCGCGACACGCCGGCCGGCGTCGTCCAGCACGTCGGCGATCACCACGCGTGCGCCTTCGGCGACGAACCGGCGCGCTTCCGCTTCGCCCTGGCCGCGCGCAGCGCCCGTGATCAGCGCCACCTTGCCTTCGAGTCGTTTCATGCTGCTTGCTCCTGTTGAGTGTAGGGGGCGCGCGGGTCCGCTCATGCGGAGGCGGCCGCCGCGTCGACGATGCGAACCGGATCCGTGCCGTCCCCGGTGTGTGATTCGGCGATGCCGCGGGCGATCATGTCGCGCATGCCGGCGCCTTCGATGACTTCGATGCGCACGCCGGGGTCGTCGGGGTCGTCGAGATACGCGACGCGCGTGGCCGGGTTGCCGGCTTCGAACACGACGCGCAAGCCGCGTGCGGTGAGCCGTGCGATCGCCGCATCGAGATCGTCGACGACCCACGCGACGTGATGCAGCCCGACGAGCGCTTGCCCGTGCGCATCGCGGTACGGCGACGACGTGTCGTTCGTCACGTGAATCAGTTCGATCTGCAGATTGCCGCGATACGCGAGCCCGACGTTCATCGTGACCGACACCGGCTCGCCGAGATGATGGCCGTCGAGGCGTACGTTGCGGAAAACGGTCCACGGGCCGATGCCGTGGCGTTCGCGCCAGCGCGCGATGCTGCGGTCGAGATCGGCGACCACGTAGCCGATCTGGTCGATGGGGCCGAGGACTGGGTCGTTCATGGCGTCTCCGTGGCGGACGCACGTGTGCGTGCCGTGCGATGAATGACGGCCATGATCGCAACAAAGCACGCGCGGCGTGCCGTCCGAATGGATGAGTGGGCGCGCGACCTCCAGCGTGACGGGGGCGCGCCGCCGCGACGACGTCGGTGCGTGAAGCGGGAAGGACAGGGAGCTAGCCGCCGTGCGACCTGCGCGTTACCGCGCGTTCGGCCCCTTGACCGTCAGCCGGCACACGGTCGCGAGCGCGAGCAGGTTCGGGTCGCGTTCACGCCGGTGCAGGAAGCTCAGGCCGATTGTCTGGCGGATCGTGGGCCCCGCGAGCGGTACGAGCGCGATCTTGTGCGCGAACAGGTCGCGCACGCGGCCGGGCAGCAGCGAGCAGCCGACGCCGCCCGACACGAGGTTGATCAGCGAGAAGATGTCGCCCACCCGCATCGCGACGTTCGGCGTGACGCCGGCCGCGCGAAACGCTTCCGTGAAGCCGTGATGCGTCGCAAAACCTTCGCCGAGCGACACGAACGGCGCGTCGTCGCAGGTGCGAAGATCGATTGCGTCATGCTGCGCGTACGGCGAGCCAACCGGCGCGGCGAAGAACATCTCGTCCTCGAACAACGCGATCGATTCGATCTCGGCGTCCGGTTCGGGCAGCGCCATCAGCGTCGCGTCGATCGCGCCCTGCCGGAGCTTGTCGAGCAGGTCGGCGTTCGAGCCGAGCACCAGCTCGGCCTGCAGCTCGGGGCGGCGTTCCTTCAGCGCGATCACGACTTCCGGAACGGTGCGGATCGTCAACGAATAGAGCGAACCGATCTTCAACTGGCCGGCACCGTAGCCGGCCGCCTCGCGCGTCGAGCGGATCCCGTCCGTCATCGTCTTGAGTACTTCGCCGGCGACTTCCGCGAGCACCTGCGCGGCATCGGTCGGAATCAGGTTCCGCCCCTCGTGGCGGAACAGCGCGCAATGCATCCCTTCCTCGAGCGTGTGCAGCGCGCGGTGCACGCTGACGGTACTGACGCCCAGCGCCTCGGCGGCCTTCGCGAGGCTGCCGGCTTCCATGAAGGCAAGCAGCACCTCGAGCTTGCGGAACGTGATCTCTTCGTTGATGCGGTTGCGCATGGTGCGGACGACGGGAAGGGCGACCGACGATTCTGCCGCAGAACCGGAGCCGCAACAATGCGCGAATTTCCGGGGTTTTCGTGTGGTGGAGCCCGGCGGGGGAACATTTAATCTCCGGCTAATCGTCTGCCGCGGTCGTTAATTGATGCGGGTTTTCGGCGTCCCTATGATCGTTTCACGCCGATCGTGTGCGCGGGCTGCGAGGTTCCGATGGTGCGAGCCCGTGCCTCACCGGCCGGCGATACGAACAGCCGGTTCGCCTTTACGTGCCACGGAACGCGGCACGCATGCGGTGCGGCGCCATGAGACTGCAGGAGACAAGCATGCGCGACTCACGTCGGAACTCGCGGCATCGGCAGGTGGTTGCCGCTGTCGTCGGCAACACCCTCGAGTGGTACGACTTCATCGTCTACGGATTCTTCTCCGGCATCATCGCGCGGCTGTTCTTTCCCGCCGGGAGCCAGTACGCGTCGCTGCTGATGTCGCTTGCGACCTTCGGGGTGGGCTTCTTCATGCGCCCGGTGGGCGGCGTCCTGCTCGGGCTCTATGCGGACCGCCAAGGCCGCAAGGCCGCGATGCAGCTCATCATCTTCCTGATGACGCTGTCGATCGCGCTCATCACGTTCGCGCCGTCGTACGCGACGATCGGCCCGGCGGCACCTGTCCTGATCGTCGTCGCGCGCTTGCTGCAGGGTTTCGCCACCGGCGGCGAATACGCGAGCGCGACCGCGTTCCTCGTGGAAAGCGCGCCGGAGAACCGGCGCGGGCTGTACGGATCGTGGCAACTGATCGGCCAGTGTCTTGCGGTGTTCTCGGGCGCGGCGATGGGCGCGTGGGCCACGCAGTCGCTGTCGGAGGCGGCGCTGCATAGCTGGGGCTGGCGCGTGCCGTTCGCGCTCGGGCTGCTGATCGGGCCGGTCGGCCTGTGGATCCGCCGGCACATGGAGGAGACGGAGGCGTTCCTCGACGCGAGCAAGTCGACGGTCGAGCCGCCGGCGAGCGTGTCGCGCGTGCTGCGCGACAACCTGCGCGGCGTGCTGGTGTCGATGGGGCAGACGATCACCGGCACGGCCGTGTTTTACGTGATGCTCGTCAATCTGCCGACGTTCGCGCACAAGACCTTCGGGTTGCCGCTCGACCAGGTCTTCAAGGTGCAGATGGTGGCGGTCGCGCTGCTGACGGTAACGATTCCGGTTGCGGCGCTCGTATCCGACCGCATCGGCCGGCGGCCCGTGCTGATCGCCGGCATGCTGGCGATGCTGACGCTCACCTATCCGCTGTTCTCGTGGCTGGCCGCCGCGCCGAGCATCGAGCGCCTGCTGGTGATGCAGCTGGCGATCTGCACGATCATCGGCATCTGCTACGGCCCTGCGCCTACCGCGCTCGCCGAACAGTTCGCGACGCGCTCGCGTTCGACCGGCATCGCGCTCGCGTACAACGTCGCGGTGATGATCTTCGGCGGCTTCGCGCCGTTCATCGTCACATGGCTGACGCACGTGAGCGGGTCGCCCGTCGCGCCCGCCTGGTACGTGCTGTTCGCGGCATCGTTTGGACTGCTTGCCAGTGTGTTCATGCACGACGGTGCGCCGTGCGTGCTCGCGCGCCGGCAATTTCAGGGTGAACCGCTGAGCGTCAAGTAGCAACGGGCGGCTGCCGCCGCCGGATTCCGGCGCGCAGGCGAGCGCTGTCCGATCGAAATGCCGTCGTCGAGCGTATCGACGCATTCGTCTCCGCGCCGTCGCAAGCCGCTATGATGGCGGCACACAAGGTCGGCGGGGGGAATGGCGAATGCTTTCGAGGTTGAAGAAACTGCTCGGTGGCGGCAGGGCACGCGCGGCCGTTTTGTCGCAAATCGGCCGACAGGCCGCGCGGTCGGTCGACGCGCCGGTGCAGCCGCGTCATGTGCTGTGCTTTCTCGGCAGGGATCGGGAACTGCAGCCCCTGCGCGATGCGGCGAACGCGGCGATTGCGGAATTCGCGACGGGGTTCGGCATCGATGACGCGTATTCCGCCGCCGAGCCGGACGAGCGGATGAGCCGTTCGTTCGAGGTCTGCCGCGACCGCGTCGCGGCGGATGCCTGGACGCCGGCCGACGAAGAAGCCGTCGGCACGCACCAGTCGGTGTTGTATGTGCTCGGCCCGCGCATGACGCGGGAGAATGCCGTGCGTGCGTCGATCGGCGCGCTGTTCCTGGTCGACCGGCTGATCGACGCCGGTGCGGTGGCGGTCAAGGGCGAAAGCGCGGGCGTGGCGCACGGGCTGCACCGGTGGCGGGAGCTGATCCGGATGGGAGCGGTCGCGACCGACGCCGACGACGCGCTCGCGCAGAACCGGGTGTGCCGGCTGGCGTTCGCGTTGCGCCCGCTGGCGTCGGACGGTTACTTCGAAAGTGTGGGTTTTCATCTGGCCGGTCTGCCGGACGTGCAGGTGCCGCGCTTGCGCGGAAGCGATCGCGACGCGGTCGTCGTCATCGATAGCGTTGCCGACGCGATCGCGCGGCACGGGATCGATGCGGCGTTGCAGGCGCACGATGCATCCCTGATCGACGACAGGTCTCACGACACAGACGACTTCAAGTTCAATCCTTACGGGATCGTCCGGCTGTCGACGTGAAGGCCGATGCGCGCCTCCGTGTCTGATCGGTCCCGGGCCGGACGCCATGAGCCGGAGTCGGGCATGGCGGCGACCGATCGGGCGCGGCGTCAGGGTAGGTATCGGTACGGCCGATGATCAGCATCGCGGGCGGCGGCCTACCGCGGCCGCCGCCCGGTCGTTACGCTTGGGCGATCATCCACTCTGTCCGGAAGGTCGCCATGTCCCGGCTCGATTACAAGTTGCTCGGCCCCTGTCTGCTCGCGATCGCGCTCGACGCGATGGGATTCGGGCTCGTTTATCCGATGATGTCCGCGATCTTCAGCGATCCGCACGCGGGCATCCTGCCGGCCGACGCTGGCGCGCACGCGCGCAATTTCTACCTCGGTCTCGGCTACGGGATCTATCCGTTGTGCATGTTCTTCGGCTCGTCGCTGATGGGCGAGCTGTCCGATCGCTACGGCCGCCGCAAGATCCTGCTGCTGTGTGTGACCGGCCTCGCGGCCGGCTACGCGATGATGGCGGCCGGTGCGTGGCATGCGAGCGTCGCGCTGCTGCTGACCGGCCGCGGGCTCACCGGGCTGATGGCCGGCTGCCAGGGCATCGCGCAGGCGGCGATCACCGACCTGAGCACGCCGGAAAACAAGGCGTACAACATGAGCATCATGTCGCTCGCCTTCAGCGCGGGCGTGATCGTCGGCCCGGTGCTCGGCGGCGTCACGTCCGACCGCACGATTTCGCCGCTGTTCGACTACGGCACGCCGTTCGTGCTCGTCGCCGGGTTGTCGCTGATCGGCGCGTTCTGGACCTGGGCGTCGTATCGCGACTCGGCCGTGCCGCGCGGCGACACGCGCATCGATCCGCTGCTGCCGCTGCGCATCATCGGGGAGGCCGCGCGCCAGCGCAACGTCGCGTTCCTGTCGGTGGTGTTCTTCCTGATGCAGGTCGGCTACGGGCTCTACCTGCAGACCATCATGCTGCTGCTGCAGGCGAAGTTCGGCTACACGAGCGCGCGGCTCGGGCTGTTCAGCGGCGTGATCGGCCTCTGCTTCGTGTTCGGCCTGCTATTCGTCGTGCGGCTGATGCTGCGCGTATGGCGCGTGGTCGACATCGCGAAGACGGGCCTCCTCGTCGCGGGCGTCGGCCAGGTCCTGTCTGCGCTGTTCCCGCACGAGCCGGTGCTGTGGGCGCTCGCGATGGTCGTCGGCTGCTTCGACATGGTTGCTTATACGACGATGTACACGGCGTTCTCCGACGCTGTCAGCGAGGACCGGCAAGGCTGGGCACTCGGCGTCGCGGGCTCGGTGATGGCCGTCGCGTGGGTCGTCACGGGGGCGCTCACGAACCTGCTGCCGGTGTTCGGCGAGATCGGCCTGCTGCTGATCGGCGGCGCGGGCTTCCTGCTTAGCTTCTTGATGATGGTCGCGTACGGCCGCACGCAGCCGGGTGCGCGAACGGCCGCGCTGTCGTAGGCGGCAGGCACGTTGGCCCGATCCTGTCGGACGTTGTCCCGCGCGCGGCTGTCGCGCACGGCCGCGCGGCCCGACACTGGCGCCTCGCGGCCGGGAAACGTCCGGGCCGCGTCCGGCGGCGCCGGCTGGCCCGGCGCGCCGTTCCTTCGATACGCCAACCGAGAGAGCGACCCATGCAACATCCGACCATCCGTACCCTGGCGGGCGCGACCGCGCCGACGTCGATCGCCGCCGCCCGCACCGCGCTGCTGGTGATCGATTTCCAGAACGAATACTTCAGCGGCCGGCTGCCGATTCCCGAGGGACCGCGCGCCCTGGGCAATGCGCAGCGCGTGATCGCGTTCGCCGATCGCGCGGGCATTCCGGTGTTTCACGTCCAGCATGTCGATTCACCCGACAGCCCGATCTTCGCGGACGGCAGCGACGGCTTCCGCTTTCATGCGAGCCTGCAGCCGGCGCCGCATCACGCGGTCGTGAAGAAAACCTCGGTGAGCGTGTTCCCGACGACGGACATCGATGCACGCCTGAAGGCGGCCGGTATCGACACGCTGATCGTCACGGGCCTGATGACGCATGCCTGCGTGGCCGGCGCGGCACGCGATGCGGTGCCGCTCGGCTACGCGGTGATCGTCGTCGACGATGCCTGCGCGACGCGCGACCTCGACATCGCGGAGGGCGGCACGGTATCGCACCGCGACCTCCATCGCGCGACGCTGGCTGCGCTGTCGGACACGTTCGGCGACGTGCTGACGACCGAGCAGGTGCTGGCGCTCGGCGTCGCCTGACGGCCGCCGGGTTCGTGCTTCAGTCGGCCCAGCCCGGCGCCGCGTACACGACTTCGCCGCGGAAGCACGTCTCGATCACGCGGGTTTGCGCGAACGTCTCGACGGGATGGGCGAACGGATTGCGATCGAGGATCGCGAAGCTCGCGTCCTTGCCCGCCTCGAGCGAACCCGTGCAGTCGTCGAAGCGCAGCGCATACGCGGTGTTCACCGTATAGGCCTCGAGCATCGTGAGCAGGTCGAGGCGTTCGTGCGGATTCCACGGCGGGCTGTCGGGCTGGTCGATCAGCAGGTGCGTGACGCCCGTCTGGATGATCTGCATCGGGTCCATCGTGCTGACCGACCAGTCGGAGCCGGCCGCGAGCATCGCGCCGGCGTTGCGCAGGCTGCGGAACGGATAGTTGCGCGCGGTGCGTTCGGCGCCGAGCAGGTCGCGATAGAGCTGCTGCTGCTCTTCGCGCGCGGCCGTCCACAGCGTCTGCACGCTGGCGATCGCGCCGAGCCGGTTGAAGCGGCTCATGTCGGCCGGATCGACGAGCTGCAGGTGCGCGAGCTGCGCGCGGCGGTCGCGCATGCCGTTGCGGATCTGGACATATTCGAGCGCGTCGAGCGTCATGCGCACCGCGCGGTCGGCGAGCGTGTGGAAGTGCAGGTCGAAGCCGGCGCAATCGGCGAGCAGGCAGATCTCGTTCAGCGCGTCCTGGCTCCACAGCGCGAGGCCGCAGTCGTCGGTGCCGGCGTACGGCTCGAGCAGCGCGGCGGTTTTCGATTCGGGCACGCCGTCGACGAAGATCTTCACCGTATGCAGGCGCAGGTTGTCGCATTCGTACGCGCGACGCCATGCGGCGAAGCGCTCGACCTGCTCGCGCGGATCGCGGCGCGGGTTCGCATAGAGGCCCGCGCTCATGTACACCTTCAGCGTGCCCGCGCGCTGCGCGTCGGCATACGCCTTGATTTCGGCCTCCTCGACGCGTGCGTCGAACCAGCCGGTGATGCCGTAGCCGTGCGCCATCGCGTGCGCTTTCGCGAGCGACTTCGGATAGCCGGCCGGGCTCAATTGCGGAATGAGCGGGCAGACGCGATAGAACGCCGCTTCGTGCACGACACCGTTCGGCGCGCCGGACGCATCGCGTTCGTAAACGCCGCCGGCCGGGTCGGGCGTGTCGGCATGGATGCCCGCCGCTTCGAGGCCCTTCGTGTTGAGGCAGCCGCTGTGCACGTCGAAGCCGACCACGAGCAGCGGCCGGTCGGGCACGACCCGGTCGAGCAGTTCGCGGGTCGGATACGCGCCGAATGCGGCCAGGTTTGCGCCGCCGAGATAGACCCACGGCTCGTTCGGCGTCGCATCGGCGCAGGCGCGGATGCGCTGCAGGATCGTGTCGGGATCGTTGATGCCGGACAGGTCGAAGTCGCCGAGGATCTGGTGGCCTTCGAGCGGGTGCACGTGGCCGTCGATGAGGCCCGGCAGCATCAGCCTGCCGGCCAGGTCGACGGTGCGCGTCGCGGGGCCGATGAGCGGACGGATATCGTCGTCGCGGCCGACCGCGACGATCTTGCCGTCCCGGGTGGCGAGCGCCTGCGCGAAGCGGCGCTGCGCGTCGCCGGTGTAAAGCAGGCCGTTCAGGTAGGCGGTGTCGGCGTATTGCATGTGTCTTCTCCGGATGGGACTGTTCGACGGGCGCACGTGTCCCGCGGGCGGGCCGCGGGGCTCGTCCGGTCGCGTGAACCCGGTCGGGTTGAATGGGACGGGGCGGTTATGTGCCGGTGCTGCGCGGCAGGCGCCGCGATGCGTCACGGTGAAGGCCGGCCGCCGCCGGGGCGTCATGCCGATCCCGCTGCCGGGCCTGAAGCGGCAGCTCGATGGGCAACGCGCGCGCGGCCGTGCGGGCCGGCGTCCATCCGGTACTCGGCATTCGGTGTCTCCGTGGCATCCGACGCGTTCCCGTCGTCGGGTGAGTCAGATACTAGGAGCGGGGCGGCCGGCTGTCTGTCATCGTTTTTAGGACAACCAGCGACAAAGGCGGCGGGGGCGGCAGGGGCGGCGGGTGCGGCCGGGATGCGGAGTCGTCGTCTAGCGCCCGTGGTCTGCCGCCGGTTCTTCCTCGGTCACGCACCACGCGAACAGCCCGGCCCGGTTCGCCACGCCGAGTTTCGCGAGCGCGCGCCCGAGATAGGTGCGCACGCTGCTCGGCTTGAGCGCGAGCGTGTCGGCGATCCGGGGGACGGGCCGGCCTTGCAGCACCGCGCGGCACACGAGCCGTTCGCGCTGCGACAGCGTTGCGCCGCTGGCCGACAGGCGCTGTTCGAACCGCTGCAGCAGCGCGCCGTCGTCCGAGCGGGGCGTCAGGCGGGCGAGCCGCGCGTGCTGGATCAGCAGCGGCAGCACGAAATCGCCGAGCTGCCGCAGCAGCGCCAGTTCGGCCAGCGTATAGGACGGCTGGCCGCGCCGGCGGAACAGCGAGAACGCATAGACATAGTCGCGCTCGCTGCCGAGCAGCGTGCAGTCTTCGCCGAGTTCGCCGAGCGCGAACTGGCGGCCGTATTCGGTTGCCATGTCGACGTCCTCGTTGCACGAGAACACGAGCTGCGAATCGGTAGCGCGCTCGATGTGCGGGAGCAGCGTGTCGTTGCGCCAGTCGCCCTGTGTATACAGATCGAGTGCGTGGCGCGTGCCGTCTGGATCGTCGCCGCCTGCGAAGAACAGCACGTCGACGCTGTCGACCGAATGCGACGGCGCGTCACGCCGGTAGCGCGTCGCGACGCTGTAATGGGACTGCGGATCGACGGTTTCGCGCAGCCATGCCCAAAGCCGGGCGGGAAACTGCGGACTGCCGAGGCTGGCGATCAGGTCGCCTGCATTGCTGAGGGAAATATGGGCGGGGCTCATCGTTGACACCGTCTTCGCGAACGGCCGCTCGTACCGGCCGTGTTTCGCGTGCGACGGCGAGCCGGCGGCGAGGCGGCCGGCGGTGCGGTCATGCGGGACGGAGGCCGGCGCGGCGGCGAAGCTCGATTGTAGGGGACTTCGCCGCCGCGAGGCAGTCGCGCTTGCCCGGCGGGCGGCCGATCGTCCGTCGACGGGCGGCGTGCATCGTTGCGCGCCGCGTGACGGCCCCGCGCGTCAGAACATCGTGTTCGCGTTCGCGGACGTTTCGGGTACCGGCTGGATCACGTCCCAGTGTTCGACGATCTTGCCGTCCTTCACGCGGAAGATGTCGACGACGGCCTCGCCGCGGTCGCCCGGGCGCTCGGTCGCGTGCACGTGCAGGTAGACGAGATCGCCGTCGGTTGCGCTGCGCACGATGCGCGCACGCGACGCCGGGTTCTTCTGGAAGGCGCCGACGAAGTACGACACGAACGGCTTCTTGCCGTCCGGTACGTGCGGGTTGTGCTGTTTGTAGTCGTCCGCGACGACGGCGGCGGCCTCGACCGCTTCGTGCTTGTTGAAGAAGCGGTCATAGAACGTCAGCACGAGCTGGCGGTTGGCTTCCTCGGCGGCCAGGTTGCGCGTGGCCGGGCCGGCGGCCAGCGCGGCCGTCGACGCGGCCAGCAGGGCGAGCGCGGCAACGGCGCGAACGGGAGAGCGGAGCGATGACATGTAGCGGGTTCCTTGTCTGACGAAGCGTGGGTTGGCGCGCGATGCGCGACGGCGGGTCGGGTCGGCCATGATGATCGTCGGGCGACGGTTGCGGATGCACGTGCGCTGTCGACGCGAGGGATTCACCGCCCGGTTCGTATCGTCGAGATACGGAGTGGCGAGGCGGCGCGTCGTCGTCATGCTTCGTTGAACTGGCGAATCCGCGCGGCTGCCGGACCGCTCGAATGGTACAGTTGCCGCGAACCCGTCACAAGAAGTCAGCGCGGTGTGAACAGGTCACACCGCGCTGACCATGCGTTGCCCTTGAAAGAGAATCCCGTCATGCCGTTCCCGCCCGCCGACGAAACCGTCGAACTCGATCAGCCCTGCCCGATCCGCGATGTGCTCGACCGCATCGGCGACCAGTGGAGCCTGCTCGTGCTCGACGCGCTGTCCGGCGGGACGATGCGTTTCAACGAACTCGCCCGCGCGATCGGCGACGTGTCGAAGCAGATGCTGTCACGCACGCTCAAGCGGCTCGAACAGGACGGCTTCGTCAGTCGCACGCTGTTCGCCGAAGTGCCGCCGCGCGTCGAATATGCGCTGACCGACCTCGGGCGGTCGTTCCTGACGCCGATGCAGGCGATGATCCGGTGGGCGGACGAACATCATCACGCGATCTGCGCCGCGCGGCGCCGTGCACGGGAGCTGGACGGCGGCGGGCGCTGAGCAGGGCGTATGTGCTGTTTGGTCGATGGACGGTGGGCTGCGGCTTGAGTGCGATGCGACGAGGCATGCCGTGACTGCACGTGCATTGGCGCTTGTGATTTCGTTATCCGAATGATCTCGGCGGGGCGGGCAGGCATCGCGGATGTTTCAATGTGCTCCGTTCGTCCCGAATGCGGGAATGCATTGGCGATGTATCGCTTGCGGGGTGCACGCCGAGGCGACTGCAATGGCGGTCTTTCGCTGTATGGTGCGTGAGAGGTGCGGCGGGGGGCTGGCCGAGCCGGGATGGCGCACCCCAGACCGGCGGGCATATCGGCGGTCGAGGGTGCCTGATCCGATGGACACCTGGGCGCATGCGTGGGGGTGCCCCTATGTGTTTCGTCAAGCGTTAGGGGCTGACTTGGGTTGGTAAATGGTGCCGTCGCGCAGCATGGCGAACAGAACGTCGCAGCGTCGCCGTGCGAGCGCGATGAGCGCTTGGTTATGACGCTTGCCTTGCTGGATCTTGCGCGAGTAATAGGCCCGTGAGACTGGGTCCCGCAAGGCCGCGAAGGCGGATAGGAACAAGGCACGCTTGAGTACCTTGTTGCCGCGTCTGGATGGATGTTCGCCGCGTATCGATGAACCGGAGCGCCGGGTGACCGGGGCAAGGCCAGCGTAGGCTGCTAGGTGTGCAGCCGAAGCGAACGCTTTATGGGCGACCTCGGTCAGGAGTCTGGCGGCGGTCCTGACGCCGACTCCCGGCATGCTGGTCAGGACCGGCCAAAGAGGGTGAGCAAGCACCAGTCGTTCAACTTCGGCAGCGACCTCGTCGCGTTGCTGACGCAAGGCCGCAAGCTGTTGGGCTAAGCGGGGCATGACGATGGTGGCGGCTTGTGTGCCGGGCACGGTCACAGCTTGTTCGCTCAGTGCCTGAACGATCTCGGCCGCCAAGCCTTTGCCCATGCGAGGAGCCAGCTTGGTGAGGCGGTTGGCGAGCGTCTTCTCGCTGGTGGCGGCAAGCGCGGCGGGCGACGGGTAGCGCTCAAGTAGATCGAGCACCGCCGGATGGTCAAGGCGCGGTCCGAGAACACGCTCGAGGGCCGGATGGATCTGAGTAAGCAGGCCACGAATGCGGTTGCTGGTTTGAGTGACCTGGGCGGCGAGGTCATCATCGAAGCCGCAGAGCATGGTGAGCTCTGCGAGTTGCTCGTCAGCGAGGCGAAGCGAGCGCAGCGTATGCGGCATCGAGCGAGCGGCTTCGGCAATGATCGCGGCGTCGCGGGCATCGGTCTTGGCTTCGCCGGCGTGCAAATCAGCGATGCGGCGCATGGCCAGTCCGGGCAGATAGGCGACGAGTACGCCTTCAGCGCGGGCTACGGCCACCGGCAGCGCGCCGATGGTGGAAGGTTGGTCGACGACGAACAGGAGTCGACCGTGAGTCTTGAGTTCGGCGATGAGGGCGCGCAGCTTGGCCTCGTCGTTGGGTAGCGCCTTGTTGTACAGACGCTTGCCGTTCCGATCGAGTGCGACGGCGTGATGCTGGCCTTTACCGACATCGACGCCGACGAAGACATCGACGGCATCACGTTGTTGTGTGTCTTGCATCGCAGTTTGTGCAGAGTGAACGGATTGGCCTGCAACAACGGTGGCAAGTCTCGGCATCCACGTTACGGACGGCGTCGGGATATCCCGGCCAAACCCCTATCAGCGATCACCAGCCACCCACCAGGCCCGGTGACAACACCCCCCGGATCATGACTGCGACTGGGGGCGAGAATCATGCCGGGCCTGGCTGGCCAAAGCCCCGATTATCGGGGCGTGAAGATAGTAACGGGGCGAGGTCGGGCAGGCCGCGCGGGGGCGCCTGCCAGGCATCATGATGTCGAGGCTGAATGGCGCGGGTTCGTCGCGCCGCCTGGTTCCGGGGCTGCCCTCGGCCGAGTGCGGGGTGCCGCTCGTCTGCCTATCGCCATGTGCCGTCGACGTAGATCCACACCTGTCCCTGGCGGCGCCAGTAGCCGGGCACCCATCGACGCCCGGGGCGCCGTGCGACCCAGCGGCCGGGCACCCATATATAGCGGCCTCGCTGCCAGCGCCAGTAACCGTCCGTCCATATATAGCCGTGCGGCCGTGGCGGCGGCGGGCGGCGATCGTGTCTCGCGGCCGGCGGCGCGAAGCCCGGGCGGTCCGCGTTGGGCGGCCTGCCGGGCACGCGGTTCGGGCCGGGCGGCCGATATCCGGGCGGCGGGGGCGGCACGGGCTGGGCCGAGGCGGCACGGAGCCAGCCGCCGGTGCCGACGAAGGCGGCGGTCAATCCGATGGCGCGCAACCAGGAGCGTCGATTCATGGCGTGTCCTGTTCAGTATTCGAGGCTGCCTTACATTAGCCGGCCGGTCCGCCGGGCGGGTTACGCGCGCGGTCAAGGCTGTTACCGTGTGTCACGGCAGGCGGGCGAACCGCCAGCGGGCGGAGGCCGGTCTCCCTGTTTTTCTGCGGCTGACGACGGATGTTGCCCGCGCTGCACGAATGTCGCGTCCTGTTTACCGGCTGACGGATGTGTTTTAGGCGCTCGGAGCCCGAAATTCGAGATCGGATCGAGTAAAATTTGCCGATTTCGGGGTGCCGCACCGAATCCGTTTGTTGTTTCTATGCAACCGTCAAGACGATGACATGAAAGAATGGTGCGATGAAAGCCTCCAAAAAGCCCCCGTCAAGAAGTCAAAAACAAACGTCAAAACAAATACTTATAACTCGGCCCCACTTTCATTATTTCTAGTTCTGGAAAAGCTTATTTCTTTATTTGCGGATCGCTCCCCTAGGGTACACCCCTAAACTCACGGTTCCCAAACGGGCAACTATCCGGGCGCGGCCAGCAGGATCGATGGCGCTCCCGGGCGGTTGCAGACCGTTTATGAACAAGGTCGCGAGACCTGCCTCTTTTTAGAAGGGAGCTCCACGAATGAACAAGACTCTGATCGTTGCAGCAGCTGCAGCATCGTTCGCAACCGTCGCTCACGCGCAAAGCAGCGTCACGCTGTACGGCGTGCTGGACGCAGGCATCACCTACACGAGCAACGTCCAGCCGGCACTGGGCCAAGCTGGCAAGTCGCGTTGGGCGATGGGTTCGGGCATTGACCAGAGCCGTTTCGGCCTGCGTGGCTCGGAAGACCTGGGTGGCGGCCTGAAGGCAATCTTCACGTTGGAAAGCGGCTTCAACATCGGTAACGGCAAGTTCGCGAACGGCAACGGCGGCATGTTCAACCGTCAAGCTTTCGTCGGCCTGTCGAGCCAGTACGGCACGGTTACGCTGGGTAAGCAGTACGACGCAACGCAAGACTACCTGGCACCGCTGACGGCAACCGGCTCGTGGGGCGGCACGTACTTCGCGCACCCGCTGAACCTTGACCGTCTGAGCACGAACGGCGACGTCGCACAGAACAACACGATCAAGTTCACGAGCGCAAACTACGCTGGCCTGCAATTCGGCGGCACGTACTCGTTCTCGAACAACACGAACTTCGGCAACAACCGTGCATACAGCGCGGGTGCTGCATACCAGTTCCAAGGCCTGAAGCTGGCAGCAGCTTACTCGCAAGCGAACCTGGGTGACGGTACGAACGCAAACGGCGCAACGTCGTCGGCGATCGGTGGCATCGCTAGCCAAGGCCGCGTCCGCACGTACGGTGCTGCTGCTGGTTATGCATTCGGTCCGGCACAAGTCGGCGCAGCATGGACGCAAGCGCGCCTCGACAACAATGCAGTTGGTAGCCTGGGTTCGGTCCGCACCGACAACTACGAAGTCAACGCAAAGTACAACCTGACGCCGGCTCTCGGCCTGGGTGCTGCTTACACGTACACGAACGCGAAGATCAACAACGGCAGCACGCACTGGAACCAGTTCGGCCTGCAAGCTGACTACGCACTGTCGAAGCGCACGGATGTCTACGCTCAAGCTGTGTACCAGCGTGCAGCGAAGAACGGCGTTGGCGCATCGATCTACAACGGCGACAGCTTCAGCAACAACCTGCCGAGCTCGTCGATCAACCAAACCGCAGCAACGGTTGGTCTGCGTCACCGCTTCTAAGCGTGACGGCGGGGTAACCCGCTTCGCAGCATCGAAAAAGGCGCCTTCGGGCGCTAATGCCGTTCAGTTAAGCAAC
>NZ_LDUL01000040.1:0-73682 GCF_001043615.1 Burkholderia sp. LK4
AGTTGCTTAACTGAACGGCATTACCGCTGCAGCGGGCTTTTCATTTTCCGGGCGAGCGGCCCGTTGTGTCATTGCATCGTGCGACTCGAGATACGCTCAAGACGACTGCGCGGATGGTATCTCGACCAGACGAACTGACTGAAATAGCTCTCCGCCACTTCCGTCCACGTTCTGAGCCCGTCGTCTTCCTGCATAACTTGCTTGGCATTGACCAGCAACCACGACATCACGGCCTGGCTGTCTCGACACTTCGCACATTCTCCTGATGTGCAGCAGCGCGCTAGCGTATGCATGTCTGCACGATACGCGTTGAATTTCGGCAACGCGGGCCACCCCGACGTGAAACGCGTGGCGTTCTGCGGATGAGCCTCGCTGACGCTCGGGCAACTAGTATGGTCGAATGTCCCCCATGCGGTCTCCCCGCGCATGAGAGCAGCCAGATAATAGGGATGGCTCGCCACTGTTTCCGGATATTTCGCCTTCAATTCGAGCAATACATCCAGGAGCTGCTCCTCACCACGTCGGCGAAGCGGGCCGGCAACGTCGTATGGACTGTAGTAGTTGAACAGCAGTCGATTTCCGTTATCTTGAATCTTGCGCACCGTATCTTCGATATAGGCAATTCCGTCGATCGACACCGCATAGACGAAACCCGCCCGCTCGTCATTGCGATAGTTGAGTAGCGCCTTGTCAAACAAGCCCGCGAAACGCTTCCCATTCGGACCGATCGCGCGCAGTTCGTCATCGAGCGGCCCGCCACCGAATACAGAGATCGCGATGGTGATATCTTCGAAGCCCTCGATTGGAATGCGCCGAAGGCCGTTTGTCGAGACGGACACCTTCGGCATGTGTTTCCGGAATATTCTTATCCGGTCGAGATGCAACGCAGGCTCGCCGCCGATCAGCAATGGTGCGTTGACCCCGCGCTCGGCCTCGTCCTTCACGCGCGCCTCAAGACGCGACGTATCGTTTAACTCATCCGATGCGACGTCGAATTCGTTTTCGAAGAACCAGCACCCCTTGCATCGCAAGTTGCATTGATTCGTGAGATGGTAAAGCGATGCGCGCGTTTCACTCGCTTCGTTTCTGACTGCTTTGAAGCGCGCCTTCATATCTTTTGAATCGTCCATCTTGGTCTCCTGATACGAGGATGCAAGCTCGCCTGAACGTCAACCCCGCAATCCTCTGATGAGTTCCGGCCACAACGACGAATACTGGCGACGAAACATGCCGACGTGACCGATTGCTCGGCCATCGCAGTTTTCCGGACTGATGAAATGGATATTGCTTTTGGCCCGCGGCAACCATCGCAGCCAGTCTTCGATGTTGGCCGGTGTCGCGAGTGGGTCGTCGGTCGCAGCAACTACCGTGACGGGAGCGGAGAATTCGTTGTAGTGGTGCTGCGTAATGCCGACCCCGAACTCGTTCGCCATATATCCGGGGCGGCGGCACCATCGGGCCCACTGAAGCCCGACGCGTGCCGGCAAATCGTCGCCCCAACCGAGCACCCTCGCAGGCACATAGCCGAGTAGGCGTGCGGTAACCGGAACATAGAGATTCGCCAGCAACAACGCAGCGATTCGCTTCGGCCACCGGATGTTGCCGACGTATCCGGATGACGCGGAAATCGCGCATAACGAACGGATCGACGCGTGATTCGGCATCAGTCCGACCAGTTGCCCGCCCGCACTGTGACCGATCAGGTGAGCTTCGCTCGCGCCGGTTTCACGAAGAAGCCAGTCAAGCGCGGCGGGCATGTCGAGCTGGCCCCAGTCCTGTTTGCGTGCGCGCGACTGGCGAACATGGCGCATGCCGAGCGACGCCCCCATCCCCCGGTAATCGAATACGAATACTGGATACCCGATTGCATTCAGCCAATCCGAGAATGGAAAATAAAAGGATTGGCGAACGCCCGTCGCGGGGCAAATGAGAACGGGAAAGCAAGTGGCCGAGGCCACCGGAAAATACGTGCCCTTCAACGGAAATCCATCGCGGGCTTGAAATGCAACGCATACACGAGATAACGACGGCCGGTTCATCGCTCGGGTCCCGATACGATAATCACGCAAGGATGTGCCCGGCATTCCGGAACGAACATACGGCCCGATTTCTGAATTTGGTCGTGTAAAAAAGGATTCAAAATCGATTCGCCCATCGATTCACCCCGTTTATCGAGGTGATCAATGTATTAATTTTTTGCCGCCAGTAAAATCAGACGAGTTCGATTTTTGACCACAAATTTCAATGCCGCATGCTGTTACCGAACAACTCGCGTCGACACCGGAAAGCGGTACCCGTTTGTCCCGAAAAGCAAATGGCCCGACCGGCTTTCGCCGATCGGGCCATTTTTCACGCCGGTAATCTCCTCACCAGCCGACGGCAAACACTCGGTCCGCCGCCGCTTCGTCGTCACCTCACATCGCCGACACCCGCCGCCCCGCGCTCGCCTGCGCATCGCGGCCGCGCTTGTTCAGCCACGATGCCAGCAGCACGATCAGCGCCAGCACGGCCGTCGCGCCCACTTCCATCCTGTGATCCTCGCTCACGAGCATCACGGTCAGCGTGCCGCAGATGAACAGGATCACCAGCCACGTGAGCCAGGGGAACAGCCACATCCGCAGCGTCAGGTCGGCGCCGGTCGCTTCGAGCGTCTTGCGCATCCGCAGCTGCGAGATCGCGATCACGAGATACACGAGCAGCGCGATCGCGCCCGACGTCGCCAGCAGGAATCCGAAGACCTGTTCCGGCATCAGGTAGTTCGCGATCACGGTCAGGAAACCGAATGCGGTCGATGCGAGCACGGCCGCGCGCGGCGTGCCGGTCGAATCCGTGCGGTGCAGAAACGCGGGCGCGTCCTTGCGCTTCGACAGCGAGAACAGCATCCGCGACGCGGTGTACAGCGCCGAATTCAGGCAGCTCGCGACCGACACGAGCACGATCACGTCGATGATCGCCTTCGCGTTCGGGATGCCGATCAGCTCCATCGCGCGCTGATACGAACCGTGCTTCGGCAGCAGCGGATCGTTCCACGGCACGATGGCCGCGACGATCAGGATCGAGCCGAGATAGAACAGCGTGATGCGCCAGATCACCGAATTGGTCGCGCGCACGATCTGGCGTTGCGGGTTGTCCGATTCGGCGGCCGCGATCGTCACGATCTCCGTGCCGAGGAACGAGAACATCGTCGTCAGCATCGCCGCGAGCACCGCACCGGCACCGTGCGGCATGAAGCCGCCGTGCACGAACAGGTTCGATACGCCCGACACGGCAGGCGCGGGAATGATGCCGACGATCGCCGCGCCGCCGATGCACAGGAACACGACGATCGCGACGACCTTGATCAGCGCGAACCAGAATTCGAATTCGCCGTAGTTCTTGACCGAGAAGAGGTTGGTCACCGTCAGCACCAGCGTGATGCCGAGCGCGAAGACCCAGGTTGCAACGCCGGGGAACCACGCATTGAGGATGGTCGCGGCGGCGGTCGCCTCGATCGGGATCACGAGCACCCAGAACCACCAGTACAGCCAGCCGATCGAGAAACCGGCCCAGTGGCCGATCGCGCGATCGGCATAGGTGGAGAACGAACCGCTGTCCGGATGCGCGACGGCCATCTCGCCGAGCATGCGCATCACCAGCACGACCAGCACGCCCGCGATCGCATACGCGAGGATCGACGCCGGGCCGGCTTCCGCGATCGCGTGGCCGGAGCCGACGAACAGGCCCGCGCCGATCACGCCGGCAATCGACATCATCGTCACGTGCCGCTGCTTCAGGCCCGTACCGAGGCCTGTGTTGCTTCCACTCATCTGTCTCTCTCCAAAAAACGGTTCCGGTATGGCCGGGTGTCGCGTGAAGGCAGCAGGGGGAGTTGTCGTTCTTGAATCCGGCTGCGAGCGCGCGTGCATCGCACGCGGGCATGCGGCCGGATGGGACCGTTCGGATCGGCGCGCCGCGCAGTCTGCGAAGCTGCGGGTGCGATGCGGCGCGCGGTGCGCCGACGCATCGCGTGCGTCGTTTCCGTCGGCTTTCGTCAGCTGCCTTCGAAGCGAAGGAGTGTAAGCACCAAACGGTTCTTCACTAAGAACCAATTGAAGAATTTCGATGGAACCACTCGTTGCATCGACATCGATCGATGCAACGCTTGTACCCGTTCGTGCCGGCGCGCGAGCCGCGCCGAAAGCGCCCGGCGACGCCGGGCGGCAGGCCGCAACCGGCGTGTCAGTTCGCGCCGTGCGCCCTCTCGTCGCGCCATTTGGCGGGGACGACGGCCTGCCATTCTCGCAGAAGCAGTTTTTTCACGGCGTCGGGACGAGCCGCCGACAGCCGCACCAGCACGATGGGCCAGCCGACGTAGTGATCCGTCACGTAATACACGTCCGGTTCCGATTCGATCAGCCACGCGCGCTCGTCGGGGCCGACACCTTTCACGACGAGCGTGTCGCCGTCCTCGCGCAGCCGCGCGAGCATCTTGCCCCTCACCTTGAGCGCAGGCGTGCCGTACGACGTACCTTCCTCGACGCCGCGCCATGCCAGCGCGATCTGGCGGACTTCGTCGAATGTCATGAGGCCTCCCGGCTGCACTTCTTCGGTTCACGATCCGGCCACCCTACCGGAATTCGCGAAGGCACGCCGCGGGACGTGCACCTATCCGCGCGCCGCACGTGCGGCCACCGGCGCACGCCCCGTCGTCGCGACGATCGCGAAGGCGATCGCATTCACGGCGGCGCTGGCCAGGATCGGCACGAGATAGCCGCCGCCCGCGTCGTAGATGAAACCGGCCGCGGCCGGCCCGATCAGCGTGCCGAATGCGACGCTCGTATAAAGCACGCCGATAATCCCGCTCACGTTGCGCCCGCCGAAGTAGTCCATCACGACCGCCGGCAGCACGGCGACCCAGCCGCCGTAGAACACGCCGAACACGAGCGCGAACGCGGCAAGCGTCGCGACGGTGCCGGCACCGGCCCACGCGACGAGCGCGACGGCCATGCCCGCGAACATCGCGAGCAGCGACGCACGGCGGCCGAAGCGGTCGGCGAGGCCGCCGAGGAAGAAGCGGCCGGCCGTGCTGCCGACGCCGATCGCGCCGAGCAGCAGCACGGCCGTCGACGGCGCGACGCCATGATCGAGCGCGTACGGCACAAGGTGAACGAACGGGACGAACACGCCGAACGAGCAGGCGAGGCATGCGGCGTACAGGCTCGCGAACGGCCGCGACATGACGGCCTCGCGCACCGTCGCGCCGGCAGGCGCCGAAGCGGCGACCGGCTGCCGTCCCGCCGCGGCGGCGGACACCGAGGCCCCCGCACCGTGCCCGGTGACGTGCGCCCCGCCGCCGGGCTCATGCGCAGCCTCCCCGTCCGGCAGCAGCCCCCGCCCGCGCGGGTCGTTCTCGATCAGCAGCGACATCCCCGCGCCGATCACGACCGCGATCACGGCCAGCGTGAAATACGCGCCTCGCCAGCCGACCTGCGCGATCAGCGTGGACGCGAGCGGCGGCATCACCAGCGTGCCGACACCGATGCCCGCGACCGCGAGCCCCGATGCGAAGCCGCGCCGGCGCACGAACCAGCGTTGCACGGCGCCGACCGCCGGTACGTATGCGCAGCCGACGCCGAAACCGACGCCAAGCCCATACGCGACGTAGACCTGCAGCAGCGTGTGCGCGGCGCCGGCAGCCGCGAGCCCGGCGGCCGTCAGCAACATCCCGGCGACGGCGAGCCGCCGTGAGCCGAAGCGGTCGGCCAGCGGCCCGCTGACGATGCCGAAACCGAAATACAGGAAGCCGGCGAGCGAGAACACGAGCGAGATCTGGCCGCGCGACGCGGCGAAGTCCCGCTGCAGCGACTCGACGAACGCACTGAACGTATAGGCGCTGCCGAACCCGACGAACGTGACGGCGAACGCGGCCGCGACCACGTACCAGCCATAGAAGAAATGGCGCGATGCGCCCGGGCGGTTCATGACGATGCTCCTCTCAGGTCCCGCCGGACACCTCACGGCGTCCGGTTTGCCTCGTGGATATAGTTGAACTATGTTGATCGCATTGGCTGCCGCAATGCAGCCACATAGCATGCAATCGGATGCGACAACGGTACTCGCGCACACGCGCCGTCTCAAACGATATTTCATCGGTCATTCGCTTTAGAAAAACTCAATGAATCGTTCCCGCCTGCCGCCGCTCAACGCGCTGCGTGCATTCGAAGCAGCCGCCCGCCACCTGTCGGTGAAATCGGCGGCCGAGGAGCTGTCGGTCACGCCCGGCGCGGTGAGCCAGATGATCCGCACGCTCGAGACGCACCTCGGCGTGCAGCTGTTCGAGCGCGTCAACCGCGGCATCCTGCTGACGGCCGCCGGCCGCGACTACCTGCCGCCGGTGCGCAATGCGTTCCGGCAGATCGCCGACGCGTCGCAGCGCGTGTCGGGCGCCGCCGACAGCGGCGTGCTGACGGTGAGCGTCACCCCTTTCTTCGCATCCGCGTGGCTCGTCCCGCGCCTCGCGCAATTCCGGCACGCGTGCCCTGACGTCGACCTGCAGGTCGTCACGAGCCATGCGCTCGCGGATTTTTCGCGCGACGGCGTTGACGTTGCAATCCGTCATGGCCTCGGGCGCTACATCGGCCTGTGCAGCGAGCGCCTGCTGACGGTGGAGATCGTCGCGCTCGCGTCGCCCGACCTCGTCGCTCGGCTCGGCATGCCGGCGACGCCAGCCGATCTCGTCGGCTGGCCGCAGCTGCACGACGCCGAGCGCAAGGGCTGGCACATCTGGTTTGGCGCGCAGCGGATCGACGATATCGGCCCGCCGCGCGGCCCCGCGTTCGACGACTCGGGCCTGTTGCTGCAGGCGATCGTCGCCGGCCAGGGCGCCGGGCTGCTGCCGGCCGCGATGGTGCGCGGCGAGCTGGCAAGCGGCCGGCTCGTGCAGCTCGCCGACGTCGCGTGGCTCGACGATTTCGCGTACCACCTCGTCTATCCGCCGCATCACGCCGAGCGGCCGAAGGTCGCCGCTTTTCGCCGGTGGATCCTCGAGGCCGCGCAGGCCGACGGCGCGGCCTCGATGTCGGGCGCGGCGTAGCGTCACGCCGCCGCGCGGCGCCGGCACCGGCGTCGGTCGGGCGCCGATCCGCTAACATGCGGCGCGGGCCGTCCGCCCGACATCGATAACAACAAACCGACCGGGAGAGACCATGCCTGCCCTGTTCTGCCGCGCGACACGCATCGCGGCACTGTCCGCCGTCTTCTTCGTCGCCTGCGCCGCGTTGCCCCAACCCGCACACGCGTACCGCGCACCGCCCGGCTACGGCAACGAAGCCGATCTCGACCGTCACGACACGTATCGCAACCGCGACGGCGAAACCGTGCACGCACCCGCGCATTCGAAATCGGGCCGCGTGCCCGAAGGCGCGAGCGCGCGCTGCCGCGACGGCACCTACAGCTTCAGCCGCCATCGGCGCGGCACGTGCTCGGGGCACGGCGGCGTCGCCGCGTGGCTGTGAGCGCGGCCCCGGCCAAAAGGCCAGGTGTCGCGCCAGCGGCGGCCGGCGGCGAAGTACAATAGCCGTCCGCGCCGCCGACACGCGGCGACGCCGCCGCGCCGTGCGCGGCACGCTCCGTACCGAATCACCCGACGCCGCCACGCCCGCGCGCTGCGCGGCAGTCTCAACCACTTCTGACTTTCACACCCAAATGGCCCAATACGTTTTCACGATGAACCGGGTCGGCAAGATCGTGCCGCCCAAGCGCCAGATCCTGAAGGACATCTCGCTGTCGTTCTTTCCCGGCGCGAAGATCGGCGTGCTCGGCCTGAACGGCTCGGGCAAGTCGACGCTGATCCGCATCATGGCGGGCGTCGACAAGGACATCGAAGGCGAAGCGACGCCGATGCCGAACCTGAACATCGGCTATCTGCCGCAGGAGCCGCAGCTCGACCCGACGAAGACGGTGCGCGAAGCCGTCGAGGAAGGCCTCGGCGACCTGTTCCAGGCCAACAAGAAGCTCGAGGAAATCTACGCGGCGTACGCGGAGCCGGACGCCGACTTCGACGCGCTCGCCGCCGAGCAGGCGAAGTACGAAGCGATCCTCGCGTCGAGCGACGGCGGCAGCCCCGAGCAGCAGCTCGAAGTGGCCGCCGACGCACTGCGCCTGCCGTCGTGGGACGCGAAGATCGAGCATCTGTCGGGTGGTGAGAAGCGCCGCGTCGCGCTGTGCAAGCTGCTGCTCGAAAAACCCGACATGCTGCTGCTCGACGAACCGACCAACCACCTCGACGCGGAATCGGTCGACTGGCTCGAGCAGTTCCTGGTGCGCTTCCCGGGCACCGTCGTCGCGGTCACCCACGATCGCTACTTCCTCGACAACGCGGCCGAATGGATTCTCGAACTCGACCGCGGCCACGGCATTCCGTGGAAGGGCAACTACAGCAGCTGGCTCGACCAGAAGGAAGAGCGGCTGAAGCAGGAAGAAGCGTCGGAATCGGCACGCCAGAAGGCGATCAAGAAGGAACTGGAGTGGGTGCGCCAGAACCCGAAGGGCCGCCAGGCGAAGTCGAAGGCGCGTATCGCGCGCTTCGAGGAGCTGAGCAGCCAGGAATACCAGAAGCGCAACGAAACGCAGGAAATCTTCATTCCGGCCGGCGAACGCCTCGGCAATGAAGTGATCGAGTTCAAGAACGTCAGCAAGTCGTTCGGCGACCGCCTGCTGATCGACAACCTGAGCTTCAAGATCCCGGCCGGCGCGATCGTCGGCATCATCGGCCCGAACGGCGCCGGCAAGTCGACGCTGTTCAAGATGCTGACGGGCAAGGAACAGCCGGATTCGGGCGAAGTCGTGATGGGCCCGACCGTGAAGCTCGCGTACGTCGACCAGAGCCGCGACGCGCTCGACGGTTCGAAGACGGTGTTCGAGGAAATCTCGGGCGGCGCCGACGTGCTGACGGTCGGCAAGTACGAAACGCCGTCGCGCGCGTACATCGGCCGCTTCAACTTCAAGGGCGGCGACCAGCAGAAGATCGTCGGCAACCTGTCCGGCGGTGAACGCGGCCGCCTGCACCTCGCGAAGACGCTGATCTCGGGCGGCAACGTGCTGCTGCTGGACGAACCGTCGAACGACCTCGACGTCGAAACGCTGCGCGCGCTGGAAGACGCGCTGCTCGAATTCGCGGGCTCGGTGATGGTGATCTCGCACGATCGCTGGTTCCTCGACCGGATCGCGACGCACATCCTCGCATTCGAAGGCGATTCGCAGGTCACGTTCTTCGACGGCAACTACCAGGAATACGAAGCCGACAAGCGTGCGCGCCTCGGCGAGGAAGCCGCGAAGCCGAAGCGTCTGCGCTACAAGCCGATCAGCCGCTGAGCGGCGCGGCCCCGGCGCCCGGCACTGCGGCAACGCAGGAACGGGCACCGAGGCTGGTCTCGCCCCGGAAGCGGAACAACAAAAAACGGGCCGCTGGCCCGTTTTTTTATCCGGCGGCTGGCTGCCCGCTTGCCGCTTACGCCAGCGCGCCCAGGTCGCGCAGCCGTGCCTCGGTCGCCGCCGCACTCGTGTGATGAATGCCGTGCCAGCCGAGCGCCGTCGCGGCCGCGGCGTTCTTCGCGTTGTCGTCGATGAACACGAGTTCGTGCGGCGCGATGCCCGGCAAGTGCGGCTCGATCCGCGCATGCATCTCGCGGTAGATCGCCGGATCGGGTTTCACGAGCTTCACACGGCCCGACACGACGATGTCCCTGAAACGCCGCAGCACCGGGAAGTTGTCCCACGCATACGGAAACGTCTGCGCGGACCAGTTCGTCAGCCCGAACAGCGGCATCCCCTGCGCGTCGAGCCGGTCGACGAGCGCGGCGCCTTCGTCGAGCACGCCGCCGATCATCTCGTGCCAGCGCGCATAGAACGCGCGGATCAGCCCCTCGTGCGCCGGAAACTTCGCGACGAGCTCGGCCGTCCCCTCTTCGATCGTCTGCCCGCCGTCCTGGCGGACCACCCAGTCCATCGTGCACACATGCGTGAAGAACCAGCGACGCTCGGCGTCGTCGGGAATCAGTTCCCGGTAAAGGTACTCGGGGCTCCAGTCGATCAGCACGCCGCCGAAATCGAATACCACGGCCTTGATCGTCATGCGAACTCCGTCGCAAGGACGTCCGCGAGCGGGCGCGGCGTCACCGGGTTGCCCGACAGCGAATTGTTTTCCCATACGAAGTGATGATGCGCGACGATCTGCGCGGCCGACAGGTGCGTGCGCTCGTTCGTGGTGTGCAGGTCGGACACGACGGTCGTCCGGTAGCCGAGCAGCGCTGCGCGGCGCGCGGCCGAATCGACGCAGAACTCGGTCGCATAACCGCAAATCAGCACCGAACGGATGCCGTGGCGCTCGAGTTGCGCCGCGAGCGGCGTATCGTGAAACGAATCGCTCATCTGCTTGCGCACCCGCCAGTCGCCGTTCCCGACGACCAGCCCCGCGTGCAGTTCCCAGCCCGGCGTGCCGGGCACGACGTCGTCGTCCGCGTCGCCGTCGTGCTGCACGAAGCACACGGGCGCGTTCGCCGCACGCGCCGCCGCCGTCAACCGGTTGATGCCCGACACCACGTCATCGAGCCGGTACGCGGGCCTCGCCCGCTCCACCAGCCCGCGCTGCATGTCGACCACGATCACTGCAGTGTCCGCCATTGCTTGCCCTCGTCGTTATTGTCCGGCCGTCGTTCGACCGCTATCCAATCGTTACTCGGCCGCTACCGCGCGTTGCATCAGATCGGCTGCGTGCGTGCGTCGAGCCACGCCTTCGCGTCGCCGCTCAGGTGCCGGCCGACGCGCTCGCGCACCGTTGCGTGATATGCGTTCAGCCACGCGCGTTCTTCTTCATGCAGCATCTCGATCAGCACGCAGCGCGTGTCGATCGGGCACAGCGTCAGCGTCTCGAACGCGAGGAAATCGCCGAACTCGGTCTGCCCGGCCGCGCGGTTCACGACCAGGTTCTCGATCCGGATGCCCCACTGGCCGGGACGGTACACGCCCGGCTCGATCGACGTGATCATGCCCTCTTCCATCGCCGTGTACGGCTCGGCCGGCGCGTAGTGCGAGATCACCTGCGGGCCTTCGTGCACGTTCAGGAAGTAGCCGACGCCGTGCCCCGTGCCGTGCCCGTAGTCGAGCCCGGCCGCCCACATCGGCGCGCGCGCGATCGCGTCGAGCATCGGCGAGCGGATACCGCGCGGGAATCGGGCACGCGACAGCGCCATCATCGATTTCAGCACGATCGTGAAGTCGCGCCGCTGCAGATCGCTGACGGTGCCGACCGGCACGACGCGCGTGATGTCGGTCGTACCCGTCACGTACTGGCCGCCCGAATCGATCAGCAGCAGCCCGTCGCCGGCGATCGTCGCGTGCGACTCCGGCGTCGCGCGGTAATGCGGCATCGCGCCGTTCGCGTTGAAGCCCGCGATCGTCGCGAAGCTCGGCGACACATAGCCGGGGCGCCGCGCGCGCGCGGCAGTGAGCTTCTCGTCGATCGTCAGCTCGGTGATCGTCTCGCGGTTCACGGCCTGTTCGAACCAGGTGAAGAATTCCGCGAGCGCGGCGCCGTCGTGCTCCATCGTCACGCGCACGTGCTCGATCTCGGTGGATGTCTTGCGCGACTTCGCGAACGTCGACGGATTCACGGCCTCGACGAGCTTCACGCCGGCCGGCACGGCCTCGAGCGTGCCGAACGTCACGCGGCGCGGATCGATCAGCAGCGTCGCGCCGTCGGGCAGTGCCGCGAGCGCGGCGCGCGCGGCGTCGTAGGCGCGAACGTCGACGCCGTCCTGCGCGAGCGACGCGGCCAGTGCCGGCGACACCTTGCCGTCGGCGACGAACAGCGTCGCGCGATCGGCGCCGATCATTGCGTGCGCAACGAATACGGGATTGAAGTTGACGTCGGCGCCGCGCAGGTTGAACAGCCATGCGAGATCGTCGAGCGTCGAGACGAAATGCCACTGCGCGCCCTGCGCATGCATCGCGCGGCGCACTTCGGCCAGCTTGCTCGCGCGCGTCGTGTCGGCCTGCGGCGCCGCGTGCTCGAACACCGCATCGCCGGGCAGCCCCGGCCGCTCGGGCCAGATCGCGTCGAGCAGGTCGAGATCGGTGCGCAGCGCGATGCCGCGCGCGTTCAGCGCGGCCGTCAGCCCGCGTGCGGCCGCGACGCCGAGCACGGCGCCGTCGACGCCGACGGTTGCACCCGCCGCCACGTTCTGCGCAAGCCAGTCGACGTGCGGCGCGCTCTGCTGCCCGCCCGTCATCTTCATCAGTTGCACGCCCGTGCCGGCCAGTTCGGCGTCGGCCTGCACCCAGTAGCGGCTGTCGACCCACAGCCCCGCGAAATCCGCGGTTACGACCAGCGTGCCGACCGAGCCCGTGAAGCCGGACAGCCAGCGGCGGGCCTGCCAGCGCTCCGGCAGATACTCGGACAGATGGGGATCGGCGGACGGCACGAGATAGGCGGCCAGGTCCTCGCGGACCATCGCGCCACGCAGCAGCGCGAGACGGGCCGGCACCGGCGAGACTTCGGGAAGACGGGCATTCATGATTTCACCTGAGAGCATTCAGCGACGGGCCGACAGCGCAACCGTCACGGCTACTGCGAGGAACGCGACGCCGGTGCAGACCGGCCATTCGAGCGTCTCGCCATCGTAAAACAGTCCAGAGAGATTGCCGGCCATGCGGGCCGCGGCCGCGCCGACGATACCGGCGAGCACCGCGATCCACCATGCCGGCCGGGCCGTGCGCCGCATCGGATGCAGCCATCGGCCGAACAGCCCGACGGCCGCTCCCAGGACAAGGATTCCAAACCAGTTCATTCAACGCCTTCGATAAATTCGGATTCGTCCCATAGGCGTGAACGTTGCCAGCGGCTAGCATCGATTCATCCATCGAACCCGAGACCAGCCGGGTGCCGCGAACGTTCGAGTGTAGGGGCCGACTCGACGTTATGGCAAGCGCGCACCAGCTGCCGTATTGAAGAAATTCTCATGCGAATCGCTCTGATCGATCCGGACGCGCGCCATGCCGCGCTCCTGAACCGCCTGCTCTTTGCGGGCGGTCACGTATGCCACGCGTTTCCGTCCAGTACGGCGTTCTTCGAGTGGCTCGCCGCCAATACCTGCGACATGCTGATCACCGGCCACTGGGCCGGCGACCAGCCGGCCGAGGAAGTCATTCCGCGCGCGCAGGCAGTCCTGCCCGGGCTGCCGGCGATCGCCGTGATGCAGATGCCGCGCGAAAGCGAGATCGTATCGTGCCTGCACGCGGGCGCCGACGATTGCCTCGTGCGCCCGGTGAGCGGGCCCGAGCTGCTCGCGCGCGTCAACGCGCTGAGCCGGCGCGCCGGCGTGCGCCGGCCGCCGGCCCGCTCGCGCGAAATGTATGGCGAATACGCTTTCGACGCCACGCACTGCCTCGTTCGCTTCGGCAACGCAATCGTTTCACTCACGCCGAAGGAGTTCCGTTTTGCGCAGTTGCTGTTCGCGAACCTGTCGCGGCCCGTGTCGCGCGCCCATATTCTCGAAACGGTGTGGGCGCGCCGCCGCGACACGAAGTCGCGCACGCTCGATACCCACGCGTCCCGGCTGCGCAGCAAGCTGCACCTGCTTCCGGAGCGCGGCTACCGGCTGCTGCCGCTCTACGGCTATGGCTATCAGCTCGACCGCGTGCCGATCGAGCCCCCAAATTCCCGGCCCCGCCACGCCGATGCCCGGTATGCCGCGAGTGAGGAAATCGCTGAAACGCTATAATATGGGGCTAAACGATAGCCCTCGATATGCAACTCCTCACGATCGGAATCAATCACCACACTGCGCCTGTCGCCTTGCGCGAACGCGTGGCGTTTCCGCTCGAGCAGATCAAGCCGGCTCTCGTCACGTTCAAGAACGTGTTTCTCGGCCCCCAGGCGCCCAACACGCCCGAAGCGGCGATCCTCTCCACCTGCAACCGCACCGAACTGTATTGCGCGACCGATGATCGCGCCGCACGCGAAGGCGCGGTCCGCTGGCTGTCGGAGTATCACCGGATTCCGGTCGACGAGCTCGCACCGCACGTCTATGCGCTGCCGCAGTCGGAAGCAGTCCGGCACGCGTTCCGCGTCGCATCCGGCCTCGATTCGATGGTGCTGGGCGAAACCCAGATTCTGGGCCAGATGAAGGATGCCGTCCGCACCGCGACGGAAGCCGGCGCGCTCGGCACCTACCTGAACCAGCTGTTCCAGCGCACGTTCGCGGTGGCGAAGGAAGTGCGCGGCACGACCGAAATCGGCACGCAGTCGGTGTCGATGGCCGCCGCCGCGGTGCGCCTCGCGCAGCGGATCTTCGAAAAAGTGTCCGATCAGCGCGTGCTGTTCATCGGCGCCGGCGAGATGATCGAGCTGTGCGCGACGCACTTCGCCGCACAAGGCCCGCGCGAACTCGTCGTCGCGAACCGCACGGCCGAACGCGGTCAGCGCCTGGCCGAACGCTTCAGCGGCCGCGCGATGCCGCTCTCGGATCTGCCGACCCGCATGCACGAATTCGACATCATCGTGTCGTGCACGGCGTCGACGCTGCCGATCATCGGCCTCGGCGCAGTCGAGCGCGCGGTGAAGGCACGCCGCCACCGGCCGATCTTCATGGTCGACCTCGCGGTGCCGCGCGACATCGAGCCCGAAGTCGGCAAGCTGAAGGACGTGTTCCTCTATACCGTCGACGATCTCGGCGCGATCGTGCGCGAAGGCAACGCATCGCGCCAGGCTGCGGTTGCGCAGGCCGAATCGATCATCGAAACGCGCGTGCAGAATTTCATGCAATGGCTCGACACGCGCAGCGTCGTGCCGGTGATCCGTCACATGCATACGCAGGCCGACGCGCTGCGCCGGGCCGAAGTCGACAAGGCGCAGAAGCTGCTCGCGCGCGGCGACGATCCGGCCGCCGTGCTCGAAGCACTGTCGCAGGCACTGACCAACAAGCTGATCCACGGCCCGACGAGCGCGCTCAATCGCGTGAACGGCGCCGATCGCGATTCGCTGATCGACCTGATGCGCGGCTTCTACCAGCACGCACCGCGCTCGAACGACCAGTCCGGCCACTAGCGCCGGCCGGTCGCCCTGCCGCCGGCCGGTCGTTGTCCCGCCGCCGGCCTATCCTTTCCGAATACCCCTTGCCCGGGAGCGCCGCTCCACACCATGAAGACGAGCATGCAACGCAAGCTCGACCAGCTTTCCACACGGCTGGCCGAACTGAACGACCTGCTGAGCCGCGAAAACGTCACGGCCGACCTCGACCAGTACCGCAAGCTGACGCGTGAACATGCGGAACTCGGCCCGGTGGTCGAACAGTACGCGCTGTGGCGCCAGTCGCGCAGCGACGAGACGGCCGCGCAGGAGCTGCTCGGCGATCTGTCGATGCGCGACTTCGCGGAAGACGAAATCCGCAGCGCGCGCGAGAGCATGACCCGCCTCGAGACCGAGCTGCAGAAGATGCTGCTGCCGAAGGATCCGAACGACGACCGCAACATCTTCCTCGAAATCCGTGCGGGCACGGGCGGCGACGAATCCGCGCTGTTCGCCGGCGACCTGCTGCGCATGTACCTGCGCTTCGCGGAACGCCAGCGCTGGCAGGTCGAAATGATGTCGGAGAGCGCATCGGATCTCGGCGGCTACAAGGAAGTGATCGTGCGGATCGCGGGCCAGGGCGCGTATTCGCGCCTGAAGTTCGAATCGGGCGGCCATCGCGTGCAGCGCGTGCCGGCAACCGAGACGCAAGGGCGCATCCACACGTCCGCGTGCACGGTCGCGGTGATGCCGGAAGCCGACGAAATCGGCGAGGTCGAGATCAATCCGGCCGACCTGCGGATCGACACGTTCCGCGCGTCCGGCGCGGGCGGCCAGCACATCAACAAGACCGATTCGGCGGTGCGCGTCACGCACATCCCGACCGGGATCGTCGTCGAGTGCCAGGACGACCGTTCGCAGCACAAGAACAAGGATCGCGCGCTGAAGGTGCTCGCCGCGCGCATCAAGGACAAGCAGTATCACGAGCAGCACGCGAAGGAAGCCGCGACGCGCAAGAGCCTGATCGGCTCCGGCGACCGCTCGGAACGGATCCGCACGTACAACTTCCCGCAGGGCCGGATGACCGACCACCGGATCAACCTGACGCTGTACCGGCTCGAGGCGATCATGGACGGCGACCTCGACGAACTGATCAGCGCGCTGGTCAGCGAGCACCAGGCCGAACTGCTCGCGTCGCTCGGCGACGCCGACTGAGGTCACGATGCCCGACACGACCGCCGACGAACTGCTGCGCGCGTCCGCGCTCGACGCGGTCGATGCGCGCGTGCTGCTCGCGCACGCGCTTGGCTGGACCCGCACACAACTGATCACGCGCGGCGACGCGCCGCTCGATGCGGCCGCGGTCGAACGCTACCGCACGCTCGAGGCACGCCGCATGGCCGGCGAGCCGGTCGCGCAGCTCGTCGGGATGCGCGAATTCTTCGGCCGGCCGTTCGACGTGACGCCCGACGTGCTGATCCCGCGCCCTGAAACCGAACTGCTCGTCGAAGCCGCACTCGATGCGATCGACGGGCTGCCGCATCCGGCGGTGCTCGATCTCGGCACAGGCAGCGGCGCGATTGCCGTCTCCATCGCCGCCGAGCGGCCCGACGCCCGCGTGTGGGCGCTCGACCGTTCGCCAGCCGCACTCGAGGTCGCGCAACGCAACGCAAGCAAGCTGCTCGACGCGCACCGCCCCGGCGGCCCGCTGCACTGGCTGCAGAGCGACTGGTACGCGGCGCTCGATCCTGCGCTCGCCTTCGACACGATCGTCAGCAATCCGCCGTACATCGCGCAGCACGATCCGCACCTCACGCAGGGCGACCTGCGTTTCGAGCCGCGCGGCGCACTCACCGACGATGCCGACGGCCTCAGCGCGATCCGAACGATCGTCGCGGGCGCCGGCACTTACCTGAAACCGGGCGGCACGCTCTGGATCGAGCACGGTTACGACCAGGCCGAGGCCGTGCGCGCCATACTCGCATCGCACGGCTTCGTCGCGGTCGAATCGCTCGCCGATCTGGCCGCAATCGAACGCACGACAGGCGGCCGCCTGCCGGGCTGATGCCCGGCCCGTCCGGTTGAAATCCGCTATCATTTCGATCTAACGCCCCGCAAACGCAAGGTCAGTCATGGACACCCAACAACGTATCAAGCAAATCGTCGACGAAAACCAGGTCGTGCTCTTCATGAAGGGCAACGCGCAATTCCCGATGTGCGGCTTTTCGGGCCGCGCCATCCAGGTGCTGAAGGCCTGCGGCGTCGATCAGTTCAAGACGGTCAACGTGCTCGAAGACGACGAGATCCGCCAGGGCATCAAGGAATTCTCGAACTGGCCGACCATCCCGCAGCTCTATGTGAAGGGCGAATTCATCGGCGGCTCGGACATCATGATGGAGATGTACCAGTCGGGCGAACTGCAGCAACTGTTCGCCGCCGCGTAATACGCCCCGCCCCCTTTTCGATGGCATCTCCCAGCGCGCCGCCACGCCGGCTGATCGTCGCGATCACCGGCGCCACCGGCGCGATCTACGGCGTACGGCTGCTCGACCTGCTGCGCGCCGCCGGCGGCGTCGAAACGCACCTGCTGATTTCGAACGCCGGCTGGCTCAACATCCAGCACGAATTGAAGCTGTCGAAGGCCGAAATCGAAAGCCGTGCGGACGTCGTGCACTCGGTGCGCGACGTCGGCGCGACGATCGCATCGGGGTCGTTCGCGACCGACGGGATGGTGATCGCGCCCTGCTCGATGAAGACGCTCGCGAGCGTCGCGCACGGGCTGTCCGACAACCTGATCACGCGCGCGGCCGACGTCACGTTGAAGGAGCGCCGCCGCCTCGTGCTGATGGTGCGCGAAACGCCGTTCAACCTCGCGCATTTGCGCAACATGACCGCCGTGACCGAAATGGGCGGCATCGTCTTCCCGCCGCTACCCGCGTTCTACGCGATGCCGAAGACGATCGAGGAACTCGTCGACCAGACCGTCACCCGCGTGCTCGACCTGTTCGCGCTCAGTGCACCGATGACGACGCCGTGGGCCGGCATCCGGCCGGCGCAGTAAGCCGCTCGCCGCGGCGCTTCTGTGCCGTTCTTCGCGCATCTTCGCCGGTTCACCTGCCTTCCGTGCTGAATCGACCACCTCGAGCCCCCGTCCGCCCTCGCGTTCGTGAAATCGGCCCGATTATCAACCAATACGACTCAATCAAATTCCTCGCGACGGATTTATCAATGCCCGGTGCGCGCCTATAGTCACAGGCAAATCCCTTTGCAGGCCACCACCATGAACCGCTTGCCTTCGCTCTACCTGTCCCACGGCGCCCCGACGCTGCCGATCGACCCGACGCTGCCGTCCGGCGCGTTCACCCACCTTGGCGCCGAATTGCCGCGCCCGCGCGCGGTACTGATGCTGTCCGCGCACTGGGGCACGCAGCGTCCCGTCGCCAGCGTCGCCGCGCATCCCGAAACGATCCACGACTTCTACGGCTTTCCGCAGGCGCTGTACGACATCCGCTACCCGGCGCCCGGCGCGCCCGACGTCGCCGAGCGCGCGGCCGGACTGCTGAATGCGGCCGGCATCGCCACCGCGACGACCGAGCACGGCCTCGACCACGGCGCGTGGGTACCGATGCTGCTGATGTTCCCGGAAGCCGACGTGCCGGTGGCACAGCTGTCGATCCAGCCGCGCGCGGATGCGGCGCACCACTTCGCGCTCGGCCGCGCGCTGCGACCGCTGCGCGACGAAGGCGTGATGGTGATCGGCTCCGGCCAGATCACGCACAACCTGCGCGCCGCCGATTTCGGTGCGGCACCGGAAGATGCGGACCCGCGCGTCGCGGAATTCACCGACTGGTTCGAGGCGAAGCTGGCCGCACGCGACGTCGACGCGCTGCTCGACTACCGTCGGCAGGCGCCGCATGCCGCGCTGATGCATCCGACCGACGAGCATCTGCTGCCGGTGTTCACGGCGCTCGGCGCGGCGGACGACGACTACCAGCTCGGCATCCAGTCGCTCGGCACGTACCAGCGCGTGCTCGCGATGACGAACTACGTGTTCGCCGGCACGGCCGCCTGACCAGCGGACGGCGACCGTCGACCGCCCAACAAAAAGCCCGCCCGAGCATCGCTCGGGCGGGCTTTTTTACGCTGCTTGCTGCCGCCGCCGGATCCGGCGGCAGGTCACGCGTCAGGCACCGACCCCTTCGAGGATCTCGTCGTGCGACTCGCGCTCGTCGAGATACTGGGTCCGGTAGCCCGTATTCACACCCCAGAAGTAGAAAACCAGCGAGATGGCCGCGACGATCAGCATGTCCCAGCCGTACGGCAAGTAGCCGTGACCGCCAAATTCCTTGCTGCCGATCAGCGACAGCACGGCCATCGTCGGCAGGTACGCGACCAGCCACCATGCGGCCTTCAGGTCAGCGCCCCAGCCGGTCCAGCCCGATTTCGCCTGGAAGTAGAAGTACACCGGCAGCGCGACGATCATCAGCAGGATGATTTCGCCCGTCAGCGGCCACTTCGCCCAGTACAGGATCAGCGATGCGCACACGAATGCGAACGGGGCGATCAGCTTCATCAGCGGAATCGACAACGGACGCTCGATGTCGGTCGCGGAGCGGCGCAGCGCCATCAGGCTGATCGGGCCGGTCAGGTACGAGATCACCGTCGCGACCGAGATCACCGCCGCGAGCGAGCTCCAGCCGCGGAAGAAGAACAGGAAGATGAACGACACGAGCAGGTTGAACCACATCGCCTGACGCGGGACGCCGTAGATCGGGTGCACGTTGCCGAACATCTTCGGCATCGTGTTGTTGCGCTCCATCGCGTAGATCATGCGGGTGGTCGTCGCCATGTAGGTCGTCCCGGTGCCGCTCGGGCTGATGAACGCGTCGACGTACAGCAGGATCGCCAGCCAGTTCAGGTTCAGCGCGATCGCGAGTTCCGCGAACGGCGACGAGAAGTTGAAGTGCGCCCAGCCCTTCGCGACGTCGGCCGGATTCACCGAACCGATGTAGGCCATCTGCAGCAGCACGTAGATCACGAGTGCGAGCAGGATCGACGTGATCACCGCGAACGGCACGCTGCGCGACGGGTTGCGCGCTTCGCCGGCCAGGTTCACCGGGCTCTGGAAGCCGTTGAACGCGAACACGATACCGCTCGTCGCGACTGCAGTCAGCACGGCCGACCAACCGTACGGCGCGAAGCTCGAATTGGATGCGGTGCCGAGGTTCTCCGCATGGAAGCTCGTCAACATCAGGCCGAGGATCGTGAGGCCAGGGATCAGGAACTTGAAGATCGTGATCGCCGTGTTCGCCCGCGCGAAGGCCTTGACGCCCCAGTAGTTCAGCATGAAGTAGATGACGACCAGCACGGCCGACAGCAGCAGGCCGAGTGTCTGTAATTCGCCGTTCACGAACAACGCATGCGCCCACGGATACGGCCACGTGCTCATGTACTGGATCGACGCTTCAGCCTCGATCGGGATCACGGATACGATCGCGATCCAGTTCGCCCACGCACTGATGAAGCCCACCAGCGAACCGTGCGAGTAGCGCGCATAGCGCACCATGCCGCCCGACTCGGGGAACATCGCGCCCAATTCCGCGTAAGTCAGTGCAATCGCGAGAATCACGACAGCGCCGATGATCCAAGCGCAGATCGCCGCCGGACCGGCAATCTTCGCGGCCTTCCAGGCGCCGAACAGCCAGCCCGAGCCGATAATCGAACCCAGCCCCGTCAGCATCAATGCAAACGGGCCGATGTTCCGTTGAATAGAACTCTTCACATCCTCTCCTGTGTCTCAAAAAGCATGGTCGGCCCGCGGTCCGGGATCGGCTCGGACTGCACCGCGCACGCATTCTTGGGGGGACGCGTCACCCGATCAGGGCAACCCGTCCGCGCGGCGCGTAGTTTAACGGTTGCACCTCGGGCGTGGCGCCAAAATCGTTCGGCCCCTACAAAAAATTCGCATCGTTTGCAAGCTTTGTAAACCTGATCTCCGCAATAACCCTGAGTTCATGGAAATACGGTTGACCACGCGGGTGATAAGCCGTATAAAGGACTTCGCAGGATTTCAAGTGGCGAGTGAATTGGTTCTTTCGTAGTTCGCCCATCAACGGTACTCCGGTTGGTCCTATTACCCCTTCCTTGATTTTCCGCACACCATGGGCTTCGGCCCCGTTTTATCTTTTTAGGAACAAGTAACATGGCAACCGGTACCGTCAAGTGGTTCAATGACGCAAAGGGCTTCGGCTTCATCACCCCGGAAGGCGGCGGCGACGATCTGTTCGCGCACTTCTCGGAAATCCGCGTCGAAGGCTTCAAGACGCTGCAAGAAAACCAGAAGGTTGAATTCGAAGTGAAGACGGGCCCGAAGGGTCTGCAAGCTGCGAACATCCGTCCGGTCTAAGCTTGGCGCGATAATTCGTGTAAAAAAGCCCCGCTTCGGCGGGGCTTTTTGTTTTTCGGCGCCGGTCGCCCGGCCTGACGGCCTTTCAGCCGCCCGCATTCAGCCGAACAATCGCTGCGCGTGAATGCCGAGCCCCGTCGCGACACTCGCGAGGCGGTCGCCGAACACCGGCTGCGCATCCGGGAACGCACCTGCGAGCGCCCCCGACAGGAATGCGAGCCCCGTCGAGCCGCCGGTGAAATACAGTGCGCCGACATCGCGCGGCGCGACACCCGCAAGCCGCACCGTCTCGCGCGCGGCATCGACGATGCGGGCGGTGTCGTCGTGGCTCGCATCGACGAGGCGCTCGGCATCGAACGCGATCTGCAGATCCTCTTCCACGTCGTTCAGGTCGATCATCGTCTCCCCGCCCGCCGCGACGCCGATCTTCGCTTCCTCCGCGCGCGCCATCAACGCATGCCCGAGCCGCTGCTCGACCACGGTCGTGAGCCGGTCGTACTGCTGCACATCGCGGTACAGGTGCTTCATCAGCTTCAGCTCGCCGAGTCGCTTCGGCGTGTAGACCGTGTTGATCAGGTGCCAGGTCGCGAGATCGAAGTAGATCTTGTTCGGCAGCTCGCGCCCTTCGGGATCGAGCGAACGGTAGCCGAATGCGGGCAGGATCGCGGCCAGCTCGACACGCCGGTCGTAGTCGGTACCCGCGACGTGCACGCCGTGGTGGGCCAGCACGTCGTCCTTGCGCTCGAGCCGCGCCATCCGCTCGGGCCCGACGCGCACCAGCGAGAAGTCGGACGTGCCGCCGCCGATGTCGGCAACGAGCACGAGGCGCTCCGCCTGCTGACGCGATTCGTAGTCGAACGCGGCCGCGATCGGTTCGTACTGGAACTGAACGTCCGTGAAGCCGACCGATCGCGCGGCAGCCTCGAGCTGGTCCTGCGCAAGACGGTCGGCGCGCGGATCGTCGTCGACGAAGAACACGGGCCGGCCGAGCACCGCACGACCGATCGGCGCAGCCGCTCGGGTTTCGGCCTTGCGCTTCAGGTGCGTCAGGAAGCGCGCGATGATGTCGGTGTACGCGATCGCGCTGCCGTCGCCGAGATCGGTCGTCGTTTCCGCGAGCGGCGAGCCGAGAATGCTCTTCATCGAGCGCATCAGCCGGCCGTCGAAACCGTCGATGTAGGAAGCCAGCGCCGCACGGCCGTATTCGACCGTCTCTTCGTCGTTGTTGAAGAAGATCGCGGTGGGCAGCGTCAGGTGATCGCCCTCGACGGGCGCGAGGCGCATGCCATCGCCGTCGGGCAGCGCCACGGCGGAATTGGACGTGCCGAAATCGATCGCGCAGTAAGTCATGGGAAATTGCCGCAGCAGGGCCGGCGCGAAAACGGAAAGGACGGGCTTTTTAACATGAAGCCCGCGGGATCACAACCGGGGCCGGCCACCGGTGCCGCGCAGCGGGCCCCGGTGGCGACGGCGCGCAGACGGGCGCGCCGGGAAGACAGGCGGACGGGACGCGCGACGCAGCGCCCTCCGGGCAGGTCAGGCCGCCGCGTCGAAGCCCTTCTTCCACGCGCCCGCATAGACGACCTCGCCGATCGCATGACGCGTGCGCGGCGCCTTCTCGCGATCGCGCAGCACGGGATCGAGCTTGTCGACGTTGCCGTAGTGACCGAGCGAGATGATCGCGGGAATCGCAACGTCGGCCGGGATCGCAAACGCGTCCCGGAACGCCTTCGCGTCGAAGCCGCTCATCTGGTGGGCGGCCAGGCCCAGCGCGTGCGCCTGCAGCACCAGCGACATCGCGGCGGCGCCCGCGTCGTACAGCGCGGTCGGTGCCGGTTCCCCCTTCGGCGTGAGCGTGTGCGCGGTCACGGCGATCAGCACGGGCGCCGGCGCATTCCAGCCCTGGTTGAACGGCACCAGCGTCGCGAACGCGCGCTTGAATGCGTCTTCGTCCTGCGTGCGGTCGAATACGATGAAGCGCCACGGCTGCGCGTTGTACGCAGACGGTGCCCAGCGGGCAGCCTCGAGCACCGCGTGCAGATCGCCGGCGCTGACGGGTTCATCCGAATACGCGCGCGGGCTCCAGCGGCCCGCGATCAGATCGTGAATCGAAACAGTGGTGGGAGCAGGTTTGACGGACATGCGGATCCTCGCTGACATCGATGAAGGGGCGCGAACGCCTGGCGAACCGCAAGCATACCCGCTTGAGCCGATCCGCGCCCGATCCTGCCGCGCTATGCAAATCTCCGTGCGTGCAATGGCCGGCCGCCCGCCGCGCGGGCCGGCCGGACTGCCGGCTTGCCGCGATCAGGCCGCCTGCGCAGCCGCGCGCGACGGGCCGCGATTGATGCGCAGCACGATCAGCGCGCCGACGATGCACAGCCCGCCCGAAATCATCGACGCGATCGTGTAGGTGCCGAGGCTCGCGCGCAGCAGCCCCGCGCCGAGCGCCGCGAACGCCGCGCCGAGCTGGTGGCCGGCGACGATCCAGCCGAACACGACCGGCGCCGCGGCCTTGCCGAACACGTCGGTCGCGAGGCGCACGGTCGGCGGCACGGTCGCGATCCAGTCGAGCCCGTAGAACATCGCGAACAGCGGCAGCCCGAAGAAATCGATCCCGAACGCGTGCGGCAGGTAGATCAGCGACAGCCCGCGCAGCCCGTAGTACCAGAACAGCAGCACGCGATTGTCGTAGCGGTCGGACAGCCAGCCCGACAGCGTCGTGCCGAACAGGTCGAACACGCCCATCGCCGCGAGCAGCGATGCGCCCTGCACTTCCGTCATCCCGTAGTCGCTGCACATCGCGATCAGGTGCGTGCCGACGTAACCGTTGGTGCTCGCGCCGCAAATGAAGAAGCTGAAGAACAGCAGCCAGAAATCGCGCGAGCGACTCGCGGTCAGCAGCGTACGGAACGCGACCGCGAGCGGGTTCTCCTTGGTCGCATCGGGCGCGGGCGGCGCATCGGCCGGCTCGCCGTACGGACGCAGCTGCACGTCGGCCGGCCGCTCGGGCAACAGGAACGCAACGAGCGGAATCACGATCGCGGCCGCCACCGCGACGACCAGCACGACCGGCCGCCAGCCATGGCGCTGCGCGATCGCCGCGAGCATCGGCAGGAACACGAGCTGGCCGGTGGCCGTGCTCGCGGTCAGGATCCCCATCACGAGGCCGCGCCGCGCATGGAACCAGCGCGTGACGAAGGTCGCGGACAGCGTCAGCGCGACGACACCCGTCGAGCAGCCGACCATCAGGCCCCAGATCACCACCATCTGCCAGCTCTGCGTCATCATCGACGACAGCGCGACGCCCGCGCTCATCGTCACGAGCGCGGTGAGGATGGTCGGGCGCAGCCCGAAGCGCTGCATCGCGGCGGCCGCGAACGGGCCGGTCAGGCCATACAGCGCGATGTTCACCGAGATTGCCAGCGAAATCGCCGCGCGGCTCCAGCCGAGCTCGCGTTCGAGCGGCACCATCAGCACGCTCGGCGTCGCGCGCGTGCCGGCGGCCGCCAGCAGGATCAGGAATACCACCGCCGCCGCGAGCCATCCGTAGTGGAAGCGCCCGCCGATTCGTGTCACCGCCCAGTTCATCTTCGCGTTCTCCAGTTGGCGGCGCCGGCACCTCTGCGCCCGCTCCGCCCCACCCAGCCAGGCCACCTCCGCCGCACGCTGCATCGGCTGACCCGGGCCGACGCTTGGCATTTGTCTGTCGATCCGGTCGGCATTGTTACCGACCGGTCACAAGTGTGTTGCGATCGTAGTGACCAATCGGTAACATGTCAAGCAATCCAATATGCAGTCGAGGGTCATCATGTCGGGCATCGAGATCGCCAAGCCGCCGGCGCGCCGTACGCGCCGGCCGATCGACGGCGCCACCGCGCAGGAGCACCTGCTGCGCGCCGCCGAGGAGCTGTTTTACAGGGAAGGCGTTCGGACGGTGGGCGTCGAGGCGGTCGTGGAACGCGCGGGCGTCAACAAGATGAGCCTGTATCGGCAGTTCTCGTCGAAGGACGACCTGATCCTCGCGTATCTGGAGCGGATGGATGCGTGTTTCTTCGAGCGTCTCGACACAAGCACCGCGAAGCATCCGGGCCAGCCGAAGGCGCAACTGATCCAGTATTTCGTCGACCTGGCCGAGCGCGCGACGCAGAAGGACTATCGCGGCTGCCCGTTCGTCAACGTCGCGGCGGAGTTTCCGGATGCATCGCACCCGGCGCGCGAGCGCGTCGCGCAGAACAAGGAACAGTTGATGAAGCGGCTCGTCGCGCTATGCGAAGGCGCCGGCGCGCGGCAACCGCAGGCGCTCGCCGATGCGCTCGCGCTGGTGATCGAGGGTATCTACGCGGCGAGCCAGACCTACCGGCACGGCGAAACGCCGATCGGCACCGCACCCGCGCTCGTCACGCAATTGATCGAAGCCGCGTGCGCGTGACGGGCCGCGCGCGTCCGCACCCTGCGCGCCCGCTACAATGCGGCCCTCGCCGCCCTTCCGCCCGACTGGTTTCACGATGACCGACACCCGCCCCGAATCGCACGACGACATCCTCGCCGCCACGCGGCACTGGCTCGCGCGCGCGGTGATCGGGCTCAATCTGTGCCCGTTCGCGAAAAGCGTCTACGTGAAGGAACAGGTGCGCTACGCGATCAGCGAAGCGACGACGCTCGAAGACGCGCTCGCCGAACTCGAAACGGAACTGCGCGCGCTCGACGCGGCCGACCCGCAGCAGGTCGACACGACGCTATTGATCTTCCCGGATGCGTTCGCCGACTTCGTCGACTACAACGATGCGCTGTTCTTTGCCGACCGCCTGGTGCGGCAACTGCGGCTCGACGGCGTGCTGCAGATCGCGAGCTTCCATCCGCACTACCGGTTCGAAGGCAGCGAGCCCGACGACATCGAGAACTACACGAACCGCGCGCCGTATCCGATCCTGCACCTGCTGCGCGAAGACAGCATCGCGCGCGCGGTCGACGCGTTCCCGGACGCGTCCGCGATCTACGAAAGGAATCAGGAAACACTGCGCCGCCTCGGCCACGACGGCTGGCGCGAATGGATGCGCCGGCCGGGCGACGACGTCTGACGCGGCGTGCAACGTGCGGCGTGCAACGTGCGCCGCGCCGCGCGCCGCCGCCCGTCCGCCCGCCCGTGCTTCAGCCTTCAGCCGGCTCCGCGACCTCGCCGCCCGCCGCCGCGGCTTCCGGCACGAAGAAACGTGCGTTCAGCTCGGCAAGCCCGAACATCCCCAGGATCTCGTTCAGCCGCTCGCCGGGCCGACGACGCGGCAGGTTCTTGTACTGCGCGATGATCAGCTCGTTCTTCATCGAATGCTCCCAGCCGACCAGCTCGGTTACGCTGACCTGGTAGCCGTGCGCTTCGAGCTGCAGGCAGCGCAGCACGTTGGTGATCTGGCTGCCGAATTCGCGCGTATGCAGCGGATGCCGCCACACTTCCGTCAGCGCGTTCGCGAGCGATTTGCCCTTGTTCTTGCGCAGCACGCCCGCGACTTCCGCCTGGCAGCACGGCACGAGCACGATGTGCTGCGCGCGCTTCGCGAGCGCGAAGCGGATCGCGTCGTCGGTCGCCGTGTCGCACGCATGCAGCGCGGTGACGACGTCGACCGTTTCGGGCAGCTTCGGCGATGTGATCGAATCGGCGACCGACAGGTTCAGGAACGACATGCCGCCGAACCCGAGCCGCGCGGCCAGCTCGGCCGAACGCGTGACCAGTTCCTCGCGGGTCTCGATCCCGTACACGTGCGACGCAAATGCCGCCGTGCCGTGCCCCGGCTGCTGCTTGAAGAACAGGTCGTACAGGATGAAGCCGAGATACGACTTGCCGGCGCCATGGTCGACGAGCGTCACGCTGCCACGATCGGCCTGCACGCCGGCAAGCAGCGGCTCGATGAACTGGAACAGGTGATAGACCTGTTTCAGCTTGCGGCGGCTGTCCTGGTTCAGCTTCCCGTCGCGGGTGAGGATGTGCAGTTCCTTCAGCAGCTCGACGGACTGCTCCGGGCGGATTTCGTGGGTCTTGTTCGACATCGTGATGCGGCGCCGGGCCACGGTCGGCAGACCACGGCCCGGCGGCGGGAATTCGTGAGGAATGGCGATAGTTTACCGAAAATGCGCGGTCAGGCTCGTGCGCCGAGCCGCCAGAGCGACGTGACCTCGGCGCGGCGTGCCGCATGCAGCGGATCGTCGGCGTCGGCGGACTTCGGGTGTGCGGGGCGGATGTCTTCGCGGCCGAGCACGACGAGGCCGGCTTCGTCGATCCACTGCAGCAGGGTGTCGCGCGGCCGCAGGCCGAGATGCTCGGCGAAATCGGACAGGATCAGCCAGCCTTCGCCGCCTGGCTCGAGATGGTCGGTGAGCCCCGCGAGGAAACCGCGCAGCATGCGGCTGTCCGGATCGTAGACCGCGTATTCGATCGGTGCACTCGGACGGGCCGGCACCCATGGCGGGTTGCAGACGACGAGCGGCGCGCGGCCGGCCGGAAACAGATCCGCCTCGACGACCTCGACGCGGCCCGCGTGGCCCAGCCGCTTGACGTTCTCGCGCGCACAGGCGAGCGCCCGCGGATCCTGATCGGTCGCGACGATGCGCTCGACGCCGCGCGACGCCAGCACGGCCGCGAGCACGCCGGTGCCCGTGCCGACGTCGAACGCGAGCGACGTCGCCGGCAGCGGCGCGCGCGCGACGAGCTCGACGTATTCGCCGCGTACCGGCGAGAACACGCCGTAGTGCGGATGGATCGGCGCGCCGCCCAGCGCCGGGATCGGCACACCCTTCTTGCGCCATTCGTGCGCGCCGACGAGGCCGAGCAGCTCGCGCAGCGACACGACCGTCGGTTCGCCGCCCGGGCCGTACGCTTCCTCGCATGCGGCGCGTACGTCGGGCGCGCGGCGCAGCGGGATCGTGTAGTCGGCATCGAGCGGGATCAGCAGCATCCCGAGCGTGCGGGCGCGCTGCGATTGCGCAAGACGATGCAGGTTGAATGCGTCGACGCCCACCGCGGCCTTCGCCTTCTTCGGCTTGCGCTCGACGCGGCGCGCCATCGCCTGCACGAGCTGGCGCGCATTCTGGAAGTCGCCCTGCCAGACGAGCGCGGTGCCCTCGCAGGCCAGGCGGTAGGCCGCGTCGGCAGTGAGACGGTCGTCGGCGGGCACCGCGCGCTTCGGCGGCTGCACGCCGGCTTCGGAGCGCCAGCGCACGGCATGTTCGGCGCCGTCGGCGTCGGTCCAGTGGAAAACGGGGAAATCGGTCACGCGAGCTCGGCTACGGTTGGCTTCAGACAGGCGGCGCTACAGGCATGCGCCGCGCGGACCACACCATACCGCGCTTTGCCCGCGCGGCAAAGCGCGGGCGACCGCCCCGACTGCCACCCGCGCGATGCCCGCGGCGTATTGGCGCTACCGGGCCGCTCAGCTCTGGTCGTCGAGCGCGGCATCCGGCGCGTTCTGCTTGACCGACGCGATGCCGTTCTCGCGGCTCGCTTCGGCCTTGTACAGCTCGCTCGTGCCGATGATCTCGTGATTGCCGGCCTTCAGGTTGAACATGAACTGGCCGTTGCTCGCGGTCTTGCGCTCGTAGCGCGCATCGTCCGGCGCGTTCTTGCGCACCGACGCGACGCCGTTTTCCGCCGACGCCTTGGTCTTGTACAGCTCGCTGCGCAGAATGATCTCGCCGTTGGCGGCCTTCAGGTGGAACAGGAACTGCCCGTCGCTCGCTTTCTTGATGACGAATTTCGCTGCCATGGTGTCCTCTCGAAAAAGTCGCCCGGCCCTCCGGACTGAGGCAGTCTAAACGCGATTGACGCGCAAAACGTAAGGCATTCGAAGCCCGATCGTCAGGAATCGTCAGACGGCGCCGCGATCGCGACGCTTCGTCCGGCCCGGCATCGTCTACCCGCCCCACCCCGGCGTCGCCGGCATGCGCAGCGTGCCCGCATCGCTGAAGCGCACGGTGCCGAGCACGCCGCCCGCGAGCCGGCCGCGCAGCGCATACGGCAACTCGCCGCTGGCAGCCGCGCCGGGCAGGTTCCACGCCTGCCGCGCGGCGGCGAACGCCGACACGGAAACCGGCACGTCGAGCACGGCCTCGCCGAAGCGCGGCACGACGCCCGAGCGGTCGCTCACGCCGCTCGCGAACGGCGTGCCGTTCAGGTCGAGCGCCACCGAGATGCCGTCGTATTCGATCGGCGTGTCGTTCGGGTTCTGCACGCGCAGCTTCAGGTTGAAACGCATCTCGAGGCCCTGCCCGACGAGCGGGTCGAGCCCGGCGACCGACACGCGCACGGAATCGCGCGTGAGCCCCGCGCAGCCGCCGAGCAGGAGCACGGCGGCGAACAGCAGCAGCACGGCGCGCAGCGGCGCGATTCGGAACAGGGTTCGTGGCATGGGGGCCTCCTCGCGGCAATCGGTGAGCGGATCGTCGCTGCATTGTACCGAGTGCGCCCCCGCACACCGGATTTCGTAGTTTTCGCGGCCACGCCGGATCGTTAATAGATTAAAACTACGAAAATACCAGCCAAACGGAAAGCGCATTAATGCTTTCCAGCATTCAATGAAGCGCGGCGAATTCAATAGATGCAATTTCTAAATTTTTCGTTTCCTTTACCTAAAACCATCAAGTATATTTACGCATCCTTCGAGCAAGCCGACAAAGCTTGAAGCCGCATGACGGCGATTTTACGGAACGGCGACACGCCTTCCGGCCATCCTGCGGCCCGGCCCGGCCAGCCCCGTAGGTCGTCGGTTCAAGGGAATCGCGCGCTCGCGCAGGGCGTGCGGCTCCGTGTCGTGCGCGCGAAATCAACTCAGTACAACACGCGCCCGGCCATTTTGAACCGGCAAGTTAACCGACATCCGGAAATCCAGAGGGGGCAGTAAACCATGATTACCTTCACGTAGTCAGCCGCCGCGTTTTCGAATAATCCGTCATTGGCATTTTCATCGCTGTTGATTAACGGCGAGGGGATTGTTTTTGCCGGCGTTTTCGCAGCACTGAACGATTCTTTCAACAATCGAGGTTTCAGTCATGTCGATCGATATTCGCAAGATGCGTTATCTGCCGCTCGTCGCCGCGCTCGCACTCGCCGGGTGCGGCGGTGACGACGGCGGTGCAGGCTCCGCTTCCGCGCTCAGCTCCGCCGGCGCACCGCACTCGGGCTCGTCGCCCACCGTCAACGCGCCGCCGAGCGCATCCAACGTCGACAAGAGCGTGTCGCCTGTCGAGTTGCCGGACACCGTGGTGCCCGTGAACTACCGACTGTGGTTCCGCCCGAACGACGCGCTGAACGCGTTCGACGGCCGCGCCGACGTCGAGATCAAGGTGCTGAAGCCGGTCAACAACATCGTGATCGCCGGCCACCGGATCAAGTTCACGAACGGCCGCATCACGCTGCAGCCGGGCAACATCCAGCTGATCGCGACGCCGCAGGACAAGGGCGACTTCTACCAGCTGCGCCCCGTGAGCGGCACGATCTCGCCGGGCAACTATTCGCTGCACATGGAGTGGTCGGGCATCATCAACTTCAAGTCGTATGACGATCCGGGCACGAAGACGGGCGGCAGCTGCGGCGACGATCCGTATCCGGGCTGCTCGGCCGCGGAAGGCGTGTTCCGCGTCGACCTGAAGGGCACCGACGGCAAGACGAGCGGCGCGATCCTCACGCAGGGCGAAACCAACCTGTCGCGCCAGTGGTTCCCCGGCTGGGACGAGCCGGCGTTCCGCCCGACCTATGAAGTGACGGCCGAAGTGCCGTCGAACTGGCGCGTCGTGTCGAACGCGGCCGAGAAGCCGTCGACCAACGTCGGCGGCGGCTACAAGCTCGTGCAGTTCGAGAAGACCCCGCCGATGCCGTCGTACCTGCTGTTCTTCGGCGGCGGCCAGTTCGACACCTATGAAGACGACTTCACGAGCCCGCTGCCGGGCGGCAAGGGCGGCCTGCACCTGCGCGTGTTCACGCCGCCGGGCATGAGCGACTGGGCGAAGCCGGCAATGGACCGCACCAAGCAGGCGCTCGACTTCTACTACCGCTACACGGGCATTGCGCTGCCGCTCACGAAGTTCGACACGGTGGCCGCGAACGATGCGTTCAAGGAGCAGAAGGACCTGAACTTCGGCGGGATGGAGAACTGGGGGTCGATCCTCGAGTTCGCCGACGACATCCTGCCGCAGCCGGGCCAGCCGATGTCGCACTACGGCAACGAGGTGCTGACGCACGAAGTCGCGCACCAGTGGTTCGGCGATCTCGTCACGACCGACTGGTGGGACAACGTGTGGCTCAACGAGTCGTTCGCGACGTTCTTCGAGACGAAGACGACGATCCAGTTCTTCCCCGACGAGTTCAGCTGGCTCGACCAGGTGAAGAACAAGTACCGCGTGATCAATCGTGACATCGGCCCGAACGCCTTCCCGGTCGCGCCGAACTTCAACGGCTGGGCCTCGAACGACTTCGTGCTGAGCGCCAGCGCGTTCACGTACGACAAGGGCGGCCACGTGCTGAAGACGCTCGAGAACTATCTCGGCGAACAGACGCTGCGCAAGGGTCTGCAGCAGTACCTCGTCGACTACTCGTTCGGCAACGGCACACCGAAGCGCCTGTGGGATGCGCTGTCGAAGGAAAGCGGCCAGGCGATCGGCGCGATCGGCGACAGCTACGTCCGCCAGACCGGCGTGCCGCTGATCTCGCTCGACACGCAATGCGACCTGACGAAGAACCAGACGGTCGTCACGCTGAAACAGCAGCCGTTCCCGAACAAGAACGCGTATCCGGGCCTGCAGTGGACGGTGCCGATCACGCTCGCGTACGGCCAGGGTCTCGCGAAACGCACGACGCTCGCGCTGAAGGATACGCAGACGCAAACGCGGATCGACGGCTGCACGGGCGTGGTGGCCGACCCGAGCGGGCTCGACTACTACGTCGTGAACTACAGCGACGCGGCCTGGAGCGGGCTGCTCACGCAGGTCAACGGCTCGACCGATCCGGTGCTGCTCGCGAACCTGAAGAGCGAAGCCGCGCTGCTCGTCGCGAACAACCTCGCGCCGGCATCGCGCTCGACGTCGATCGGCTCGGTCGCATCGCCGGCCGCGATGAAGCTGCGCCAGACGCCGACCTTCGGCGGCATCGAACCGGTGACGAAGGAACGCCCGGCACTGCAATACCAGGGCATCTTCAAGCCGCGCAAGGTAGTCACGCAGTAACGGTGCGCGCCCGGCCGGTGCCGCGCAGCCTGCGGCGGCCGGCCGGCGTACCGGTTTCTCCGACCTTTGACGGGCCTCGCGTGCGAGGCCCTTTTTCATGCCCGGCGTGCGTCAGGCCCGGCGACACGTCGCCGGCCGTCGCCCGCCGTCGTCGTCACGCCCACGCGGCATCCCACGCCGGCTGCGCGAACCACGTCGCGAGGAACGCGACGAGCCGCGACGCGCGTGCGGTGCCGCGCGCCGGCTGGCGCAACACGTGGATCGTCGCCGGCTCGGGCGCCGCCGCGAACTGCGGCAGCACCGCGCGCAAGCGGCCGTCGCGCAGCGCGTCCCCCGCGAGCCAGGTCGGCAGGTGCGCGAGACCGAGCCCGTCGATCGCGGCTTCGAGCAACGCTTCCGAATGATTGCTGCGAAACCGCGGCTGCGCCGGCGCGTGGCGGCGCTCGCCGAAGCGCCACGCGCCCGGCGGCGGCACGCCGTGCCAGGCGAGGCAGTCGTGTCCGGCGAGTGCGTCGGGCGTATCCGGCTCGCCACGCCGCGCCAGATACGCCGCGCTCGCGCACAGCACGCGCCGCTGCGGTGCCAGCACGGTTGCGACGAGGCGCGTGTCCTCGAGCGGGCCGATACGCACCGCGAGATCGACGTCCGAGCCGAGCCGCGCGCCCTGCAGGTCGACCATGCTGTCGGTCAGCACGAGGTCGACCTGCAGCGCCGGATGACGCTGCATGAACGCGGCCAGCGCGGCCACCAGGTGCCGCCGGCCGAACGGCGCCGGACAGTCGACGCGCAGCAGCCCGCTCGGCTCGTCTTGCTGGCTGTGCAGGTCTTCCTGCAGGCCGCGCAGCTCGGCCAGCATCCGCGTCGCGCGCCCGTACAGCAACTGCCCGGCCTCGGTGGGCCGCAGCGCATGCGTGGTGCGATGCAGGAGGCGGATGCCGAGCTGTGTCTCGAGCCGGTCGATGCGCCGCGTGACCGACGACGCGGCGACACCCAGCCGGCGGGCGGCCGCCGAGAAGCTCTGCTGGTCGACCACGTCGACGAACAGCGCCAGGTGCGGGGAAAGGAAATCGTCCATTCGGTGCCTTCGGATTTGGCTATGCGTTTATCGCAAAACAATCATCCGTCTTTGCGGGTTTCCGCGTCAAACCGGGCCGACTAGACTGCGTTCATCCATTTCACTCGCTGCACGCCCCGCCCCACCGGGCCGCGCGGCAGCCAACCGCCACGGAGATCACCATGCGCAGCATCCGCTTCGACGCCCCCGCCGCCGACATCGAGTCGCTCGACGCGCGGGTCAGGGAAATCGACACGCCCGTACCGGGCGACGGCCAGATGCTGATCGAGGTGCACGCGGCCGGCGTGAACCCGAGCGACGTGAAGGCCGCGCTCGGCCGCATGCCGCACGCGGTGTGGCCGCGCACGCCCGGGCGCGACTGGGCCGGCATCGTGCGCAGCGGCCCGGAAGGCTGGATCGGCGCGCCAGTGTGGGGTTCGGGCGGCGATCTCGGCGTCGGGCGTGACGGCTCGCACGCGCAATGGCTCGTGCTCGACGCGGCACTGGTGCGCCGCAAGCCCGCCGTGCTGACGCTCGACGAAGCGGCCGGCGTCGGCGTGCCGTTCGTCACAGCCTACGAGGGCTTGCGCCGCGCCGGCATGCCGACGGCCGGCGACGTCGTGCTCGTGTTCGGCGCGAACGGCAAGGTGGGCCAGGCCGCGATCCAGCTCGCGACCGCGCACGGCGCAACCGTGATCGGCGTCGAGCGCAGCGCCGGCGGCTATCGTGGCCACGCATCGAGCGACGTGCACATGATCGACGCGTCGAAAGAACCGGTGGCCGACGCGGTGCGCGCAGCGACCGGCGGCCGCGGCGCGGACATCGTCTACAACACGGTCGGCAGCCCGTACTTCGAAGCGGCGAACGCGTCGATGGCGATCGGTGCGCGGCAGATCTTCATCTCGACGATCGAGCGCAGCGTGCCGTTCGACATCTTCGCGTTCTATCGCGGCCAGCACACGTTCGTGGGCATCGATTCGCTGCAGCTCGGCGGCGCCGCGGTCGCGCAGATCCTCGACACGCTCGCACCCGGCTTCGGCAACGGCACCCTGCGCCCGTTCCCGATCGGCGAAGACTACATTTATCCGCTCGAGCGCGCGCACGATGCGTATCGCGCGGTGCTGGCTGGTGCGCGCGAGCGCGTCATCCTCAAACCCTGACGCCGGATCACACGGGAGACCGCCATGACGGATTACGTGACCTCGCTCGCGGTGGGCCTCGGCGTCGGCGTGTTGTATGCGCTGCTGCACGTGCGCTCGCCGGCCCCGCCGCTCGTCGCGCTCGTCGGGCTGCTTGGAATGGTGATCGGCGAACGCGCGATCGCGCTGTTGCGCTGACGGGTCGATGCCGCTAGCGGTCGTCGCGCCGGCGGAATGCCCACCACGCGGCGAGTGCCGTGAAGCCCGCCACGAGCAGCACCATCAGCCAGAAGCCGTGCTTGTTCTCCGAGAACGGCACGCCGCCGACGTTCATCCCGAAGAAGCCGGCGACGATGTTGATCGGCAGCGCGATCACGGTCACGAGCGTCAGCGTGAACAGCGTCCGGTTGTTCTGCTCGTCGAGACGCGAGCCGATCTCTTCCTGAAGCAGCTTGATCCGCTCGTTGAGCCCGGCCAGGTCGGCGAGCACCAGCGAAAACTCTTCGGTCGACTCGCGCAGCTCCTGCACGTCTTCCACGTGCAGCCACGCGGGCGGTTTCGCGAGCAGCCGGAAGATCGACCCGGGCTCGGGCGCGAGCATGCGCTGCAGGCGCGTCAGCGTGCGGCGCATCGCGCCGAGCTCGATGCGGCTCGACGTGAGCCGCTGCGACAGGAAGCGGTCCTCGATGCGATCGACGTCGACACTCGTGCGCCGCATGATCTGGATCAGCAGGTCGGCCTGGTCGCGCAGCAGGTGCACGAGCAGCTCCGCCGGCGACCGGAACTGCTCGCCGTCGCGCACGCACGCGCGCAGCGTGTCGACCGAGCGCAGCGGCTTGAGCCGCGCGGTGACCATGATGCGCCGCTCGACGTGGACGAACAGCGTCGCGATTTCCGACGGCGTCAGTTCGAGGTTGAACATCACGTCGTTGACGATCGCCCGCAGTGCGCCGTCCTCCTGCTCGATGCGCGTCGAGCGCGACCCTTCGTGGAGGAATTCGAAGAAGCTGTCGGGCAGATCGAGGTGCGTGCGCATCCAGCGCTCGCTCGCGCCGTGTGCGAGATTGAAGTGCAGCCAGACGAAATCGTCCGACGCGCCATCGCGCTCGCGGCACGTGCGCAGCCACGCGGCGGCCGTGTCGGCGTCGAGCGTCGCGCCGGATCCGCCCGGATCGAAGCGGAATCCGCACACCATGCCGGACGTATCGGCGCCGTAAGTCTGTACGATCAGGTCCATCGTGTCGAAGGTCGTGCGGCGCGCGGCGCGCCGCGCATCGCGGGTCGCGAACCCGCGCCGGAAAAGGAAAGGAAACGTATGCCCGACGGGCATGACGCGCCGGTGACAGCGTCACGCCGCATCATACCGGCCGATTCCGCACCCCAAAAGCAACGCGCCGCCCAACGGGCGGCGCAGGTGCGGCAGGCCGGCACACGAGACGCGTTACTGCCGCGTCTCCGACTGCGCGGCACTCGGGCACGCGGGATCCTTGCCCCAGTGACCTTCGCAGACGCGCCAGCGGCACAGTTGATCCTCGAAGAAACCGCGCTCCGAACATTCCTTCACGCGCGACGCCAGCGAGCCGGCCGTCGCGGCCGTCTTGGTCGGCACGGCCTGCGCCTTCTGCGCGGCGAGTTTCTTGTCGGCGGGCTTCGTGCGCGCGACGAGCGCCGCGAGCAGATCCGCATCCGGATCGTCCTTCCCGGCCGCCTTCGCACTTGCGGTGCGGGTCGACGTCGCGTCGCGACGCTTCTTCGCCTGCGCAAGCTCGGCCTGCTGTTCCTTGCGATGCTTGCGGGCCTCGGCCTTTGCGTCAGCCTTGGTTTCGGCCTTCGTGTCGGTCTTGCCGTGCGCCGCGACCTTCGCGTTCTTCGCTGCGTCGGCCTTCGCGGTCTTGGTCGCAGCAGCAGCGGCAGCGGCCGCCGCACCGGCCGTGGCCGTGCCCGATGCATCGTCGGCGCCGTTGGCGAGCGCACGCGACAGGCGGCTGTTGTCCGCGGCGGACGCGGACGATGCGGAAGCAACGGTTCGGGAAGCTGCGTCGTCGTTGACGATCGTGGCCGGCTGCGCGGCGGATGCCGCATTTTGCGCGACCTGCACGGCAGCGTCGCTGGCCGCTGCGGCCTTCGCCGGCGCGGGTGCGGCCTCGGCCGTGACGGCGGCGGCCTGCTCGTTCGAATGCTGCATGCGCCATGCACCCCAGCCACCGACGGCAACCACCAGTGCAACGACGGCTGCGATCGGCGCCTTCAGCGAACGGCGCGGCGGTTCGGCCGGCGGCGTGACACGTCCTTCCAGATTCGCGAGAATGCGCGACTGCTGAGCTCCGTCGCCTGCCGGTTTGGTATCGGACAGCAGGCTGGGCGGAGATTTCGAATTTGAATTTTCCGGCGCACTCATTCAGCGTCTCATTGAATCCTGGTTTAATTCACCGCGATAATATAGCCCGGCCTCTCGAAGCAGCCTGATTCTAAGAGCAAGCATTGCAAAACACAATCAATTCCAATTTCCGGGGATTTCGTTGATTGCCGTCGCACTCGTCGCCTATTTCGCCCTTGCCGTAGCAGTTGCGGCACTGTTGCTTTTACCGGGTATCCGCGCGACCGTTTTCGAATCCGTCGCCCAGTTTCACGGCCGTCTTACACGCCGTGCGAACGATCGCGCCGCGCGTACGCGAAGTCAGATTGTTAAATCGGCAAGCGTTACGCGCGGCGCTTTAAACGATGTGCAAAATTTACTGGTTCGACGGCGCTTGATGATTATGGTATCGGCAGGTATTCTTGCGACGCCGCCATTGGTCGCCATTGCGTTACGCGGCCGGCAATTGTTCCAGTACGACGACACGGCGCGCGTGCCCGACGAGAAGATCGCCGCCCTGCTGCAGGGCGAACAGCTCGTACCGCCCCCGCCGCTGCCGCCGGAAGTCTTCGCCACCAAGGAAGTCGAACAGGTACGTCCGGCGCTGAAGGATGCAAGCCGCGACTGGAACCTGCTGGATCCGGATTTCCGTACTCGTTTGCTGCTGGTCTACAAGATCATGCACGAACAATATGGATATGAAATGGCGTTGCTGGAAGGTTACCGGAGCCCGGAACGGCAGAACCGGCTGGCGGCAATGGGCGGCAACGTGACCAACGCGGCGGCCTTCCAGAGTTATCACCAATTCGGGCTGGCGGCCGACAACGCATTCCTGCGCGACGGCAAGCTGGTCATTTCCGAGAAAGATCCGTGGGCGATGCGCGGCTACCAGTTGTACGGCCAGGTCGCCGAACAGGTTGGCCTGACCTGGGGGGGCCGCTGGAAAATGATGGATCTCGGGCACGTGGAATACCATAAACCCGGTTTTAAACTGGGACGCGGCAGCTAGCCAGGGCTGCCGGACAGGAAATAATGAGGGCGGCATGGGGCTTTTTAATATCCCGGCAGGAAACGATATGGGCGGCGCAAAAAATCATGCATTCCGGTGCGCGATTTTTTCCGGCCGCCGCTTCCGTTTTAAATCTCACAGCGTCCTTTCGTTAATGCGCGCGCCTTCTCCGATGCCGCGGGCGCATTGATGCCAGCCCCCTTCATCCCGTTTGACAGCATGGCGACACATCGCGGCGCCACCCTTGCCGCTCGACGCGCCTGCGTCGCCTCACCGAATCGCACCGGAACCTGAACGTCCTATGCAACGCATCCTCAACGTGCTGACTCATCCGCGTACGCTCTCGATCGTCGGGATCGTCGCGCTAGCGGCCATCCTCTTCATCGTCGCCGACATGCTCCAGCTGCCGCTCCTGTGGGCGGCAATCGCGTTCGCGGCGATCCTCGCGCTGTGGCTCGTCGTCGCGCTGTGGCGCCGCTGGCGCGTGAAGCGCGCGAACCAGCAGCTCGGCCAGGTGCTGGAGGAGCAGGCGGAAACCGGCAAGATCGCCGCGCCCGCCGCCGCCGCGCTCGCCCCCGACGCGAAGACGGCCGATCTCGACGTGCTGCGCACGCGGCTGTCGGACGCGGTGAAGACGATCAAGACGTCGAAGATCGGCCAGGTGTCGGGCGGCTCCGCGCTGTACGAACTGCCGTGGTACATCGTCATCGGCAACCCGGCCGCGGGCAAGAGCAGCGCCGTGCTCAATTCCGGCCTGCAGTTCCCGTTCGCGGACAAGAACAGCGCGGTGATCCACGGCATCGGCGGCACGCGTAACTGCGACTGGTTCTTCACGACCGAAGGGATCCTGCTCGACACGGCCGGCCGTTATTCGGTGCATGAGGAAGATCGCAGCGAATGGCTCGGCTTCCTCGGCCTGCTCAAGCGCTATCGCCCGAAGGCGCCGATCAACGGCATCATCGTCACCGCGAGCATCGCCGAACTCACCGGCAACCGCCCCGAATTCGCGATCAACCTCGCGAAAAACCTCCGCCAGCGCGTCCAGGAGCTGACGGAGAAGCTCGAGGTGTTCGCACCGGTCTACGTGATGTTCACGAAGGCCGACCTGATCACCGGCTTCACCGAATTCTTCAGCAGCAGCGACAAGCACGAGTACGACCGCGTGTGGGGCGCCACCCTGCCCTACGAGCCCGACGACAAGCGCGACGTAGTCGCGCAGTTCGACACGCACTTCGAGGAACTGTACGAAGGGCTGAAGGAAATCAGCGTCGCGCAGCTGTCGCTGTCGCGCGGCAACCAGCTGTCGCCGGGCCAGCTGAGCTTCCCGCTCGAATTCTCGACGATCAAGCCGTCGCTGCGCGCGTTCCTCGCGACGCTGTTCGAGAACAACCCGTTCCAGTACAAGCCGATCTTCCGCGGCTTCTACTTCACCAGCGCATTGCAGGAAGGCGAAACCAACAGCGCGGCCGCGCAGCGCATCGCGCAGCGCTTCGGCCTCGACGGCAGCGCGCTGCCGAAGCCGCACAGCGCGTTCTCGAAGAACGGCTTCTTCCTGCGCGACCTGTTCTCGAAGGTGATCTTCGCGGACCGCCAGACGGTGCGGCAGTTCGCGAGCCCGACCAAGACCCGGTTGCGCTACGCGACCTTCTTCGGCTTCGTCGCGGCGCTCGCGCTCGCGCTGGGCGGCTGGACCTGGTCGACGATCGGCAACCAGCAGCTCGTCGCGAACGTGCAGGCCGACCTCGACAACGTCACGCGCCTGCAGCAGGGCCGCAACGACCTGCAGTCGCGCCTGCAGGCGATGGACATCCTCGAGGACCGGATCGAGCAGCTCGAGCAGTTCCGCCGCGACAAGCCGGTCTCGGTGTCGCTCGGCCTGTACCAGGGCGACCGTCTCGAGCAGCACCTGCTGACCGAGTATTACAACGGCGTGCGCCAGATCCTGCTGGCCCCCGTGTCGCAGAATCTCGCGTCGTTCATGAAGGACGTGAACGCGCACCCCGAGCAGCTCGTGCCGATGACGCGCCCGCCCGAATCGGGCGCCGTGCAGGGTGGCGCGATTCCGGTCTCGACGAACGCGGCAGGCGCCGCGCCGCAGGCCGGTGCCGCACTGGCCGCGTCCGGCACCGCGCCGGCCGCAGCGCAACAGCCGGCCGCTCCGCAGGGCGGCCTCTACAGCGACGCGTCGCCGACCAACGTGCAGGACGCGTACAACGCGCTCAAGACGTACCTCATGCTGTCCGACAAGCGTCACGTCGAGCAGGCGCACCTGACCGACCAGCTCGCCCGCTTCTGGCGCGGATGGCTCGAGACGAATCGCGGCAACATGCCGCGCGACGAGATGATCAAGAGCGCGGAGCGCATGATCTCGTTCTACCTGTCGCGCGTGAACGACGACGACTGGCCGATGATCGACGCGAACCTCGCGCTCGTCGACCAGACCCGCGAGAACCTGCGCCGCGTCGTACGCGGCATGCCGGCCCGCCAGCGCGTGTACGAGGAAATCAAGGCACGCGCGTCGACCCGCTTCGCGCCGATGACCATCGCGCGCATCGTCGGCGACGGCAACCAGGGGCTCGTGGCAGGCAGCTACGCGATTCCGGGCACGTTCACGCGTGAAGCGTGGTTCGACTACGTGCAGCCGGCGATCCGCGACGCGGCGACCAAGGAACTGCAGGCGAAGGACTGGGTGCTGAACACGTCGACGCAGGACGACCTGACGCTCGAGGGCAGCCCCGAGCAGATCCAGAAGACGCTCGTCGGCATGTACAAGACCGAGTATGCGCAGCACTGGCAGAAGTTCATGCAGGGCATCGCCGTGCAGGGCTTCAGCAGCTTCGGCCAGGCCGTCGACGGGATGAACCGCCTCGGCGACCCGCAGGATTCGCCGATCCGCAAGATCCTCGAGACCGCGTACGACCAGACGTCATGGGACAACCCGTCGCTCGCGAACGTGACGATCAAGAAGGCGCAGACGGGTGTCGTGAACTGGGTCAAGCAACTGTTCTCGCGCTCGCCGGCCGGCCAGGTGGCGGCCGCCAACATCGACATCAACGGCAATCCGGCCGAGGTGCCGATGGGTCCGATCGGCCAGGAATTCATCGGGCTCGCGCGGATCGTCGCGGTGCATGACGGCACGTCGATGCTCAAGGGCTACATGGAGTCGCTGTCGAAGGTCCGCACGCGCTTCAACGTGATCAAGAACCAGGGCGACCCGGGCCCGGGCGCGCGCCAGCTGATGCAGCAGACGCTCGACGGCAACGGTTCGGAACTCGCCGATTCGCTGAAGCTCGTCGACGAACAGATGCTGACCGGCCTCACCGATTCGCAACGCAAGTCGCTGCGTCCGCTGCTCGTGCGGCCGCTGATGCAGGCGTTCGCGGTCGTGATCCAGCCGGCCAGCGCCGAAGTCAACAAGGTGTGGAACGCGCAGGTCTACCAGCCGTTCCAGAACTCGCTCGCGACGAAGTACCCGTTCGCGGCGAGCGCGAAGGTCGAGGCCGGCGCCGGTGAAATCGCGCAGGTGTTCGGTCCGGACGGCTCGATCGCGAAGTTCGTCGGCACGACGCTCGGGCCGCTCGCGGTGCGCCGCGGCGATACCCTCGCCGCCCGCACGTGGGGCGACATGGGCATCGGCCTCACGCCGGACTTCACGAACGGCTTCGCGCGCTGGGTCGCGCCGCTCGCGGGCGGTGCGGCAGGCGGCGCGGCCGCGTCGTCCGAGCCGCAGACGGTGTTCCAGATCCTGCCGCAGCCGAGCACGGGCACGACGGAATACACGATCGCGATCGACGGCCAGCAACTGCGCTACCGCAACACGCCGCCGCAGTGGACCAACTTCGTGTGGCCGAACCCGCAGGGCTCGCCGGGCGCGACGCTGTCCGCGACGACCTTCGACGGCCGCACGGTGCAGCTCGTCAACGAGCCGGGCCGCTACGGCCTCGAGAAGCTGATCAACTCGGCGCAACGCAAGCGCCGTCCGGACGGCACCTTCGACCTGACGTGGGCGCAGGGCAGCGTGAACGTGTCGGTGACGATGCGCATCATCAGCACGTCGCAACCGTCCGGCGGCGGGGGCAGCGACCAGCCGCAGCAGCAGAGCCTGCGCGGCCTGCAGCTGCCGTCGTCGGTCGCCGACGCGAGCGCGGGCGCCGCGCAGAACGCGACCCAGTCCGGCACGGGTACGCCGGCCGCAGCGCCGGCCGTCGCGGCCGCCAACGCAACGAATGCACAGGGGGCGCAATGACGCAAACCGTACAGGCGCAAATCGCCTACTTCGGCAAGATCCCGTCGCGCGGCGACTTCGTGAAGAGCCCGCACAATCCGCAGTTGCTGCAGACGCTCGATCGCTGGATCGCGCAGGCGCTCGAACTGCTCGCGGAAGATCCGCGCTGGAAGCTCGTCTACGAGGATGCGAAGCCGATGCATTTCGCGTTCCTCGGCTCGCGCAGCAAGCTCGCGATCGCGGGCCACATGGTCGCGAGCCACGACGTGTCGATGCGCCGCTTCCCGTTCCTCGGCGCAACGGCGCTCGAGGTCGACCGGCCGCTCGCGTTCCTCGCGCGCAGCCCGCTGGCGTTCGCGCGGCTGTGGTCGCGCGTCGCCACGCAGATCCCGCCGCTGCTGGGCAAGGACGAGCCGCCCGGCGCGCTGCAGGCGCTCGGCGACACGCAGGTGCCGATCGACGTCGGCGGCCCCGGCACGTCGCATGACGGCACCTTCAACGATTTCGTCGAACACCAGTCGCTGTACGGCCTCCAGGAGATGCTGCTCGACAGCGGTCATCCCGTGCGGCTGCGCGGCGCGATGCTCGCGCTCGGCTCGCTGCTGCGGCCGGTGATGCAGAGCGGCTCGTCGCACATCGAGCGCGGCCTCACGCTGCCGCTGCCGGTCGATCCGTTCTACCGCAGCCTCGTCGCCGCGTTCTGGCTCGAACTGATCGCGCCGTTCGTCGCGCAGGCCGACTTCGAGCTCGCGATCTTCATCGGCACGATCGCCGAACGCGAACGGCTCATCATCGGCTTCAACGGCGCGTCGGCCAAGACGCTGCTGAGCGTCGTCGACCCGCAGACCTACGCCGCCCACAACATCGACATCGACGATCCCGAGTGGATCGACGCCCATGCGCAAAACGATCACCAGATCAGCAAGCTCGTCAGCTACCTCGAACAACCGCAACTCTCGCTGCGCGTCGCCATCGACGCGTTCCGTGAAGCGTTCATCGGAGGCTGACGGGATGCATCGCATGAATCACGTCCTCGCCGCCCTCTTCGCCTCCGGCCTGTTCATCGGCAGCGGCACGGCCTTCGCGCAGAACACGGGCGCGACGGTCACGCCGGTCGGCAACGGCACGGTCGCGACGACCGCGCTGCCCGCGAACCCCGGTGCCGCACCGGGGACGGCGTCAGGCGCCGTCGTGCACGGCACGGCCGGCACCGCGAGCACCATCACGCCGCCGCCCGCGGCCGCGACACCCGGCCAGGTGGTCGTCGGCGGCAAGGTGCCCGACGAGGCGACCAAGGCCGCCGTGCTGCAGAAGCTGCGCGACACCTACGGCGCGACGAACGTCGTCGACCAGATCGAGGTCGGCGACGTCGCAACGCCGCCGAACTGGAGCGCAAACGTGCAGAAGCTGCTCGGCGCGCAGCTCAAGCAGATCAGCAAGGGGCAGCTGAAGATCAACGGCACGCAGATCGAGATGAAGGGCGAGGTGCACAACGAAGCGCAGCGCCAGCAGCTCGCGAGCGACATGGCGAACACGCTGAACCCGACGTATACGATCAGGAACGGGCTGCGCGTATCGGCATCCGAACAGGGCGTGCTCGACCAGACGCTCGCGAACCGGACGATCGAGTTCGAGACGGGCAGCGCGACGCTCACGCCGCAGGGCAAGCTGATCCTCGACCAGATGGCGGCCGCGCTCGCGAAGATGCAGAACCGCACGGTCGACATCATCGGCCACACCGACAACTCGGGGAACCGCACGTCGAACATCGCGCTCAGCCAGGCGCGCGCGGATGCGGTGAAGGGTTACCTGATCACGAAGAGCATCCCGCCGCAGCAGATGACGACGACGGGTGTCGGGCCGGATCAGCCGATCGCGCCGAACGATACGGCAGACGGGCGGGCGCGGAACCGACGGATCGAGTTCCGGGTGGGGCAGTAAGCGTAGAGGGATGTCACGGGCCGCTTCGTGCGAAGCGGCCCGGCAGGCGACGGGCGGCGGCAGCGATGCGCCGCCCGTTTCGCGTTTACGACTGCTCGTCCGGCCTCACGCCCAGCAGTTCGCGAATATGCGACAGCGAGCCGTCGTCCTTCACGACGCTCTCGAGCCACTTGTGCAGCGGCATGTCGGCCCATTCGGCCGCCTTGTCGGCGAGATACGCGACCGGGCTGTGCGGCTCGGTCTGGCGGAAATAGCGGGCGACCGCGCGCAGCTGGTCGACGGCCTGCGCACGGTTCTGGATGCCGGCGATCATCTGCGTCACCGGGGCGCGCGGAACGGGCTGCGGCTGCACGTGAGTCTCCTCGGTCTGAATCGGATTGCCGAACACCGGCTCGATGCGCTCGGGTTGCGCCTGCGGTGCCGACTGTGTGTGCGGCGCGCTGCCCGTATAACCCTGCTCGCGCGCAAAGCGCTCGGCGAGGCGGTACACGGTCTCGAACGCGTCGCGCGCCTGCCGGAAGCTCGGCGCCGAATCGCCCGCGCGCTCGACGAGCCGCTCCTCGAACGCATCGAGCGCGAATTCGAACGCCTTCAGGTTCGCGAGCAGCGCCGTGTAGAACGCGATCGACGTCACGCGCCGCGACGAATCGATCTGCTCGATCGACGGCTTGCCGCGTGCGATGTCGTCCGCGTGTTCGGGGTCACGCTTGATGGCCTGCGCGACGTGCTGCGCCACTTCCCAGTCGAGCGTGCTGAACGCGTTCGACGCGCCGTCCGTCAACGGCACCGCGCGCAGCAGCTCGGCCGTGCGGCCGGACAGCCATGCGACGTTGCCGAGCCGGTGCTCGATGTCGTCGTCTTCGGGCAGCGGGTGGAAGGTGTCCCAGAAGTCGCGGCACAGGCCCTCGAGCAGCGCATAACCTTCGGTGAGGCCGGTGATGCCGTCCTCGAGCGCGAGCGCCTCGGTCAGCCACACGGCGAGCCGCAGGTCCTTCGTGCGCGTGCGCAGCAGCTCGCCTGCGTGATCGACGACGAAGCCCCAGTCGGCCTCCTTGATCTCGGTCACCCATTCGCCCTGGTCGAGCGTCGGATCGTCGTAGCGCCGCGCGTCCTGGATCGCGTCGAATTCGTTCGAAAACAGCAGGTCGTCGCCGCTGGGCGACGCATCGCTGATCGGCGTCAGCAGCTCGGGGAGATTGATCGGCATGGTTTCAGTTCATCAATGCTGGGTGATGCGCGGCCGCGCTCATTCGACGGTGTACGTGAATTCGCCGGCCTCGTCCGCGTGCACCGCGATGCGCGCGATGGCCGCGCCGTCGGCGATCCGGCCGAGCACGTGGCCCGCGATCTCCGGCAGCAGCGTACCGTTCAGGATATGGTCGACGTTGCGGGCGCCCGAATCGACTTCGGTGCAGCGCGCGAGCACCGCGTCGACAAGCGACTCGTCCCATTCGAACGCCGCCTTGTGGTTCGCCTCGATCCGGCGGCGGATCCGCTCGAGCTTCAGCTCGATGATCTCGGCCAGCACGTCGTCGGAAATCGGGTAGTACGGCACGACCTTCATCCGCCCGAGGAACGCGGGCTTGAACGTCTTGTACAGCTGCGGGCGCAGCGTCTCGGCAAGGGCATCCGGATCGGGCAGTTCCTCGGCCGGCTTGTTCAGGCACGCCTGCATCACCGCGGCGGAACCGACGTTCGACGTCAGGATGATCAGCGTGTTGCGGAAGTCGATCTCGCGCCCTTCCGCATCGTCCATCGCGCCCTTGTCGAACACCTGGAAGAACATCTCGAGCACGTCGGGGTGCGCCTTCTCGACCTCGTCGAGCAGCACGACCGAATACGGGTTGCGGCGCACCGCCTCGGTCAGCACGCCGCCTTCACCGTAGCCGACGTAGCCCGGCGGCGAGCCCTTCAGGCCCGATACGCTGTGCGCTTCCTGGTACTCGCTCATGTTGATCGTGACCATCTTGCGCTCGCCGCCGTACAGGATGTCGGCCAGCGCGAGTGCCGTCTCGGTCTTGCCGACACCCGACGGCCCGACGAACATGAACACGCCGCGCGGCTTGTTCGGATCCTCGAGGTTCGCGGTCGCGGTGCGCACGCGCTGCGCGATCGCGTCGAGCGCATGGTCCTGGCCGATCACGCGCGCGGTGAGCAGCGGCTGCAGGTTCAGCACGGTGTCGATCTCGTCCTTCACCATCCGGCCGAGCGGAATGCCCGTCCACGCGGCGACGATCTCGGCGACGACATGGCCGTCGACCTGCAGCGGCACCATCGGCTCGCCGCCCTGCAGCGCGTGCAGCGCCGCGACGCGCTCGGCGAGCTTGTCGCGGGTCGCCTGCACATCGACCGGCTGGCCGTCTTCCGATGGGCCGCGTGCCTTGTCGAGCGTATCGCGCAGCTCGGTGATCTCGGCGACGATCACGCGCTCGGCTTCATAACGCGCTTCGTCCTTCGCCAGTTGTTCGAGCGCCGTGTCGCGTGCGCCGCGCAGCTCGCCGAGCCGCTCATCATGCGCCGCGCCGCCGGCCGCCTCGCGCTCCAGCGACGCGATTTCCGCGTCGATCCGTTCGATGCGCTTCTTCGTGTCGTCGATCGCCGCCGGCGTCGCGCTGTGCGCGAGCGCGACCTTCGCGCACGCGGTGTCGAGCACGCTGATCGCCTTGTCCGGCAGCTGGCGGCCGCTGATGTAGCGGTGCGACAGACGCACGGCCTCGGTGATCGCATCGTCGAGGATCCGCACGTTGAAGTGCTTTTCCATCAGGCCGGACATCCCGCGCAGCATCGCGGCCGCGAGCGGCTCGCTCGGCTCCTCGACCTTCACGACCTGGAAGCGCCGCGCAAGCGCCGCGTCCTTCTCGAAGTACTTTTTGTATTCGCTCCACGTCGTCGCGGCGATCGTGCGCAGCTCGCCGCGCGCGAGCGCCGGCTTCAGCAGGTTCGCCGCGTCGTTCTGGCCGGCCTGGCCGCCCGCGCCGATGATCGTATGCGCCTCGTCGATGAACAGGATGATCGGGTGCGCGCTCTTCTTCACCTCGTCGATCACGCTCTTCAGGCGATTCTCGAACTCGCCCTTCACGCTCGCGCCGGCCTGCAGCAGCCCCATGTCGAGCACGTGCAGCGCGACGCCGCGCAACGGCGGCGGCACGTCGTCGGCCGCGATGCGCAGCGCGAGGCCCTCGACGACCGCCGTTTTGCCGACGCCGGCCTCGCCGGTCATGATCGGGTTGTTCTGGCGGCGACGCATCAGGATGTCGATCGCCTGGCGGATCTCGGCTTCGCGGCCGATCACCGGATCGATCTTGCCGTCGCGTGCGCGCTGCGTGAGGTTGGTCGTGTACGTGTCGAGCGCGGGCGTCTTCGACGGACCCGCCGCGGGCGCCGCGCCGTCGGCTGCCGGCGCGAGGCCGCCGTCTTCCGTATCGCCCTGGCGCGGTTCGGCCTCGCTCGATCCGGCCATGATTTCGTCGAACTTGTGCTTCAGGTCCGTCACGTTCACTTCCGCGAACTGCGACGACATCCGCTGCGCGAACTGCGCGAGATCCGGCGCGGTCAGCAGCGCGAGCAACAGGTGCCCGGAACGGATGCGGCCGAGCTGCGAATCGAGCGACGCGATCAGCCACGCCTGCTCGAACAGCGCGATCAGGTGCACGGAGAACACAGGCGTGCGCGTGTTGCCGGTCTTCAGGCGCGTCAGTTCGCGCTCCAGATCGGCGCGCAGCGCATGCGGATCGACACGGCTCGCGCGCAGCGCGAGCGGCAGGTCGCCCGCCGGCTCCTCGAGCAACGCGAGGAACAGGTGCTCCAGATCGACTTCGTAGTGGCCGCGCGCCAGGCACGCGCTCGCCGCACGCTCGGTCGCGTGGCGGCACAGCGGGTTCAGTTTCGTGATCAGGGTCTTCAGAGGCGTGCTCATGGCGTCGATCTCAGGTTCGATTGCGTGTTTGTTGTTAGGGTCTGTTTACATATGGAACGCGCATGCGTTGCCACGAGAACGGCCGCTCGCGAGGCGCGCGACGACCAACGGAAGTCCCCGTGGGACGCCGCGAATACTGACGTATTCGCAAGGAGCGCAACGCGGCGAGCGGCCGTTCTCGTGGCAACCCCAAATCAAAAAATTCATATCACGGGAATGCCCGAAATCGCCCGCATGGCGGCGTCGCTCGTCCCTTGTCCCCCAAGGGGACTTCCTGCGGGGCGTTTGGCTCGGCCAAACGGCGCTCCTCACTTCTTGCCTGCGCCCCGTTAGGAAGTCCCCTTGGGGGACGAGCGATTTCGGGCATTCGCATGCGCGTTCCATATGTAAACAGACCCTTGGAATCAGTGAATCACGTGCAGTTCGTAACGCGCGTCGGAGCGATCCTCGAGCGCGTCTCGCGTGCACAGGAACGCGTCCCAGCCGAGCCGCGAGCCGGCGCCGAGCACGCTCGCACCGACCTCGGTGCGCTTGAGCACGAGCTTCACCTCGTATTCGAGCGTGACGCCGGCCAGCAGCGTCAGCATCCGCTCCAGTGCGATGGCCTGCGCGCCGCCGGGCAGGAACGCCTCGTAGTCGCGCTTGGACAGCGGGCCGACGACGATCCGCGCGCGCATGTCGCGCTGCCATACGCGTTCGCCGACGAGCGCCGTCGCGCCGAGCACCGCGTTGACCTCGCCGAGCACGCTCAGCTGGTCGGGCGGCACGTCGTACCACTTGCCGACGAACTGGTCGATCTTCACCGGCACGCGGAAATAGTCCGACAGCGTGCGCTGCAGGTATGCGGCCGACATCGGCCGGTGCCGCGCGGCCAGCGCATAACCGGCAACGGCCTCGTCGAGCACGCCGCCCACGCCGGCCGCGAGGCTGTCGCGCACTTCGTCGCTCGGCACGCCCGCGATCGCGAGCAGCAGCGGCAGATAACGTTCGTCGCGATCGAGCTCGTAATGGAACGGCAGCCGGTATTTCTTCCACGCGGCATAGAACAGCGCGGTCGCGCGGTTCGAGAACACGTCGAAGAATGCGCGCGCCGCGTGGTCGCGCTTCAGGTGCTCGCGCGCGATGATCTGCTCGGTGTAATGCAGCGGCAGCGCGCCCTGCCCGCCCAGCAGCCCGAAGAACGCGGGCGTCAGCTCGACGTGGCCGAGCTCGCCGGCCGCGAGCGCGGCGCCGCGCTGCTCGTCCGTCTTCAGTTGCGTGCCGTCGCCGTCGAACGAGCGCGCGCCTTCGATCTCGCTCGGCGGAAAACCGAGCGACAGCGTGTTGCGGAATTCGATGCGCTGCGCGACCACGTCGCCCTGCCGCCACGCGCCGGGCGCATCCGACGCCTGCCGCGCGAACAGCCCTTCGAGCACGCGCACGGCCTGGAAGAACTCGAAGCGGTGCGGTTCGTCGAGCAGCGCGTCGACTACGCCAGGATCGATTCGCCGGTCCGGGGCTTGCATCGGATGATCTCCTCGCCGGTGCGCTTCGACACGACGACTAGTTGAACGAAACTGTTGAGGTGGACGTACAGCCCGAAGAAGCTGTCGAGCACGCGCACGAACGAGGCCAGGCTCGCGCCGACGAAGTGCTCCTCGTCGATCGTCAGGCGGATCTCGATGCCGCGCACGAAGGTCGCGAACGGCTTGCCGGGCAGCCACTGCACGGCGCCGCGCTGCTCGACGCCGGCGAGGCCGTCGATCTGGCGCATCGACACGGCGGTGCGCCGCAGGTCGTACAGCGTCAGCATTTCCTTCAGCGGCGCGAGGCCGTGCGCGACCAGCGACACGTGATTGAGCGCGAGGTGCGACACGAGCCGCCAGTGCGCGGCGCGACCGCGCTCGAAGCGCACGCTCTGCGTCGGGCGGCGCAGCATCGAGATGCCGCTCGTCTGCGCGCCGCCTTCCTGGAACAGGTCGCCGCCTTCGAGCCCGAACGCGAGCATGGCCGGCAGGTCGCGGTTCGTGCAGGTGAGGTCGAGGCTCAGCGTGTCGGTCTGCGGCGACGTCGGCTCGAAATCGATGTCGACGATCGAGATTTCGGTTTCATAACCGGGGCTCTTCTGGGCGACCCAGTCGTTGCGGCGCGCGAACCAGTAATGGCCGATCCGCGCCGATTCGCCGTGATGCAGCGAGTAGAACGGCCGGAATTCGATCACCGATTCCTCGTGTGCCTGCTGCCTGACGAGCTTCACCGAATCGATCGAGTACACCTCGTACGCGAACGCGCGCCGCGCCTCGGCGATCACCGGGTAGGACACCGCGCGGTGCGTGATGCGGATCGGCTCGCCGTGCTGGCGGAACAGGTTGACGATCGGCGTGCAGAACAGCCGGAAGTGGCTCGCCGTCAGCAGCTCGAGCAGCCGCGCGACGTGCGAATCGCTGCGCACGTCCTGCAGCACGAGGTGCAGCGTCGCCCGCTGGCAGCGGCCCGTCGCGCGCGCGATCGCCGCGATGTCGAAGTCGACGAAATCGAACTTGTCGGGGAACGCGAAGTATTCGGTGAGCAGGCGATACGCGGGATGCGATTTCGCCGGGTAGTCGATCAGCGCGTCGTCCTCGTCGAAGCCGGCGTGCGCGATCGGCAGCTTGCGCAACGCGGTCCAGCGGCCGTTGCGTTCAGGCTCGACATACGCGCCGAGCACGTTGACGAACAGGCAGTCGGTCAGCGCGGCGACGAACGACTGCTCGCCGTGCAGGTGCGCGCGCAGCGTCGGCAGCTTCAGCGCACCGAGATCGAGCTGCGCGGCGAGCGACTCGAACGTGATCGAGATCACGCCCGTCGCGTTCGACGGCAGCACCGTCGCGCTCGGCGCGAGCGCGACCGGCGTGTAGCGCGCTTCCGAGATGCGGATCGGCGCGAGCGTCACGTCATAGGCGGTGCGGAACCGGCACTGCACGCCGCGGATCGGGCGGCTCTTCAGCTCGGTCCCGCGATCGATCACGACCGGCTCGGTCTGCTGGCCGGGCGAGGCCGGCGTGAACTGCGCGATCGAGCACGACGGGAACGGCCGCAGGTAGTGCGGATAGAGCACTTCCAGCAGCGCTTCGGTGAATTCGGGGTAATCGTCGTCGAGCTTCTTGTTGATGCGCGCGCCGAGCAGCGCGAACGACTCGATCATCCGCTCGACGTGAGGGTCCTCGCAATGCTCGCCGGACAGCGCGAGCCGCGCCGCGATCTTCGGATAACGTTCGGCGAAATCTCGCGAATAGCGCCGCAAAAACGATAATTCGCGCTCGTAATACGGCAGCAATTCTTCCATCGACGACCCCGAACCTCAATATTTCCTGCCGGACCCTGAACCATCACCGGGCGGTCCGGCCCGCTCGGCGGCTTGATTTACTGCATTCTGGCGGCGCGTGCGCGCGTGACCGAATACTGCAGCGTCGACGGCTGCAGCATCGCGTCGAAACTCACCGGCTCCTCGGCCGGGTGCACGACAAGCAGCGCCTGGATCGCGAAATAAAGCGCGTTGGTGGCCTGCTCGTTCAGCTCGAACGTCACCTGCACCTGCTGCAGGCGCGGCTCGTGGCGCGCGATGGCCTGCTGGATCGACTTGCAGATGAACGCGCGGTCGTAGTGACTCGCCAGGCTCAGCCCTGCAAAATCGTTCAGCCCGTAGGTCAGCACCGACTTCTGGCACTCCGGCAGCGTGGCCAGCTCGTTCTCGGTGTGGGCGATACGGGTGTTGAGGATCGCCTCGACGTCGCGGGCGACCGTGTTCTTGAGCTCGTCCAGCGACAATTGCCGCATCGCTGCCGAGGCCGGCAGGTGCGGTTCGTCGTCGAACAGCTTGTCGAGAAAACTGGGTTCGAATCGTTTCATCGGCCGGTACTTACAGCGAAAACGGCAACGGGACGCCGAGCGCCCCGCTGCCGCAACCGACCTTAGACCGCGTAGGTCTTGTCGTTCTTCGTCAGACTCCAGGCGCCTTGCGTGTTGCCGCCCTGGTTGCCGCCGATCTTCTGCTGGGTTTGCTTCCACTGCACGGCTGCGTACTTCAGCGAGAACGTCTCGAGCGGCAGACCTTCCTCGCGAACGCTCGGGGCGATGCTCGAGATGATCACGTACTTGAGCTTGACTTCCAGATACTGCACGCGCTTGCCTTCACCGTCAGCGCGCGAGAAATGAACCGTCACCTCGTCGAACGTGGTACCGCCCGAAGCGTGTTGGTACAGCAGCGGGCTCGACGAATCGATTTCCTTCGTGAAAATCATGTCGCCGTGCTCGCAACGCGTCATCGTGTGACCGCCAGCGGTCGATGCGGTTGCCGAACGCGGCTGAACGATCGAGTGATCCCACGATTTCAGTTCGATCCAGCCCTGGTGGTCCTTGTCCGCGGACTCGCCCTTCACCGCGGGACTACCAAACTGCAAGTGCATATGTAACATGGCCCTTCGACTCCCCAAAGAGGTGGTTTTAACGTCCTACCCAGGCGGCCCGCCCGGGCGATTTACTCGCTTATGAATTTGCCGGTTTGGGCAGATCAGCGACAAGTCGCAGAGAAATCGAGAGTTCGTCGAGCTGAAAGTGCGGGCGCAGGAACGCGACCGAACGATACGAGCCCGGCTTGCCCGGAATCTCCGACACTTGTATGGATGCCTCGCGCAGCGGGAATTGCGCCTTCTGTTCCTGCGACGCGTTGTCGTCGAGCAGGACGTACTGCGAAATCCACCGGTTGAGGAAAGTCTCTACGTTCTGCGCCGATGCGAAGCTGCCGATCTTGTCCCGCATCATCGCCTTCAGGTAGTGCGCCACGCGCGACACCGAGAAGATGTACTGAAGCTGGGCGGACAGGACGGCGTTCGCATTCGCGCTGTCGGTGCTGTATTTTTTCGGTTTCTGCACCGATTGCGCAGCGAAAAACGCAGCGTAATCCGAGTTCTTGCAATGAACGAGCGGGATGAAGCCGAGGTCGCTCAGTTCCTTCTCGCGGCGATCGGTGATCGCGATTTCGGTCGGGCACTTCAGCGCGACTTCACCGTCGTCGGTCTTGAACGTGTGGGTCGGCAGGTCCTCGACGAGGCCGCCGCCTTCGACGCCGCGGATCGCCGCGCACCAGCCGAAGTCGTCGAATGCAGCCGTCAGGCGTGCAGCGAACGCCCACGCGGCGTTGCACCACAGGTACTTGTCGTGGTCGGTGCCGTCGACGTCTTCGACGAAGTTGAAGTTCTCCGCGGTCTGGCCGTCCTTCGGATTGAACGGCAGGCGACCGAGGAAGCGCGGCAGCGTCAGGCCGACGTAGCGCGAATCTTCGGCGTCGCGGAACGACTTCCACTTCGCATATTCGACGGTATCGAACACCTTGCCGAGATCACGCGGCTTGCCGAGGTCGGAGAACGACTCGAGGCCGAGCAGCTCGGGCGACGCCGACGCGATGAACGGCGCATGCGCGGCTGCCGCGACGTGCGACATCTGCTCGATGAAGTACATGTCTTCCGGCTGGCGCGAGATCTCGTAATCGCCGATCAGCGCACCGAACGGCGAGCCGCCGAACGTGCCGAATTCCTCTTCGTAGACCTTCTTGAACAGCGCGCTCTGGTCGAATTCGCTCGCGCCCTTGAAGTCGCGCACGAGGTCGCGCTTCGGAGCGTGCAGCGCCTTGATCTTGATCGTCTGGCCGGTGTTGCTTTCCTTGACCAGATAGTCCATCCCGCGCCACGTGCTTTCGAGGCGCTGGAATTCCGGCGCGTGCATCACCGCGGAAAGCTGCGTGGAAATCAGGCGGTCGAGTTCCGCGACGCGCGCGTCGATCGTGGCCGACAGGTTGTCCGACACGATCACCGTGCCGTCGAGCACCTGGTGCACGAGTTCGCCGATCAGGTCCTTCGCACGTGCATGCTCGGAATCGGATTTCGCGACCTTGCTCTTCTCGACGATGTCGTCGAGCAGCGAAGTCCCGGCGGCGTATTCCGCGCCGCTCGCTTGGGCCGCAGCCGTTTGCTGGTTCATCTCAACACTCCGTCGTCATTCGCCGTCTTTGTCGCCGCCGGTGCCCTTCGCGAGCTCCTGCAGCTGCTGCGTGTTCTTCAGCACCTCGGACAGCAGATCCTCGAGCTTGTCGTTGCCGGCGAGCTTGTTGCGCAGGTCGGCGAGCTTCGAGCGCGCCTCGAGCAGGCGGCGCAGCGGCTCGACCTGTTCGACGACTTCGTCCGGGCTGAAATCCGACAGCGAGCGGAACTTCAGGTCGACCGCGAACTTGCCGCCTTCCGGGCTCAGGCGGTTTTCCACCTGGAACGCGGCACGCGGCTCGATCGCCTTCATCACGTCGTCGAAATTGTCGCGGTCGATGTTGACGAACTTGCGGTCGCGCAGCTTCGGCTGCTCGATTTCGGACTGGCCCGCCAGATCGCCGACGACCCCGACGACGAACGGCAGTTCCTTCACCTCGATCGCATCGCCCTTCTCGACCTCATAGGTCAGCTGGACGCGCGGCGGCCGTATTTTCTGCAAGCTTTTCTGAATGCTTTCTTTCTTGGCCATCTCGACGGCTCCCAGGTTAGTTGTGGTTATCGCGTCAGTTGCGGTTTCAGTTGCGCAGTGCGCCGAACGGATCGCCGCCCTTCGGCGCGGCGCCGCCCGACGACGTGTTCGCCGGCGGCACCGTAGCGGTGGTTTCGGCGGCCGGCGTCGTGCCTTTCTTGTGCACGACCGTGCGGGTCCTCTTGATTCGGCCGCTGGGGCGGGCAGTCGTCTCCGGCGGGAACAACGCCGATTCGCCCAGCGTGTCGCGCAGTTGCTTCGCGAGCGCCTGCGCATCGGACTTCGCGTCGCCCGCGAGCGACGAATCCTGACGCAGCTCGCCGAGCGACTGCGTCGCGATCCGCAGGCCGGCCACGGCCAGCACGCTCTTCGCCTGACGGTCGGTCGCGTCGCGCTGCAGCGCTTCCTGCGCGGCAACGATTGCCTGACCGTAGTGGTTCTGTGCGAACTGGATTTGCGCGATGCGCGACCACGGCTCCTCGCGCGTCGGATCCGACTTCGCGAGCTGCTGATACAGGCCGAGGGCCTTGTCCTGGTCCCCCGCCTTCGCAACTGCGTCCGCATCGGCCAGCGACTTGTTGAACACCTCTGCAGTCGGCGGCGCGGGAGGCTGGCTCGCACAACCGGCGATCACGCCGCAAGCCACTACTACCCCAGACAGTTTTGCGAAGAGACGGTCTTTCATCGTTATATCCACCGGCGCGTGAGTTTTAAATCGTTGAGAATCTGGTTCTTTTGCTTTGCAAGAAGCGCGCGGGTATAGTACCGATCAATTTTTCATAATTCAATCGTCGTGTGAAGAGTAATTCCTTTTAAAACCGGGCGCTACCCCCTCCAATGGCCGCTCGCCGCGGGCTCGCAGCGATTTTTCTTTCGGCCGGAATGGGCAAGTTTTACTGGTTGCACGACGCGCCGCCGGGGCGGCGGAAAAAATTTCCGGGCGCTCGCCACGACGCGGGCGTGCTTAATAGTTGAACAGTGCAATGTCGGGGATACGCAACGCGCGCGGAAATACCCGGCAGATTTGACAGGGATAAAGGCAGCACGCCGGAAATACGATGAGATCGTTGATGATTCGCTATGCGCTGCCGCTGGTTGCCTGCGCCCTTCTGGCCGGATGCGCGGCCGCCCCGCTGCTCGGCTCGGCCGCGAGCGCCGTGATGTCCGCGGCCGGCATCGGCAAGCCCGAGGTGCCCGACGCGCAGAAGCCGCCGCGCAACCTCGGCATCACGCTCGCCGCGGCGCCGAACCTGAACGCCGCGACCGACAACAAGCCGCTCGCGCTCGTCGTGCGGCTCTATGCGCTGAAGGACCCGACGTCGTTCCAGCAGGCGCCGTTCGACGCATTTACGGATCCGACCAAGGAAAAAGCCGCGCTGGGCGCGGATTTGCTGAACGTGCGTGAAATCACGCTGATTCCGGGCCAGCGCTATACGGCGACCGAGAAGGTTTCGCGCGAAGCGCAAGCGTTCGGCATCGTCGCGCTGTTCCGCGATCCCGCACTACAACGATGGAAACTGACGTTCGATCCGGTGAAGTCGGAGAAATCCGGCATAATCATCGGCCTGCATAATTGCGCGATGACGGTCACCGATGGCACCGTCATCGCACCGCAACAGGGTGCGCCTTCGCAACCGCTGAATTTGCTTTCTTCGGTCTCCTGCGGTTAAACATGACGCACGAATGTCAATTAACAAGAGTTAACAATTGGCGATTTAATTCGGGCACGAACGAATCGATTACATCGCAACGCGACATTAACCGGATTTGACATGAGTTATTCGGCCAAGGTGCTGTGGGGGGAAGGGCTGTTCCTCCGGCCTCAACACTTTCAGCGACAGGACGCGTACCACGAAGCGCGCCTGTTCGAATCGATCCAGGCGATCCAGCCGTACAACTGGGGCGTGCGCTCGGTGCGCATCGACCGCGACGCACTCGGCAGCAACGTGCTGCGGGTGGCCGAGCTCGCGCTCGTGTTCCCGGACGGCGCGCTGTATGCCGCGCCGCAGGCCGACGACCTGCCGCCGCCGATCGCGCTGGACACGCTGCCTGACGGCATCAACGAATTCGTGTTCTATCTCGCGCTGCACCCGCTGCGCGAGAACGGCACCAACTACAGCGACGATCCGGCCGCCGGCTTCATGACGCGTTTCGTCAGCGAGCAGACCAGCGTCGGCGACAACTTCACCGACGCAGCCGAAGCCGACATCACGTTCCTGAAGACGCAGGTCAAGCTGATCGCGCACAGCGAACCGCGCGACCAGCTGCTGTCGGTGCCGCTCGTACGCGTGCGCCGCACCGCGACGTCCGGTTTCGAGATCGACGACAGCTTCGTGCCGCCGTGCCTCGCGATCGACGCATCGCCGATCCTGCACCAGCGGCTGCGCCAGCTCGTCGATGCGCTGCAGGCGAAGGTGAACGCGCTGTACGGCTTTCACCGCGAGCCGTCGAAGAACATCATCGAATTCCGCTCGGGCGACATCGCGTCGTTCTGGCTGCTGCACACTGCGAACGCCGCGTTCGCGACGCTCGCGCACCTGCACCAGCACTCGGCGCTGCATCCCGAGCGGCTGTTCCAGGAACTGCTGCGCCTCGCGGGCCAGCTGATGACGTTCTCGAAGGGCTACACGCTCGCGGACCTGCCGGTGTACCGCCACGACGATCCGGGCCCGAGCTTTGCGCGTCTCGACCTGATGCTGCGCGAGCTGCTCGACACCGTGATCTCGACGCGCTACTTCGCGATCACGCTCGACGAGGTGCGCCCGTCGTTCCACCTCGGCCGCCTCGATTCCGGCAAGATCGACGACAAGACCGAGTTCTACCTCGCGGTGTCCGCGGACATGCCGAGCGTCGAGCTCGTCGATGCGGTGCCGGCCCGCTTCAAGGTCGGTGCGCCCGACGACGTCGACAAGCTCGTGCTGTCGGCGATGCCCGGCGTGCGGCTGTCGTACACGCCGCAGGTGCCGCCCGCGATTCCGGTGCGCCCCGGCGCCTGCTACTTCGCGCTCGATTCGCGTGGCGCGCTGTACGAGCGCATGCTGCAGGCCCAGTCCGCGATGATCTACGCGCCGACTGGCATCAATGACCTGAAGTTCGAACTGATCGCGGTCACATCATGAGCTACGCGCCTTCCCTGTTCGGCGACAACGCGCCGCCTCCCCTGCATACCCCGGCGTCGACGGATGCCTCGTTCCAGGCCCGTTCGCTGCTCGACCTGCTGTACGACGGGTTCTTCATGCTGTTCCTGCTCAAGAACAGGCGGGAGCCGGATAGCGCGAGCGAGTTCAGCACGCGGATCCAGGAATTCCTGTCGGATTTCGAGCGTGGCGCGAAGAAGCTGAATATCGCGGCCGAGGATGTGTACGGCGCGAAGTTCGCGTTCTGCGCGGCCATCGACGAGATGGTGCTGTCGTCGCAGTTCAAGATCCGTGCGGACTGGGAACGCCGGCCGCTGCAGCTCGTGCTGTTCGGCGAGCAGCTCGCGGGCGAGAAGTTCTTTCAGTATCTCGAGGAGTGCCGCGCGCAGGGTGCGGCGCGGCTGCAGTCGCTCGAGGTGTTTCATATGTGCCTGCTGCTCGGGTTCCAGGGCAAGTATCTGCTCGAAGGGCCGGAGAAGCTGGCTTACCTCACCGCGCGGCTGGGGGACGAGATCGCGCATATGAAGGGCAAGCGGGCGCCGTTCGCGCCGCATTGGCCGTTGCCGGATCAGATTGCGCATCGACTCAAACGCGAAGTGCCGGTTTGGGCGATCGGTGCGGTTTTTGCGCTGGTGGCGCTGCTCGGGTATCTCGGGCTCAATACGTATCTGAAGGACAAGACGCTGCAGGCGTTGGCGCCTTATTCGCAGGTCATCAAGGTCGGGCCGGAATCGGCCAATTTGACGATTTCGCTGCCTTGAGGAGCGGAGGCTTCTCTGCCTCGCTTCCCGATGAGAAAGGACCGCCCCGGCGGTCCTTTTTTGTTGCGACGTCCCGTTCATCGTGCTCGCGGCTACTCGCCGTTCGAATCCAGATCGAGGAAGTCGTCGTGGCGATCGAAGTGGTTGAGACAGCGGACGAGGTCGTCGATCGATGCGCCCGGTTTCTGACGACAGGCCAGATCGACGACGTCCTGGAAGTGCTCGCACGAGTAGCGGAATACGTAACCGAGCTCGGTGACCCGCTCGGGGTAGCGCTCGCGATCGTCGTCGACCTGTACCTTGTCGCCGATATAGATCGTCTGCCGCGGACACCAGTCTGCATCGCCGTCATTTCCATACACATCGTATTGCCACGCCGGATCGTAGCCCGCCGGCCGTTCGGCCTTCGCCCGCACAACCGCGACGAAGTCGGCAAGCGAGAACGTCCTGTTCTTGAAATCTTCCGGGCCGCGAATCTGCAATCCGATGCGCTCGCATTCGATACGCGCCAGCAATCGTTCGGCCCTGTCACGCTCGCACGCCAGCAGGCCGGCATCGAGGTCTCGTGCCGCCGCAAGCGCCCGCTCCAGGAATGGACGCGCCGATCCACTGCGCGACGTCTCGCACATCAGGTCGCCCAGCGCGACGAGCGACTGGGCGAGTACAACGCGATCGCCCTCCTGCTCGGCCTCGGTCAGCGCAAGATGCAGCACGGCTTCGCCCCGATCCGTCATGCCATGATCGAGCAGCATCAGCGCCTTGCGAAAGGTCTGCCGCGCACTCACCGCGACGCCTCGTTGCCCGGGAGATCCATCCAGACGTCTTCGTAGCCGGCGTCGTCGATGATGAAACGCGCGCCGGGCGGCAGCATCAAATAGGGCAAGACCAGCGGCAGGTAGGTGGGCAGATGTGCGGCGTGCAGCGGCTGATAGAAGTCGGGCGCCTCTGAATATTCGCCGCAGTGGAAAAACCAGCCGATGTCATCGCCTTCCGACAGCACGATGCGCGTGCCATAGACAGGCATCCGCCCGAGCGTCGATATCGCGACCGCAACCTTGTGCCCGGGTTCGGCAGCACGCAGAGCGTATCGCGCACACACGGCCTCCTGACGTTCACGTAACCCCGCCGGATCATCCGTCAGGTTCATTTCCCGCTCCCCTCCATGCCGCCCTGCATCGACAGAAAAGCCGTGAAACTGTCGGATACCGGTGTCGTCTCGCCCGTCTCGTGCGACCAAAGGACGACGGCCGGTTCGCACGATACCCCTGTCCGGTCGTAGTCGAAGCAATAGTAGTCACCCGTCCCGAACTCGGCAAACGGCAACAGATTCGAGAAATCGGCATCCGTGTGGTCGAAGTTGTCTCGCCACGCGCGCCAACCTTCACTGTAGTGCCGAACGATCGAATTCCAGGTCTTGCGCGGATTGCGCGCATCGAAGACAGGGAACACGGACAATCCGCCAAGCGACCTGCCGTTGTTGAGCAGCAGCCATGTCGCGAACGAATGCGGCAACGCGCGGCCGAGTGATGCTTCGGCTGCTTCGATTTCGGCCACGGTCGTGCCGATGGTCGGTGTGCGGGTCATCGGTTGATCTTCCTGTCGGTATCTCCGACGTACACGTGTTCGATTTTGCGCGTCACGACTCGAGCCACCAGTCGAGCAGCGTTTCGTCGTCCGGATCCTCGAAGTTCCGGTAGATGTTCGCGTAGTACCAGGCAAGGCCGGTTCTTGCCGTGAAGCCGTCGAAGACAGTACGGATTCGCTCGCCTCCCGCACCGGACGGCACCGATAGCGCGAGCGATCCGCCGTAACGACCGTCGAGCGTACCGCTCAGTTCGGATTCGACCTCGCTCGCAAGCCGGTCGATCTCGTGATCCGGAATCGCGTCGCCATAGATCTGGATGCAGTAGTTTCCGCCGCGCTTCAGTACCGTGGCAGGACGATCGGGGTCATCGATGCGGACAAGATCGCCTTTCGCGAGATTCAGCGCCAGGCCGGGCGATGCCAGCAATTCGTAGATGCCCGGCTCGACCTGGCGCGCGGGAAGTTCTTCATGAACCGGTGCATCTCCGGAGCTACCTGCGTAGACGTGGATCAGGTCGTCATCCTGGTCGGGGTCAAGCATTTCGTTCTCGCCGTAAGTAAGACCGTGTTTCGGTCAATCACTTGTGTCACCCGGGGCTGCCTGCGTATTGGTCTCCGCATTGCTCGAGACTGCTCGCCCGCACTCACCCGCCGACCATCTCCATGAACACCGCCGCTTCCGCATCGGGCAGCGCCTCGCTTATCCGCGACCGGACTTCAGCAAGGAATGCCGGGCGGATTTCATACGTGTCGTCGAAGATATCGCGTGAGTACTTTCCAACGTACAACTCGCACCAGATACACAGCGCGTGGGCGAAGTGCGTGAGGGATGACGCAACGCGCGATGGTGCCCAGGAGCCCGCGCCGTGGCGGTCGAACAGCACATCGCCTCCCGGGACGACGATCACGGGATCGCCGCCCATCTGACCCAGCACGATCCAGTCGTCGTGCCATCCGGACAGACGCCGGCCAGATGCGTCGACACGATAGCCGGTCTGGCCACGCGCGAGACTCGCCTGGTTGCCGTACAACAGGAGGTCGTCAGCGGTCCAGGGAATCGACAGATCGACATCGTCGAGTGCGCTGAACCATGCGGCAATTTCATCGCTCACGGAGAGGGAACTCGCGTGCATTGCATGATCGGGCACAGGTGCGCCGATGCTTGCGTGCACGCCCACCGTGTCGCGAATTCCGACGATGAACTGCTTCAGATCCCGATTGTGCATCGTGCCTCCCGGCGACATGGCGCCTTGTCGAATCGATTGCGCACGATACCGGTCTCGGGTCTCTCTGTCAGCCGCATGCCGGCACTTGAATTCACCGAAATCGTCGATGGAGTCATCGGTCGCTAAACGACTTGCGACCATCGCATCCCGGACAATGTAATGGACCGCTGGATGGCCGAGATAGGCGGTGCCCAAAATGCAATCTCCTCGAGAAATCGAACGAGCGGATTGGCTGCAATCAGGATGTCCCGCCAGGACTTCATGACGACGTGTGGCAAACCACGTCGTCAGAACAGGATGAATTCATCGTTCTCTACGTAAAAGACGAATGCGTCGAGCAACTGCAAAACGCTCGGTTCGTCGATTTGGTCGTGGGCGTTGATCACGATATCTTCGATCGTCGCACTGTTCAGCGTGATGCTCCAGTCGGGTTGCAGCGCGATCGAGGACGATGCATCGTCTTCGGCATGTTGCGCGTCTGCCGAGAATGCGCCCTCTGTATCGAGCGTCCACGGCTTCGGCGGCAGATGGAGCCACCCAGAGAAGTCGCCGGGCGTTTCGAGGATCTGCTTCAGGCTGACTATGGTCGTCAGGTCGGTTGTTGCGAGCATCGGTTGTAGGGGGTGGGAGTAACGTTTGGAGGCGCGGATGGCACGGCGTCGTGACATGCACGTGCGATTGCTTCGATGAATTCACGTGGGCGCTGCAAAGCGCGTACGTTGTTCGTCGGCATCACGGAATCGGACATCAGCGCTCGCGCATGATGCCGCAAAAGGTCGTGATTATGCCAATGATGCGGGAGGCGAAACCTGCCACCATTTGTGTGTGTGTAGCGATCGAACAACGTGTTGGCTGCCCGCTGCGGCTGGCCATTCGGACCGGTTGGCCGAAATAAACGACCTCGAACATGTCGACCCATCGGTGGAATGGTTCCGGCAGCGAGCTGATCCGATCTTTTGTGTGAGTCATAAACCGAGAGCCAAGGAACCACTTTTATGCCACGCAAACGCAAGGAGGAAGTGACGATTGAACCGGGCACGACGGCTTGAACCTTGACCCGGCACTGATCAAGCAACTGGTGCCGGGGACGCTGAACCGGTCGACGATCAACGAACGGCTTGCAGCAGGCCAGCCAATCCGCGTCCAGGCGTCCAACTCCGTGCAATCCACTTTCATCATCAATTTGCTGACCCTGAAATCGGAGTGAATTTCGAGTGATTTCGCCCGTCACTCGCGATAGCCGCGTAACAACTTCTTGGGCTACTCCCCACGCCTTGTACGACGCCTCCCACACGCCAATCACGCGGCCGGCCGCCCCGCCCTGCTGAAATCGATTTCAATCAGGGCCAATTCGACTTCCGGCGCGGCGCGGTTGCGAGTAGTGTCTACATGCCCGTATTCCGGCCGCCCCCGGGTTCGACCGATACCCGGCGCTCACCACACGACATTGACCTCTGGAGATCTGCGATGAAACGTTCGAAGTTCCTGCTGTCGGGCCTGCTGCTCGCGTCGGCCCTCGGCTTCACGGCCGTCGCCGCGCACGCCGACGACCTGCTCGACTCGGTCAAGAAAGCCGGCGTGCTGCGCGTCGGCCTCGAGGGCACGTATCCGCCGTTCAACTCGCGCGGCACGTCCGGCCAGCTCGAGGGTTTCGACGTCGACGTCGCGAACGCGGTCGCCGGCAAGCTCGGCGTGAAGACGCAGTTCATCCCGACCGAATGGAGCGGCATCATCGCCGGCCTGCAGGCCGGCAAGTTCGACGTGATCGTCAACCAGGTCACGATCACGCCGCAGCGCAAGGAAGCGCTCGACTTCAGCGAGCCGTACACGTACTCGGCCGCCCAGCTGATCCAGCGCAAGGACGACACGCGCAATTTCAAGTCGCTCGACGATTTCAAGGGCAAGAAGCTCGGCGTGACGCTCGGCACCAACTACGACCAGATGGCGCGCACCGTGCCGGGCATCGAGGTGCAGACGTATCCGGGCGCGCCGGAGAAACTGCGCGACCTCGCCGCCGGCCGGATCGAGGCGACGCTCGACGACCGCCTGATGCTGCCGTACATGATCAAGACGTCGAACCTGCCGCTGCGCGCGGGCGCAGTGCTGAACGGCGGCAAGCAGGAAATGGCGATCCCGTTCCGCAAGGGCAACCCGAAGTTCGAGAAGGCGATCAACGACGCGCTCGACTCGCTGCACAAGGACGGCACGCTGAAGAAGATCTCGATGCACTGGTTCGGCAGCGATGTGACCGTGCCGGTCGCGCAGTAAGCGGCACAGTGCTCGACGCGTCACGCGCTTCGTGTCGACGAACGCGTGACGCTTTTTCTCAAGCCGCTTCGTCGAAGCGCGCCAGCAGCATCTGGCCCACCGGTGTCAGCGCCGGGCGCGCGGCCACGGCGTTCATGCGCATCTGCGTATCGTCGACCAGCCGCTTCTCGACCAGCACGGCAAAAGCCGGATTCGACGGATCGACGCTGTCCGGCGCACGTGCAACACGCAACAGCATCGAGAATTCATGCGGGCTCAGCATGGTCCCTGTCTCCTGATCGTCCGCGATCCGGTTCGAACCGGCGTCGATCGTATTTTCGAATGTAATGGCGCGTGGCATGACTGCCGCGCCGCCGGGAGCGAGATCCCGGCAGGCCTGCCTGCGACGCGGGCACGTCGTCGCTAGGGGGTTGCGCACGCCGCGGTTCCGGCGATGCCGCCGCGACGGGAACGTGCAACGTTATGGGCGCACCATGACGCGGCCATGACAGGAAAACGGGGCGCAAGACAGCGCGCGTTACATGCCGCTTCGATTCGATGCCGATCCAATTGACGAAGACGGATCGCATCGCATGCTCGGCCGGCGGTTTTCTGCTCGCCGGTTGTTTCGCACCCTTCATCGCGGATCGACCGAATACGGGCCCCCCCCGCTTGCCGATCCGCTCGCGTGGCGCATGCAGCGCACGACCACGTTCACCGCGCGCCCGAGCGTCATCCCGACGAGCACGCCCCATACCGCGAACGACAGCATCACGAAGCCGCTCGTCGCCGCCCACGGCGCGTGTACGGCGACCGCGTAATGGATGCCGGTCTCGGCGACGAACGTCAGCATCAGCGTGACGAGCAGGCTGGCGTCGCCGGGCAAGCGCACGCGCAGGCCCGACGACGCCGGACGATACTCGAGCCGCCACCGGCTCGCGTGCAGCCAGCCCAGCGCTGCGCCGCCCAGGACGGCCGCCAGCGCAATCGCGTTCGCGTCGATGCCGGCATGCGGAAAAAGCCCGTTCAGGCTGACGATGCCGAGCATCCCGAACGCGACCGGCGAGATCAGCGGTCGTGCCGCCGGCACCTCTCGCGGGAAACAGCGCTTGATGCCGATGTAGAGCAGCACGCAGAACATGACGTACACGTAAGGCTTCAGGTGAAGGAGCGCGGACATGGTCGAAGTCGCCTGATCGGAGTGGACACGGCAACACCGTACTGCGCCGCTCAGGCAGACGACACGGCTTGCGACGGGCGGCCGGAATTTGCGGACGAGTTGCGCGTCGCGGCGATGATCGTCCGGCGAATCGGGACGAATGACGCGCCACCGAATCCGGCCGCCGGCGACGTCCGAGCTGAATGGTCCGCGCTATCCCGCCAGCCGGCGCTTCGTGCTCGACGCGCAACCGGCAACACCCCGTGTCCTTCCGCAGCACCTTCCACTACACTCGTGGCGGAAACCGGCCAACCGTCGGCAGCCGACGCGCTTCGTCAAAGCCGCGCGCCGTTCGTCGCAACGCGCGCGTTATCGGCCCGTCCGGCAGTAAGGTCAGGCCATCGGCGCATCGCGCGCCCACCCTCACCCGACACCATGCGAGCCACGTCCGACCCGTCGCCGATTCCGCAGCCACCCGCCGGCGCCCCGCCGCGGCTGCTGCGCGATCCGGCCGCGCTGCTTGCGTTCGCGTGCTTCAACTCGGTCGTCGGCCTCGGGTTCTGGGCGATCCATTTCAACGAACCGCTGTTGCCCTACCTCGTCGTCGCCAACACGATCGGCTTCTGCGCGCTGCTGTTCAGCCACGCCGCCGACCGGCTGCTGCCGCGCAAGCCGGGGCTCGCGCTGAAGACCGTCGTGATTGCACCGGCCAGCGTGCTCATCGGTTTCGAGATATCGGCAGCGATCATCCGCGGGAACGTGCCGCACGTGTTCGGGCGCGCCCGCCTCGGAACATGGGATAACTATGGGCCGTCGTTGCTCATCTCGGCGATCCTGTTCGTGTGCGTATCGCTGTTCCTGCAATCGATGCGCATGCGTGCGACGCTCGAGACCGAGCGCCGCGAAGCCGCCGAAGCGCGCCAGGCCGAGACCGCCGCGCGCCTGGCACTGCTGCAGGCGCAGATCGAGCCGCACTTCCTGTTCAATACGCTCGCGAACGTGCAGAGCCTGATCGAGCGCGACCCGGCCCGCGCATCGACGATGCTCGACAGCCTGAACCGCTACCTGCGCGCGAGCCTGCGGCGCACGCGCGATGCGACGTCCACGCTCGGCGAGGAACTCGAACTCGTTGAAGCACTGCTGAAGATCGCATCGATCCGGCTCGGCGAGCGGCTTTCTTATACGATCGACGTGCCGGCGGACCTGCACGCGCTGCCGTTCTCGCCGCTGCTGCTGCAACCGCTCGTCGAGAATGCCCTGCTGCACGGGATTGAGCCGTCCATCGACGGCGGCGTGATCGTGATTCGCGGCAGGATGCGTGGCGACAAACTCGAACTCAACGTGATCGATACGGGCGTCGGCCTCGGCAAAAGCGACACGCGCCTGCATGGCGGCGTCGGGCTCGCCAACGTCGCAGCGCGCATCCGGACGCTGCACGGCGAGCGTGGCCGAGTCTGCGTCGAAACGAACGCCGCCGCCGCGCATGGCGTCACCGCTACCCTGCTGATTCCGATCGACTGACATGCCGACCGCCCTCATCGCCGACGACGAACCGAACCTGTCCGCCTCGCTCGCGCAGCGGTTGGGGCAACTCTGGCCCGAACTGGAAATCGTTTCGATGCCGCGCAACGGCATCGAAACGCTGGCCGCGCTGAACGCGTCGCCACGCCCCGACATCGCGTTTCTCGACATCAGGATGCCCGGCATCGACGGGTTGAAGCTGGCCGCGCTGGTGCCGGACGTGCATGTCGTGTTTGTCACGGCCTACGACGAATATGCGGTCGATGCATTCGATCGCGCAGCAGTCGACTACCTGTTGAAGCCGGTGACGGACGAGCGGCTGCTGCGGTGTATCGCGAAGCTTCAGCGCGGCGGGCCGGCGCTTGCGCAGGCCGATGCGCTTGCGCAGGCGGCACAAGCGAGAGAAGCGGTGCCGATCCGCTGGCTGACGGTAGGCGTGAAGGATGCGACGCGACTCATTTCGGTCGACGATGTGCTGTATTTCCAGGCGTCGGAGAAATACACGGAAGTCGTCACGGCCGGCGAACGGCTCGTGATTCGCACGCCGCTGAAAGAGCTGATGCAGCGGCTCGATCCGGAACGGTTCGCGCAGGTGCATCGCGGCGTGATCGTTGCGTATGCAGCGATCGATCGTATCGAGCGCGACTTGCTCGGGAGATTGCGGATTCGCGTGCATGGGCAGCGGGAAATGCTGCCCGTCAGTCGTGCGTATGCGGGGTTGTTCAGGCAGATGTGAGGGGCAGGAAGATCGCGGATCTGTGCCCCAAGGACGGCATATCGGATGCGACGTTCTATAGCTGGCATAGCCGCTACGGCGGCATGGATGAGTCAGGAGCACGATCACACTTCGCGAATTACTCGCATCGATCATCAAGAGGGCACGCGCATTAGGTATTCGCGCAGAGGCTTAGTCAACTTTGAATCGCCAGCACAATCAATGGGGCGAATACCGTCGAATGCGGGGACATTGGAGTTTATTCACTTTTTGGCAGATTCCGGACCGGCAACCCGGTAAATTGGGTAAGCAAGATCGAGTCGCTCACGAAGGTCTCTGGCCAGCTCTTGGACCTCCGGCAAATCCTCGTATTTCGAGAAGAGATCGGAGAACCTCCTCCAGCCATCATCGCCAGCCTAGTACCCTTCGAGCATATTCGTGCGGTCACATTCATGGTGCAAGATTTTCGAGATCTTTTCGGGCATCCGGAAAGTGCTCTTTGGCCTGCTCAAGCGTAAGAAAATATGGCGCTCTCGCTTCCGCAACAATCTCTAGAAGTTGGCCACAATTCTTGCACCGGTACAACTCCGCATGCCTGGAAATATTTATACCCAGATACTCATAGTTGGAACTCGTTCCGCTAAAGCTTCGACACTTTTCACACGACATCAAAATCTCCTGATCGGGGTCCAGCTTCCATCTGGATTCATCTCAAAAAATACCGAGCCTTCCGGCATTGGCTTACCACCATCGGTAATAACCTCTCTAACGTTACTGCTCGTCCATTCCCCCGTCTTCGAATTCTGAACACCGGTAAATCCGCCTGGTCGCCAATGTTCGTTAGCGCCCCCATCCGTTGCTGCGGGGAGACGTACAGAGACCGCATCTTTTGGAACAGCGATTCCGTATATCGGTTCACCCGTCCGATAAGACTGAACAACGCTGGGAGCCTTACCCGTCGCCGTTACCGCTGCTGCCCTGTTGGTCACGCCAGCATAGTCTTCCGCGGGAGCAAGCCACATCTGGTACCCGGGGGCACCGAGCGTCGCGTTGGGATTGTCATAATACTTCGGACCTCGTGCACCCATAAGCGAAGCAAAGTAACCCTCCTGCATGCCTTTCGACATTTTCGCGGCGTCTTGGGCCGAAAAGCCTGCATCGCGATACATTTTGTAGCGCTCGTATCGGAGCGGACAAACAGCAAGGCCAAGTGGATCGAAATATTCCGATGGGTCATGGACATAACCCTGTGTTCGAATGCCGCCCTCGAGTCTGATGGGATCGACCGAGAGATATTGCCCCGAATCCGGATCGTAATAACGGTTCAGATTGTAGTTCAGCCCGGTCTCATCGTCGGCCCACTGGCCGGGAAAGCGCAGTGTCGTGTCGATCGCCACGCTGTGCCCGTCATTCGCAGCGCGCCTCGCCGGCAGCAGTTTCCCCCAAAGGGAGTACGCGGCTCTCCATACCGGCTTGCCGTGTTTATCGAACACTGCCTTCGGCAAGCCGACCTGGTCCGTCAGGATCGGATGGAGGCCGTCGTCAGCCTCCTGCGCAAGCGGCGAGAAACTACCCGGCTCGATATGCCACGTCACCACCTGCCCTGTCGTGCCGTCCCGCTGCTCAACCCAGCGCTCGGCAAGCGTCTGCCCATCCCACAAGAACCTCACCGTTTCGCTGCCGCCGACCTGCTGCTTCGCGACGCGGCGATTAAACGCATCGTAGCGATACCCCCAAACACCACGTTCGGGCGTCACTACCTTTACGAGACGGTTAAGACCATCCCATGTGTATTGCCACGTCTTCGGCCGAAAACCGGGCTGTTCGACCGTCTTCTCGATCGTGCGGCCACGTGCGTCGTACCGGTACCGCGCATAGCCGATCCGCTCCGGCAGGCCACCCCGGGCGTAGTGATGAGTATCCACGGGAGCCTGCTGCCCGTGCGCGGCGATATTCATCGCCGCGTCATAGCGGAAATGCTCGGCGGGCTGCAGCAGACTTCCGGCCGTGACAATCTGGCCGCGCGTATCGCGCCCGTACGTAAGCGTATCGGTATCGGTGTCGACCCGCTCAAGCCGTCCAGCCGTGTCGTAGTGATAAACCTGCCGTGTCAGTTGATCGAGCGCACGTGCCGGGTCGGTTTGCAACGTTTCGAACGCTACGGCAGGCCCCGCAATCTGCCGGCGAATGCGGCCGAGCGCATCGTACTGTTGCTGTGCGACATAATCTCCAGCCTGCCGGCCGATCTCGCGTCCCAGGCCATCGCGCTGGATCGTCAGTTCGCCGACCTGTGTCAGCGCGCCCGAGAGATCGTACGCATACGCCGTCTCGCGCCGCGGCGTCATCCGCAAGCAGCGTTGTCCATCGGCATCGTAGACATGACGCAACAGTTCGCCGTGCTGATCTTCACCGATCAGCCGACCATTCCGGTCATAAGCAAAGTGCGTCACGTGAGCATGCTCGCCTTGCACCTCCGCAGATGCCAGTCGTCCGCCCGTATCGTAGCGATAGACAAGCTTGACGTCGCCAGCATCAACCTCGGCGAGCCGGTCGTGCACATCGTACGAATAGCGCCACTGTTCCCCGTCGGGCAACGTCTTCGCCAGCAGACGACCGCCGGCATCGCGCTCGTATCGTGTCGCTCGACCGCCCCAGTCGATCTCGGCCGAGAGACGCCCGGCTGCATCGTAACGGTACGTGTAGGTCTCGCCCAGCGCATTGATGACCTTTGTCAGCCGGGTTGCATGGTCGTACTCGAAATGTGTCGCGTGGCCGGCGGCATCGATCGATTTCGTAAGTAAGTCGAATGGACCGTAGGTTCGTTGGATCGTGCGGCCGAGCGGATCGGTCAACTCGACGGGCAAGCTCTCGCCGTTGTATTTCACGCGCGACAGCGAGCCATCCGGGAGCATGATCGCGCGCGGTAGACCACGCGGGTTGTCCGGGCCGTCAGCATAGTCGAAACGGGTCATATGCCCGTCGGGCGACGTTTCCGCCAACACCCGCCCTAGTACGTCGACCTCGCGCCGGAAGTGCGCTCCGCCGGGCAACACGATGTCGGTCAATCGCAACCGATCGTCATAGTCCAGACGCGTCTCGCGATTGCCCTGAACCACGCGCAGCAATTCGCCTCGTGGACCATAACGATAGTTTGTATTGACGCCGTCCGGCTCAGTGCGTGTAATCAACCGGCGCAGATGATCGTACTCGAGCTTGATGCGGCCGCCGTCGGGCTGACTCACCGCCGTGAGGCGCTGCTCGCCGTCGTATTCGAAGCCGATCGTGCGCCCGGAGCTTTCCCTCGTAGCGATCAGTTGGCCCAGATCGTCATAGTCGTACTCGGTCCGCCGCCCAAGCGGATCGATCCGAGCCATCAGGCGGCCGAGTTCCCATTCCGAGTGAGTGCACTGGCCGAGCGGATCGGTTTCGGCCGTGACGAGACCTTCGTCGTTGTAGTCGTAGATCCGCTCGCCGTCGGCGTCCATCACACGCGTGCGGCCGGCTTCGTAAATGAACCGGCCAGTGTGATAGCCCTGCCGCGTGCCGGTCTCGACGACACGTCCGGCGGTGTCGTACTGATATCTGACATAGGTCTGGTCCGTATCCCGCCACTGCGTGATCCAGCCATGCTCTTCATAGGCGTAGTGGAACTCGCCAAACTGGAAGCTCGCCACGTGGGTGAGCATGCCGTCCTGATAGCCGTAGTCGACGAGTGTCCGAAACTCGCCGTCGGCGTCATGTAGAACGATCCGTTCAGGCCGATGGTCGCTCCCATGGTAGGCGACTTCCAGCCAATAGCCGTGGCTATGGCTCAGGCGGTTCAACCGACCGCCCGTGTCGTACGCAAAGACGATCGCGTTGCCGTCGAGATCCTCGATCCGGCTGAGGCGCGACGAACGGCCTTCGACGAGTGGTGAAAAAATGCGCAGTTGCCGGGTGTCGCGGTCGAAGATGCGCGGTTCGAGTCGGCTGCCGACCAGCCGATAACGCGGCTCGCGCAAGTTGATACCGTCAAGTGCCATGTCCGGCGCATCAAAGCCGAGAGCAAGGCCGGCGCCGTCGTGAAATCTCACGAAGCGGTCACCGTCGAATGTCAGGTGCTGCGACCAATTGTCCGACCAGCGGTGCCCGAGTAGTCCGTGATCGTCCGATCGAGTCCGATAGCGGCGTTTTAGCTCAAGCGGCAGGATGCCGGGAATGGCGATATCCGTTCGGATTTCTAACATTTCACCGGATACCGGGTCGACCGGATCCTGGCACATTGGACGATTCTCGTCCTTGATCCCCGTCTGTTCGGCGGATCGTGTCGGCTCCGGTCTGAATCTATCGCGCAACCCCTTGCCGGCAAATTTTCCTACTCCACCGCCTACGATCCCCCCGAGCAAACCTGCCAGGAATTCCTGAGTCGCGGACAACTCCGGATTCTTCGGGCCATAGTGGCCCGTCGTCTTGTCGATCCAGATGCTGTTGCGCCCCGAATTGACTTTGCCGCTACAGTAAGTCTCGTGGCCGATCCGCACCAGCGGCAGGCCATTGACGAATACGGTTTTGCTGCCGTCGACGAGTGGCTGCGGCACGCCGGAGTGATGTTCGCACGTCACCAGGTCCGTGACGCGTGCGACCTTTTTCCCTTCAAAATACACATTGCCCGAGCCGGTGACGATCTCGCCGCAGTTGCTGCCCATACTTTGGCTGGCCGACGCAAGCGCGCCACCGAGAGTCAGGCCGCCGGCCATGCACGCCCCGACGATCAACGCACCGGCGAGTCCACCTGTCGCCACGGTCGCCGCCACCGCCACGCCAATCGCGACCCCTACGGCAATACCGGCCAGAATCCCCATAAAGCCCGACGAGTGTGCGATCCGGTCACCAACGCATGCGGGGTGCGGATCGCCGCGACCGATTGTGAGGCCCAGCGCGTCACCGACCTGCGTGAACTCCTTTGAGAGCCAGCCCGTAACACCGACTTTGTCGAGCGCCCACGCTCCACCGACTGCGATCGCTAACGGCAGCATCACCGTTCCCGCTGCGATAGCACCCGCGCCCAATGCCGCCCCGCCGGTAGCGCCGCCCGCCAACGCGGTACCCGCTGCGGTCAATCCGGCGGTGGTCCCCTCAACGGCGGTCAGGCCCGCGTCGGCGCCCAGCATCCCGTAGTTGAGGTGCTCATAGAACGGCTGCTCGGCCGCTTTCGCGGCTTCACCATCCTCCAGCTTGGCGATCTGATCGAGACGCTCCTGCGCGGTGCCGCTCGGCTCGTTGTAATTCGGCGTGTCCGACATCGCGACCTCAGATCGGGTCGCGCAACTGAAGGCTCTGAATGACAGCCTCGATTTGCTTGCGCTGGGTGTCACTCAGCGTGCCGGGCGCTGTGAAGGTCAGCATCATCACCACCTGTCCGTACTCCACCATCGTCAGCCGCTGATGAATCGTTGCCTGATTGTTCGTCCACGTAAACTCGTGCACGTGCGCAGCGCGCCCAGACACCGTGGCATCTTCGTTTGCTACCTCGGAATAGTCCGGCACCTGCTTTGCCACCTTCCGAATCTCGCTCGCCACATATTCATTGAACTTCATGCCCCACGGCAGCCGCTCGCGCGTGATGACGAAACTGACGCCTTCCGTACCGCTGGCGGCTGACACGAACACGTTCATCGTCTTGTCCTGCCACTCGGCCGGCAGCGCCAGCGTGCCTTCATGCATCTGGTACATGTTTTGTTTTCCTGATGGGTGTTAGCCGTTCTTCGGGTTGATGTCGGTTCGGGATGCCTGGATATTGATGTTGCTGTCGTCGAGGTGAATCACCGAATCGCCCTTGTAGATGTCGATCGAGTCAGCTGTCATGTGGATTCGCGTGCCGCCATCGCCGCCAATCTTGATCCAGAGTTCTTTGGCTTCGAGCGTATGCACGCCCTGCGGAGTCTGATGCAGTGTATTGCCCTGCACCACAACGTCTGACAGGTTGCCAACCGCAATGGCCGTCGTATGGTTGCCCTTCCCGACCTCGACGGTCCGATCGCCTTTCAGAACTTGAGTCCACTGCGCGTCCTCGACAACGGTATGCATATCCTTCTGCGCATGCATGTAGAGCATCTGCGCACCGTTGACGTCGCTCATCAGCAACTCGTTCGACCCCTGCCCCTTGTGCGTCTGGCTCTTGATCCCCATCGTCTGGCCGGCCGCGCCGTGATACGGGTTGCCTTGCTCGCCGTTGAACACACGGCCGACGATCACCGGGTTGTCCGGATCGCCCTGGTTGAACGCGACGAGCACTTCCTGCTTGATCCGCGGAATCGCCGCCGCACCCCAGCCGTCGCCGGCCCACGGTTGCGACACGCGCACCCACATCGAATCGGACCCGTCCTTCTTGCCGCGCCGGTCCCACGGGAAATGCACCTTCACCGCGCTGCCGTTGGTGTAGATTTCCTCGCCCTTCGGCCCGACGACGATCGCCGACTGCGTGCCGTGAATCACCGGCTTCGGCGTGCTGCGCGGCGCGCGATACGGCACCTT